>CAYJIW010000127.1:0-4752 GCA_964370335.1 uncultured Deferribacteraceae bacterium
CATGCCGGGTGTGCCAACTTCAAGCATATATTCTTTGTATGGGATATTATCTTCATGTTCGTCAAGCCAGCCAGACACTCTGCGAGAAACTGTAGCACACGCATCAAGTGATGCGTTTTCGCCATCAATAATTATGCGCAAAACATGCTGTTTACCCTCTTTAACAAATGCGATAGATACAAACTCACACTCTAGGTTGTTAGCTTCGCTAGTAGCCTTTTCTGTAAGGTTTTGCATAAATTCTTTTTTATTAAACATACGTACCCATAGTTAATTTTTTACAAAAAAACAGGCGGGATAAATACCCGCCTTTGATTTGCAATATCATGACTTATACAGTAGTTTTTACCGCATTGCAAGCAAAAAAGTAAAAAAACGTAAATTTTATTAATTTTATAAGCTATTCCGTAAACATTTTGCTTATTTCTTCGCTACTAAATGGTTCTACTGTTATTGTTTTAAAGCGTTTGTAGGTAACAAACCCAATAGGTGTATTTTTAGGTTTTATAACGTATTTCCTATGTGTGTAATCAATATCTACTTTCTTTTCGTTTTTATGTTTAGAAAAAGCAGCCGCCACACGTGATGCCTCAACAATAAGTTCATCAGACAGCCTAATGCCACCTTCAAGCCTCAGCAATATATGCGATGATGGGATATTTCTAGCATGAAACCATATATCACTATCTTTTGCAAATTTAAAAACTAAGTCGTGGTTAGACATAGAATTTCTACCAGCATAGAGTGCATAGCCTTCGCCAATGTGTTCATAAAATGACTTTTTAGACGACTTTTTTTCTTTATTATTCGGTTGTTTTTTACGTTCTTGCGATATACCACGTTCAAGTTCTGCTAGGCTATCATTATCGTCGGTATTATCAATGTAGTATAGTTGTTCTTCTGCCGAGATAGCCATTTGCTCTGCTTCTTGCATACGTTCGTTTATTAGCGGAATTGCACGCTCTAGCTTAGATGCTTTTTTATATAGTTTTTCAAGCTTTGATTGTGCAGTTTCGCCTTGTTCTAGCGTATATTTAACAATTTCTAAACCATTATCAGTATATTTTTCTAGTTCATATTCGCCGTGCTTATCCATTTTATATATGTTGCTTTTAATCAAGTCAGCCTCATCACGATACTTTTGGAACGTGTTTGCTTGCTCAAGTTCAACTTTTAACTTATTAACAAGTTTATTGTATTTCTCTAACCTTGCGTTAAAAATCTTTTTTAAGTTTTCGTATGTGCGTACAAAGTTATTTACTTCTTTAGTTTTGTAGTAATCACCTATTTCGTTATAACTTACAGCTTTTTCATAACCATCAAACTTGAAAGGCGCTAGCTTATCATCGCTATTGATGTAGAAGTTATCATCTTGTAATGATTGTTTTATATCGCTTGCAACAGTAGCCATATCGCTATTTTCAACCATGTTATCAGCATATTTAGAAGTAAGCGGATAAAACCCTGATAGTTCATTAAACGATTTAGCATCGCCTAAATTATCTAGCGAAAACTTTTTATTTGGCTTAGGTTTTACATATTTGCTACCTGCGCCGATATTTCTATCAGCATCTATCGTTCTTGATGAGTGCGAATATAATATCATGTCGTTTTCATCAAGTAGTAAAAAGTTTGCATAGTTACCAGCTGGCTCAAGGATAGCTTTATATGTCATTAGTTTACCGCTTTGCTTACGTTTTTTTAATATTATATAGCCTGCACGCTCGTAACCAAAAGTTGATATTTCTTCAATAGTTGCACCTGTAACTACTGATAACGCACCCGGACTTTCGCCAGATATTTCGTTGATAGGTTTTAAGACAGGTGGCGATGGTGACATTCTATACTCAAAATTATGCATACCTTTTTGATATATTGAAAAATATATTGATCCGCCAGCAGAAGTGATTTTATTTAACTTTGCGTTTGCAAAGTATTTATTCAGTATTATCAGTAGTTTATAAAATGTTAATCCATCCACTTAAAAAATCCTTTTGAAAAAATATTATTATCTATGAACTTATGTAGCATACTATTGTCATATTATCAAGTAAGCACACACTTTTTACATGATTAGTTTATCATGTAGCTTATGTGGTAACAACCCCCCTAATGTTGATATCACAATAACCTCCTTATATCTTAGAGCCTCCGTTTTGGGGGCTCTAAGTACATCAAATTAAAACTTCTACTTGATAACTTTATATAATACGCTAATATTATAATAAAGGGGTTATGTATGAAAGAGTTTAACAGATTAGTTGAGATAGTCAAAATATTACGTTCAGATAACGGTTGTCCTTGGGATAGGGAACAAACATTATTCAGCTTAAAAAATGCTTTTTTAGAAGAATCTTGCGAGCTTGTGCATGCATTAGATACACGGGATATAGATAATATTGAGGAAGAACTTGGCGATGTATTGTTGCATATTGTCATGCATTCTGAAATAGCAGAAAGTGACGATTTATTCACATTAGCAGAAGTTATTGATGGTATAAATACAAAATTAGTGCGTCGCCATCCGCATGTTTTTGGCAATGAGCAGATAGATAATACATCTGATGTAATTAACCGCTGGGCAGAGATAAAGAAAACAGAAAAAGATAGCGAACATCAATCAATATTAGATAACATACCACAAGCACTACCTAGTATTGTAAAAGCACAAAAGATACAAAAACGTGTATCACGTGTTGGGTTTGATTGGAATAATGTTGATGAAATCTTTGATAAACTCGAAGAAGAAATAGAAGAACTACGTCAAGCGTATAAATCTGGCGACAAGCACGACATGCAAGAGGAGCTAGGCGATACGATGTTTGTGCTAGCAAATTTAGCATCACACATGAAAGTTGATGCCGATGAATCGTTACGTTCAGCAATAATAAAGTTTAAAGAACGCTTTAATTACATTGAAAATGTATTAAAAGCTAAGAATAAAACACTAGAAGAAACGCCTGTTGAGATATTAGAAAAGTATTGGCAAGAGGCTAAAAGTCAAGGGCTGTAGTTTTTTTATGTTCTAGCGATAACATAACAATCACCTTTTTAGCTTACGTTAATGTATGCGTATGGCTGACGATTGTAAGTTAATAATTGTTATGCAGTTTTCATGGATTGCCACACTTCGTTCGCAAAGACGTAAATAAGTACTTAATATCAACAAATTATCAAACCTAATGAACTAGAAACATCTCTGCGAGCGACGGCGGGGGTTGTAATATCCCGAATAAGTGTACACACAACGTACTAGACGATTAAATTCGAGGAGTAACAACGCCAAAATGAAAAAGACACAAAAGCGCAATTTGTGAAATATTTTAAGTTTAGACAAGGCGGCTTGAAAACTGCGACAGGAGTGTACATACAGGTACTCGACTTAGCAGTTTTTTAAATAACGCAGTATAAACTTAAAAGAATCACAAATTTACTGGTCACAGAGCTTGAACCATTTAACTGCTTCCTTATAGTCCTGCTTCACCCCTCTCCCACTTTGGTACATATACCCTAGATTATACATAGCTATCATATATCCTTGTTCGGCAGAGAGTTTATACCATTTGAATGCTTCTTCATCGTCTTTAAGTGTGCCTTTACCGGCGGCACACATTATGCCCATATTATATTGCGCTTTCATATCGCCTTTTAGTGCTGCTTTTTCAAACCAGTAGACTGCTTCTTCATAGTCTTGCTTGATTGCCTTGCCATTTTTGTACATAAATCCGACATTGTATTGCGCTTCTGTATGTTCAAGTTCGGCTGCTTCCATATACCATTTATACGCTTCTAGTAAATCTTTAGTGACTCCCCTGCCCATTTTATACATTTCGCCAAGGTAAAACATTGCTTCTGCGTTACCAGCAGATGCAGAAATATATAGCCACTTATATGCAACTTCATAATTTTGTTTAACTCCCATACCGTAATACAGGAAGAAACCAACAAGAAACTGTGATTTTGGTGAGTTTGATATTTTTGCATCAGCAAAAAAACACTTGAAAGCAAGCGAGAACTTATTTTGGTCGGCAGCGATAGAACCACGTTCAAAATAAGAAAGTTTATTTTTTTTCTTTTTCTTCTTTTTAAATAAATTTAACAAAAAACGCAAAATAATATCCTTAAAAATCGCAATTACTATCGCCTATTTCGACAATTTTGCCTTTATTGCGTGCTGCTTCGTCAAGTATAGTAACACGCTTTGCCATAATACGTTTAGAATGAAGTATTTTGCAATATTCGACAGCTAGCTCATCTTGTCTAGTGCCATTATTTTTAATGTAAACCCATACAGTAGGGTTAGATGATTGTGTAGCGACTTCCATTCCAGATACTTCTGGCGATGATTGTATTATGCTATCAAACTCTTTTTCCATAGCACTAGCGCTAATAGTGATAGGTCTATCGCTAGATACAGCCTCGTTTATACTAGACTTTTGTTCTGTCATATTGCTAGAGCTTTCAGTATTTGTACTTGTGAATGGTTTTTGTTTAACGATACTATTACCGCTTAATAAATATAAAATTAAAGTATATAGACTGTATAGAATAAGGATAATTGCAAAAACGCCTGCGATGATAAATTCTGGGCGGATTTGTTTTATTTTACTGAGTAAACTCATCGTTATGCCCCTTATATAATATTTGATATATATTATAATACTTTTTATACAGGAATTAAAAGCAATTAATGAACTACAGCTTAAAATTACAGCTTTTTATCATATCATAGCGTAGGTTGAATAGTTTTGG
>CAYJIW010000128.1:0-4554 GCA_964370335.1 uncultured Deferribacteraceae bacterium
AGACTTTTATCGCTACATGCGGGCATAAATGACACAAACACAGTAAATAGGATTGAACACCTTGCAAGAAAAGGTATAATTACTAAACAAATGGCTACAAACACTATTGTTGCTTTCGATACAATTGTTGAAACACTACTTAGTGAACAAATTAGCCAGCATGAAAATGGGCAACCGATTACTACTTTTATTAAACCGACGACACTATCACTTGCATATCAAGAGAAATTAAAGCGTGCATTACAGTTCTTAATGATATATACTAGCTATGGTATGAACTACCTTATTGATTTGTAAAGGATAATTAATGAATATTGAAAGACAAAATAAACTTGTCGTATTAATTGATGCTGATAATGCTTCACCACTTAATATCGACGGATTGATGGAAGAAATTGCAAAGTTTGGTATAGCTATTGTTAAAAGAATTTATGGCGACTGGACTAGCCCCAACTTAAAAGGCTGGAAAGAAGTTCTGCCATACCACGCTATACAACCAATGCAACAATTCGGCTATACTACAGGCAAAAACTCTACAGATAGCGCTTTAATTATTGATGCAATGGATTTACTCTATTCATCTAATGCTGATGGATTTTGTATCGTTTCTAGTGATAGCGATTTTACAAGGCTTGCATCACGCTTGCGTGAAGGCGGGCTTATTGTGTACGGTTTTGGCGAAAAGAAAACACCTGAAGCATTTATTAATGCTTGTAATAAATTTATTTATGTTGAAAACTTAAAGTTCGATGATGAAGTAGCAAAGAAACCTAAAAAATATTCATCTAATGAACTAAAAGCCGATACTTCGCTTGTAAACCTATTACGTGCTGCCGTCAATGCTTCTGAAGATGAGGACGGCTGGGCATACCTTGCAACTGTTGGGCAATACATCAGTAATGCAAAATCAGAGTTTGACCCACGTAACTATGGCTACTCAAAGCTGCGTGAATTGATTAAAGCAACAAAGCTTTTTGACATAAACGAACTAAAAGATGAAAAATCACCAAATATTAAACAAGTATATATAAAAGATAACCGTAAAAAGAAAAACGGTATGGATTAATGGTAAAATAATATGTCAAACTGTACACAATGTGATTACGAATACACATACGAAGATAAAGGGCTAATTATTTGCCCAAATTGCGGGCATGAAGAAAGTGCCGAAAAACAAGAAGTTGATAACAGTATTAAAGATGCTAACGGAAACATCCTTCAAGACGGCGATAGCGTTAGTGTTATCAAAGATTTAAAAGTTAAAGGTAGCTCTAGTGGCATAAAGGTTGGCACTAAAGTTAAAAATATCAAACTAATTTATGATAGTAGTGACGGGCATAATATCGACTGTAAAGTTGATGGTATAGGTGCTATGAAACTAAAATCAGAGTTTGTCAAAAAACTTAAATAGCAACTATTTACTGCACGTGCAATGTGCTTGGTTTGCCATACTTTGTTACATAATCATGCGAAACTTTAGTTGCTTTTTCTTTTTCGTCAATATCAAAGCTATTATATAACTGGTGTGATATCTCTTGTGCATATGTATCGCCTGCAAATGATGCAACTTGATACCAAGCATATGCAATATACTTATCGCCCATATCCATAGTATGTAAATTTCCTAACGCCTTTTGTGAATATGTGTCGCCTGACATTGCTGCATATTTATACCATTTTTTAGATAGCTCAATATTTTTTGTAGCAATACAACCTTCTGCATACATTTCTGCTAGAGCCACTTGTGCTAATACGTAGCCACTCTCGGCAGATGTAGTCAATAACCGTATAACATCGCCGTTATATAATCCATCGTCATATTGATATAGCGCTTTTGTCATGTACAACATAGCTAATAAAAATTGTGCTTCCTTATTGCCATTATCAGATGAATTTGATAGCCAATACTCTGCTTGTTCCATATTATATGGTAAAATTGTATCAGTAAAATACATATACCCTAACAAGTATTGCGATTGATCATTACCAGCACTAGCTTCAACACGTAATGTTTTAATATGGTTATAGCTTTTAATACACCTTACAATAACAATAGTAAATAATACTAAAGCAAAAAGAATAATTGATGCTATCATAAATAATAATATAGTAGCCATAACACACCTTTAAGTATATTTTATATAAGTGTATTTTATAAAGTATATCAAATGTATCAATGGCTTATTGTGTTGTATTATAAATTATATAATCTATCAAGATGTTACGGTGATATTTTGTTTTACGTTAATGGAATTATGTAAATAAATGTAGATAGAATTTTAGTCAAAAAAAAATGTTGTAGAGTTTCCACCCTACAACATTAATAATAATATTATTAACAAAATTGTTATTGATTATTATGTGCTTCAGCAGTAGCTATACGTTCTAGTTGAACATCAATTATTGCTTGAGCTTCTTTAACTTTTTCATCATCTAGGCCTTTATTGTTTGCTAGCACGTCACTCATTTTTTCAATAAGTTCTTTAGCGTGCTTTATATCAATATCAGGCGAAGCTTCTGCAGTTTCAGCAAGTACAATAATTTTATCATCAGCAACTTCAAAAAACCCTTTACTTATAAACACATGGTGTCTGATGTTATCAACTACATATGTAAAGCCACCTGGAACTAATGCAGTAAAGAAAGATGCGTGTCCCGGTAAAATTCCAAATTCGCCTTCTATACCACGTCCAATAACTTCATCGACTTCCATAGAAACAACAGTTTTTACTGGTGACACCAATTCAAGAAAAAGTTTATTTTCCATATCTTAGTTTCCTTGCTTCGATTGTTCAAAAGCCTCAAGAACTTCGTTAATACCGCCACGCATGTAAAATAATTGCTCAGGTATTTCATCACATTTGCCATCTAGTATCATTTTAAAGCCTGCGATACTATCTTTTAAGCTAACATATGAACCCGGTGTGCCTGTAAACTGTTCTGCAACGTGGAAGGGTTGCGATAAGAACATTTGAATTTTTCTAGCACGTGCAACTGTATCTTTATCTTCTTCAGATAATTCTTCCATACCTAAGATTGCGATAATATCTTGTAACTCTTTATAGCGTTGTAAGATTTCTTGAACGCCACGAGCAGTGTTATAGTGTTCATCACCAATATATTCTGGAGCTAAAATTCTTGATGTAGAATCTAGTGGGTCAACCGCTGGGTAGATACCCATCTCTGAAATAGCACGAGATAAAACTGTTTTTGCATCTAAGTGAGCAAAAGTTGTAGCTGGTGCAGGGTCTGTTAAGTCATCGGCTGGTACGTATACCGCTTGAACTGATGTAATAGAACCTTTTTTAGTAGATGTAATACGCTCTTGTAATATACCCATCTCAGTAGCGAGTGTTGGCTGGTAACCAACGGCAGATGGCATACGACCTAGTAGTGCCGATACCTCTGAACCTGCTTGAGAGAAACGGAAGATGTTATCTACGAATAGAAGAACGTCTTGCCCTTGATCTCTAAAGTGTTCTGCAACTGAAAGTGCTGATAATGCAACCCTCATACGAGCACCAGGAGATTCGTTCATTTGCCCATAAACAAGCGAAACTTTATCAATAACGCCTGATTCTGTCATTTCTAATAATAAGTCGTTACCTTCACGAGTACGCTCACCAACACCAGCAAAAACAGAGTAACCACCATGTTCTTGTGCGATGTTATTGATAAGTTCCATAATAACAACTGTTTTACCAACGCCAGCACCGCCGAACAGACCAGTTTTACCACCTTTTGTGTATGGTTCTAGTAAGTCGATAACTTTGATACCAGTTTCTAGGATTTCAACACTAGTATCTTGTTCTTCTAGTAGTGGTGTAGGTTGATGGATAGCTCTTCTAGCTTCTTCTTCAACAGGACCTTTACCATCAACAGGCTCACCGATAACGTTTAAGATACGTCCTAAAACGCCTTTACCAACAGGTACAGATATAGGTGCGCCAGTATCGGTAGCTTCCATACCTCTAACTAAACCATCAGTAGATGCCATACAAACCGCACGGATTGTATCCTCACCTAGATGTTGTGCTACTTCAGCAATAACTGTTTCTTTAGTAGCTGTATTTTCAATTTTTATTGCGTTGTAAATTTCTGGTAATTTGCCTGTGCCAAACTTAACGTCGACAACAGGACCAATAATTTGTGTAATTTTACCTTTACTTCCCGCCATGTACTTTCTCCTAATAAAATTATAATGCGTCGGCACCGTTTACGATGTCGAGGAGTTCTGTTGTAATAGCAGCTTGTCTTGCTTTGTTGTAGTTTAAAACAAGCTTATTAATCATTTCACCTGCGCTAGTAGTTGCTGCATCCATAGCAACCATCCTTGCACCGTGTTCACCTGCTGCTGACTCCATCATACCTTGGTATATAACTGTATTAATATACTGAGGTAAAATTTGTTCTAAAACTACTTCCACGCTAGGCTCATAATCAAAATCTGGGTAGATTTCTTGCTCATTAGAATCGCTTGATTCTATAGCAACTGGTAGTAATTTAGTAACTTTTACTCGTTGCGATGATGTTGATACAAATTCATTATAAATG
>CAYJIW010000129.1:0-4513 GCA_964370335.1 uncultured Deferribacteraceae bacterium
TAAAGCATGGACTGAATATTTATATTATGAGCTATATGCAGAGAGCATGGCACCATCTGATGAGCTTATGTATTATGAAGGTCCTTTTGAAACTTTAAGAACATTGATTGTATCAGGTGAATACATTAAAAAACAATACCCAAACACTAGACCAGCACAACTGCTTTTTCCTGAAAAATATATACAAACATATATCGGTGCAGCTGAGTTTGTACAAATATATGATGACAGGCAAAGCCAAATCGCTAGAAAGGAAGTTGTTGATAGCTATGAAAAATTCATAACAGAAAACAAAAACTCTGAATATTATAACTTAGTTCTTGCGTGCTATAACAACTTGAAAAAAAATAACATGAAAGCAGATTTTGCGAACCATACAAGAGTTGTCAGAGAACTATATAGCGAAATGTTTGATTAGTTTCACTATAAAATATGATTAGTTTTATTGAAACAAAAGATACTGACGAATGTTTAAAAATGATGATAGAGTTTTACTCGACTGATGCAGTTAGCAAGAGAATATCTGACCAGTTTATGAAAAACACTATCAAATCTGCATTGAGCGATAGCCCGCTTAATAACATCATTATATGCAAAAAAGATGATGATTACGCAGGCTATTGCCACCTTGCATTTACATACTCGTGCGAGGTTGGCGGAATAGTCGCATTGATTGAGGAACTCTACATTAGGGATAGCTTTAAAGGCAAAGGGCTAGGCACATCAGTTATTGATTTTATCCGTAGCGAGTACGATAGCAAAGTTAAAAGATATAGGCTTGAGGTTACACACGATAACTTATCGGCTGTTAAACTATATGAGCGACTTGGATTTAAAGCCATACCATACAAGCAAATGAAACTTGATATATAGCAACTACTTACGTAAATATAACGTTCCTGCTATTGCAAGCACTACAGATGATAATATAAACGAAATACCAAAGCTACCTGTTGTTTCGGCTAATTTTGCTGCGATGATAGGTCCTATCATTTGCCCAACGCTATAGACTGCTGTCATTACTGCAACTGTGCTAGCGCTTGATGCACCGCTAACTTGTACGCTTTGTTGTAGGCATAGTGACGTCGCACTAATAAATGTCAAGCCGAACATTAATCCGCTTAAAACTATCATGCTTATGTTGCTTGATATTGCTGGTAATAGCACGCCGATAGCTTGCACAAAGAATACTAACATTAACGATTTTGTTAGCCCAATCTTCAACGAGATTTTACGAATGATAGGTATGGACACCATAGCAGCTAAACCGCAAATTACCCATGCCATATTAGATGCAACAACTGAGCCTGTTTCTTGCTTTACTAATACGATAACGTACGTTGCATATATGATATAGCCTAGCCCCTCTAAGAAATATGCAAATAGTAGCTTGATATATTCCTTGCTATATGTGGCTTTTGTTAAGGTAGCCCCACCTTCCTGTTTTACTAATCCATTTTGCTTTTTAAATATGTTTATTGCGAAAACACCCATTGGAACGCAAATTAATGCGATAGCCACCCATGCAGTATTTGTGCCATAGAAGTTGTTGACGATAGGTGCGACTGTACCGCTTAATGCGATACCAAACCCAACACCGCTATAAAGTAGTATAGATAGGTTTTGCCTATTTAATGAGTTCAGCATGTCGAACACCATTGCAGAGCCTAAAACGAAACATGCGCCAGATGCAAGCCCAGAAAAGAAACGGATAATATTCCAACTGATAAGTGATGATGTTAAACCCATCAAGCCTGTGGTTGCAAGGCTTGTGATTAGTGCAATGGTGAAAACGAAAAATCTAGTGCGGATACCTTTTACATATACCATGCCAAAAGAGCCGAGTAGATAGCCTAGATAGTTTACACTAGCGATTATTCCAGAGTTGTATTCGCTTAAACCGTTGCTAATCATAGGTGCAACAAGCGCAGTATAAGTAAGCCTACCAACGCCCATAGCGATTGCAAGTGTAAATATACCAGCCACAATAATAAGATATGGGTTACATCTAATGTTCATTTCATGACTATATATACTTTTATCATTATTGCAATATATTTTTTATCATGTGTAAAATTCATCTGCATAGCGTAGTTTGCCGTGATATTCATAATGCTTATCGTGCAAGTTGATAGCCATATATTTTTCGTTCCTTATTTTGTATGGTGGTTCGTCTGGTGGCTCAATACAAAACTCATGTATGGGCTTATAGCCTTGAGTGTTATAAAACTTTTGGCAACCTAAAACTATTATATAGTGATAACCTAACCGTCTTGCGCAACTTTGTGCTTTTTCTAGCAATTTTAGTTCTATACCCTCATCTTTCATACAGTTGTTTACAGTTAAAAGCTCAATCGAGGCTTCACCAACGCCACCAACAAGCACTTCAGAAAACATAATAGTACCAACTATTTCGCCCTCTAGTTCTGCCACTAGCGATAGCTCATGTATGAACGAGTTGCTACCACGTAATTTTGAAATCATTATATGTTCATCTCGTCCATTATTTTGCCTTTTGAAAAAAGCATCATCAATTAGAGCGTAAACAGCACCATGGTCGTTTTTACATTCTTTTCTAACAATAATATTTTCCATAACATACTCCATAACTAAAATGATAACAAAAATTTATGGCTACTCAATGATAATTGTCTATTTTAAAAAATAACCATTATTATTAACACTTTACAAAATATTTATTGCTTAAAATACTCGAAATAATGTACAATTATATTATGGATAAGTTATTTGTATTAGATTATGGCACGTTTGGCGACGATTATATTAATGTTGCGAAACGTAGTATTCAAAATTATGACAAAGTTTGGCTTAGGGTAAAAAATATTGATATATCAACAATTTATACGCTTGCCCATAAATTGAAACAAGAAATAAATAAACCTTTGATACTGTCAGAGCGTGCCGACATTGCGCATGCGCTAGGATATTATGGCGTACACTTATCAAAAACATCTATGCCAGCAGAAGTTGTAAAGGTGGCATACCCTAGCTTAGTTGTGGGTTATTCTGCACATAGTATTGCGGAATGTATTGATACCAAAGCAGATTATACGACATTAAGTCCTTTAAAAGATATTGTAAAAAATGATGTAGCGATTAAAGGTTTAGGCATGGTGGGCGCACCTTGCAATAACGTATATGCACTAGGCGGAATGAGTAATGATATAATAGGCGATATTACTAGCTTAGGTTACGTAGGTATCGCCGGTATTACAATGTTTAGCGAGTTTTAAGTTTCTTTTCTTCACCAATCACATACAATCCAAGTTTAATAACTGCCATAGAGTATTTTGAGCTTGGGTTATACCTAAATATTGTGCAGAAGTTAGAGAATGTAACGTAATAATCATCATCTAGTATGGTTAGCGTACCTCTA
The DNA here is from genome assembly GCA_964370335.1 of uncultured Deferribacteraceae bacterium. Classification (GTDB taxonomy): domain Bacteria; phylum Chrysiogenota; class Deferribacteres; order Deferribacterales; family Mucispirillaceae; genus CAYJDR01. Next base: position 3,398 of record CAYJIW010000129.1, read on the forward strand.
GCGCTTGTTGGGATATCAACAGAGCTTGGGAAGATAACGCCAAGTTTTTTTAGCTGTGTAACTGTGCGCTTAGTAGTTTTACATGGGCTATCAGTAACGATTTTTCTAGCTTGGCTACCCTTTATTCTAACTTTTACGAGTGCAGGTTCGTTCTTTTTCCAGCCATGTTCGCTAAGGTAGTTTGCAACGCTATGTATAGCGTCCTCGTGCGAGTTGACAAGGTCTACATCGCTATCGGTATTTTCAGAGCTAACTGCGTATGAATTAACACTACTAGGCATAAACTGCGGGATACCGATTGCGCCAGCGTATGATGATTTGTATGTAAACGGGTCAGTATTCATCCTTTCGCTAAAGCGTAAAAGCTCTGTAAGTTCGTATTTAAAGTATTTTGCACGTCTAGGGTAATGGAACGCAAGTGTAGATATAACATCAAACGCACGATACCTAAGCGGTGCTTTACCATATGTTGTTTCTATGCCGATAACACCTGTGATGACGTGTGCTGGCACGCCATATTTTTTAGTAGCTTCAGCCATTTCACGTTTATATTTGCGATAATATACAGCACCACGTCTAACACGGTCATCAGATAAGATGCGTTCAAGGTATGTTTTCCAGCCGAGCGATTCTGCCGGTCTATCCATAAGCCTGATAGAATTTTCGATAAATTCTGTTTGCGAAAAATATTGACGCAATTTAGTTTGCGAAATTCCATGTTCTTCAGAAACAGTTGCGATATACTGTTCGACATCTGGGTTATTAAATTTATTTTCTTGAGCATATACCAACATATTTGGATAAATAACAAATATGGATATAGCTAATAGTGTTAGCTTTTTTATCATAATACACATTTATAACACGTTTTTTTTTCAAAGTAAAACATTTTGTTGTATGATTTTTCATATACATATAAGAGTACTGCAAGCTAATGATGACATAATTTGAAATTGATAAATATATCTACGTAAAACAACATTAACGGCAAATCGTAGCCTAAAACATGGACTGCCACGAACTCATTACACTCGTTCTCGCAGAGACGTTTCTAGTTCATAATATTTAATAACTTATTGATGTTAAGTGCTTATTTACGTCATTGCGAACGAAGTG
>CAYJIW010000130.1:0-4469 GCA_964370335.1 uncultured Deferribacteraceae bacterium
GCAATTCTATAACATCGCACTTACGTTTGATAGCTTTATCGCCACTTTTTGCTTGTTTAGCGTTTTTTTGTAGCGCTTTTTCAAGTATTTCTAGGTCAGATATAAGTAGTTCGGTATTAATTATATCAATATCACGTTTAGCATCGACGCTATTTTCGACGTGTACAATATCTGTGCTATCAAAGCATCTAACGACGTGTACAATAGCATCAACTTGCCTTATGTGCGTAAGGAACTGGTTACCACGTCCTTCGCCTTTGCTAGCGCCTTTAACAAGTCCAGCAATGTCAACAAACTCAACAGTAGTAGGCACTATCGACTTTGGTTTAATATATTGTATAATAAACTCCATTCTTTCATCAGGCACGGGTACAATCCCTCTGTTAGGGTCTATCGTGCAAAATGGATAGTTAGCACTCTCCGCATTTTGCGCTTTTGATAACGCATTAAAAATCGTTGATTTCCCAACATTTGGAAGCCCAACTATACCACAACTAAATCCCATGTTTCACTTATCCTTTAATTTTATTTATAGTTGATAAAAATATATTACTTTTGGTGTGATTAAGCAAGTAGAAAGTTGTAAAAATATGAATAAAAATTATGATAACAAAAATGACTTGCTGACGTCCACGTCTTAAACGTAAAAAAGCGAGAGTTTTTACACTCTCGCTTATGTATTATTTACCTTAAATTACGCAATTAATTATAGTTTTTAATACACTAATTACGTCAATTTAGCGTAGATTTGATGCTACTACTAGGCGTCTTACAAAAAATAAGCGCAGTGTACATAAACGTGAGGTACATGAGCATTATTTTTTATAAACAACAACGTAGGAGCGTGAAATTCTCGCTAAATTTATGGTTGTGCTTGTAGCGTTGGCAACTCCGTACTCAAACTCCCCGCAACAAACCTTACCCCTACAGTAACACTATTATCTCTTTCATACTGCCCAATAGCTGTATTCATTGCATCTACTTTTGTATTTAGTGTTGCAATACTATCAACTGCTTCTGCTACGCCAGCTGTATCGCTTGCTGTGCCACCTATACCAAATATACCATCGTTAATACTTGCTGTTTTTAAGTAATACGTTGCTTTAGCGTTAGTACCAGATGAAGTACCATAAATACCGCCTACGTTAGCACCTGTGCCACTTACATCACCTGTGTTGTAACTTGCAATTATTGTACCAGTATTTAAACCTGCAATACCGCCAACATTATTTGCACCACTTACTGTGCTTGTGTTATAGCTTGCTATTATTGTACCACTATTGCTACCTGCAATACCGCCTACACTATCACCTGTACCAGTTACTGTACCACCTATTACAGAAATATTTTCGATAGCACCTCTATTAAGACCAGCTAATGCACCAACAAAATTACTACCTACAATGCTTGGCTCATGTATAACTAAGTTTTTTACGATGCCAGTATCATCTATTTGACCAAATAATCCTTGACTATGTATTGTGTTATCGTTTGTTGTTAACCCACTAATTGTTTTGTTATTACCATCAAATGAGCCTGAATAAGCATTGCGATATGCACCTATTGGTGTCCAGTTGCCTGATAGTGTTATATCGCATATTAGTTTTGCATCTACATTAAGATTACCACTTTCAACTTCTGTACTAAATGCCGATAACCCTGTTGCGTTATATATTTCCCATACGCCTGCTACTTCTTCAAAGCCTGCTGATGGTGGAGTTGCACAACGTGGGTCTGCAATGTTAGGGTCTGTTATCGTTATTGAAAACTCAGATGTTATTGCGTTATTAACTGTTGATGTTGCTGTTACCTTTACTATGCCTGCTGATACAGCTGTTACTACGCCATCTGCATCTATCGTTGCTGTTGCGTTATCTACCGCATATGTTACACCTTGTTGTGTTGTTGTATCTGGTGTGTATTCTATCGATGGGCTTAATTTGCCACCTACTGTTAACCTATCAAAAGGATATGATAATGTTAAACCTGTGATAGCTATTTCCATATCTGATACATTTACTGTAACTGTTGTTTTCTTTGTATCATCTGCATTTGATGTGATTGTGATTGTTGTACTGCCACTTGCAACACCTGTAACCTTGCGTGTTGCTGGGTCTATTGTTGCTATACTCTCGTTATCTGATACCATTGTATAAGATTTATCGCTTGCATCATCTGGCTTAACTGTTACTGTGATTGCTTCCGACTCATCACTTGCAACTACGTTAATTATAGCTGGGTTTGCTGTTACTTCCGTAACTGCTACAGAAGTGTTGCCACCACCTGTACTTGTGCTGTCATCTTCGCTACATGCACTAAATGCTAGTAACGATGTTGCCATTAGCATTAATGCTAATAATTTCATCTTCTTCATAATAATCTCTCACTTGTTTATTTTTAATTACTAAAATTATTTACTCTTACTATTATACGTTATTAACTATTAATAGCTTTATGGATTGCCATATTGCCTTTGGCAATTCGCAATGACCGTTATGCGTTAGAAACGTCTCTGCGAGGAACACGGTTTTTGTGTGACGTGGTGAGCAAGCAGAGCAAAGCATGTCTTTGCCACAAGGCGAAGGCGGAGTGGCAACGACGGCGGGGGATGTCCACTCTTACCATTGCCAATTAATGATGAAATCGGCTTGAGAACAAAGTTATCATGCCGATTTCGCATTAATTTATAATTAATTCAATGTTACGTTTTCTTGTACCAACGTCCCAGTAGCTTTAACACCATTATTATAGGCATTTGAATTACCATTACTTGTGATACGTGTATTCCTAACTGTTAAATTACTAACAGAGCCAGCTTCATTATCACCTACTACACCTGCAACATCGTCATTACCACTTATTACGCAATTATCTACTGTTATATTACGCACTATAGCACTTGAACTTAGGTTCCATCCTACTACAGCAGCAACTCTTGAGCCAGTACCGTTTATAGTAGAATTTTTTACAACTATATTTTCTACCGTACCACCGTTATTAACACCAATAACTGCACCAACAGCATTACCAGCTTGTATGTTTGCATCATCTATAACTAAATTTTTAACAATACCATTATCACCAAGTTGACCAAATAAACCTACATTAAGACTATTGCCAGTAACCCTTATGCCACTAATTGTATGGTTATCGCCATCAAATGTGCCATGGTAATTGGTTGTCTTTAACGGAATAATTGAAAGACCGCCCATGTTTATATCTGCAATTAATCTCGCATTAGCATCTGACAAAGCCATACCATCATTTGTTATGTTATCACTGAATGCATACAATCCATATTGGTTTGATATTAGCCACGTACCATCATTATCAATAGTATAACCTTTTGACACTATTGTCGGTAAAGCTGTCGCACTTGGGCTACCTGCTTGAAATATATAATCAAATGATATGTCATTATTTATAAAGTCTATAATCATATCTGATATGATATCATTTAACTGTTGCAATGAACTAAGCTTAGTTGTACCGCCAGCTCCTCCATTGCCTGTACCTTCAAGTGTATTATCTGTAGTTACAAAATATGCGTCATTTATTGTACCTTGTGCATATCCTACAACGCCTCCAATAAAGGAGCTTGCTGTTACAGTAACATTATATGTAAATACTCCTGCAAGTAACGCACCTGTTTGTCCTGCGATACCACCAACAGCATCATTTGTTGCTTCAATATCTGAATTACTAACATAGCTAGTAATAATATTACCATTTGCAACGCCTACTAAACCACCAACAAAATTATCGCCTGTTATAGTTGCTTCTGTAACATAAGATGATGTAATTACACCTTGCTGTGTTTGTCCTGCTATTGCACCAACATTATCAGCACCAGTTATAGATGCACCTTGTAAATGTAAGTTTTTTACTGTACCTCTCAAAACACCAAACAATCCTTGGTTATCGGCAGAACTATCAATGTATAAGTTGCTAATTGTGTGGTTATCACCATCAAATGTACCAAAATAATTGTTTATCGGTGTCCATTGGTTGCTTGCACTACCTGCTAAATTTATATCGCACACTAGCTTAGCTGATGTGTTACTTAAAGCTCTTAAACCTGTTGCGTTATATATTTCCCATACGCCTGATACTTCTTCATAGCCTGCTGATGGTGGGTTTGAACATGTGTAAACTACTACTGGCTGTGTCACAGTTATCGTAAATGTAGCTGATATTGAGTTATTAGCAGTTGACCTTACTGTAACTACAACTTGACCTGCTGTTACACCTGTTACTACACCTGATGTTGCATTGATTGTTGCATTACCATTGTTTACAGAATATGTAACACCCTTTTGTGTTGTGCCACTTGGGTTATACGTTACTGTTGGACTTAATGTAGCACCTACAGTTAGCGTGTTAGCTGTGTATGATAATGTTAAACTTTGTAACTCTATTACTCGCTCTGTTATCGTTATCGTAAATGTATCTGATATGTTAGTATTTAC
>CAYJIW010000131.1:0-4433 GCA_964370335.1 uncultured Deferribacteraceae bacterium
GTTATCGCCAGAACAGACTACTTCATTCTCACTTTCGCCGTACAGTTTGACAACACCAACTTATATATAGCAATTTTCTCAACAGAGCTATCGCTAAAAGTCCAGCCATCTTTTTGTGTTGCTTGCCTCATGATGACATCTAATCCGTGACGTTTATCTGACACGTCATCTATCATGAAAACATGCCCATTGCCAATAACTGATTGATAATACATAGAATATGAACACGCAGTATCGCCAGTTTTTATGCTACAATCGCCTTCTATCTCGATACATGCGTTATTATTTTGCTTAATTAAATCAAGTTTTTTGCCTTCGCTAGCGCTATGAAAATAAAAAACACGTTTGCTATCAATAACTTCAAACCCATAGTTCAATGGTACAATATATGCACAATCATTATCAATAAGCCCCAATCTGCAATGGTTTTGTGAGTTGATAATATCGTTTATTGCTTTGTCATCAGTAAGTTGTCGTTCTGTTCGTCGCATGTTATTTACCCCGTTTCACTACACGTTTAATATGATATTATCTTGTAATATACTGCTAAAATATAAAAATACAAGCATTTTTAAAAGTAGTGCTATCGTAGTAGTGATATATGATATTTAGCTAAAACATAGTTATAATTTAAGGTAATGCATTTTATTTATTTACAATTATAATTTTAATATGTAGAATTGCGTAATTAATTAAAATAAGGAAGGTTATTATGAATGTATTAGCAATAAATTGCGGTAGTTCTTCACTTAAATATCTGCTTTATTCTTGGGATAAGAGCGAAGTTATTGCAAAAGGTATGGTTGAGCGTATCGGTTTAGATGGTGGTAACATATCATACGTTGTTGGCGACAAAAAACACTCGTTTAATGACGATTTCTCATCGCATAAGTCTGCTTTAGAGTATGTTTTTAAAGTTTTGGTTGATGCTGAAATTGGCGTTTTAAAAGATTTGAAAGATATTGACGCTATCGGCCACAGGGTCGTTCATGGTGGCGAATTTTTTAGCCATAGTACGCTTATTGATAGCAATGTGTTAAACAAAATCGAGGCGTTATCACAGCTTGCGCCACTACACAACCCACCAAACTTACTAGGCATACGTATCGCTATGGAATACTTGCCAGATGTTAAACAAGTTGCGATATTCGATACTGCATATCATCAATCTATACCAGAACATGCGTATATGTATGCTCTACCAACATCTGTATATGAGCAACACTCTATCAGACGTTACGGTTTTCACGGCACAAGCCACTTATACATATCTAAGCGTGCTAGCGTTTTACTTGGCAAAAAGAACGAAGATACTAATATCATCTGCTTGCATATTGGTAACGGTGCAAGTGCAACTGCTATCTCTGGTGGAAAATCTATTGATACATCAATGGGTTTCACTCCATTAGAAGGTCTTGTTATGGGTACTAGAAGTGGCGATATTGATCCAGCTATCCCATTATATATGCAAACGACACTTGGCGTTAGTATAAATGACGTAAACGATATGCTTAATAAAGAATCTGGCTTATTAGGTATCACAGGTAAATATACTGATAGGCGTGATATTATCGAACAAGCGAGCAAAGGCGATGCTAAGTGCCAACTAGCGATTGATGTTGAGTGCTACAGATTGCGTAAATATGTTGGTATGTACATGGCAGTACTTGGCAGAGTTGATGCGATAGTATTTACTGCTGGTGTTGGCGAAAACGCACCAATAATTAGACAAAAAACGCTTGAAGGCTTAGAAGATTTAGGAATAGTTTTAGATAACGACAAAAACAATTCTACTTATTCATCTGCTGGCGAGCAACTTATATCAAAGGACACATCTAAAATCAAAGTATTTATGGTGCCTACAAACGAAGAACAAGTCTTTATTGAAGACGTTGTTGCCATACTAGAGAATGGTAGCGTTAAGGGTTACGAATATACTTTTTCAAAATAGTTTGTAACTAAACTGTAGTTTTATGCAACTTATATTTTAGGAATGGTGTTGCTTGGAAATACATGATATTGATATAATAGATAAAATTTTACAGGGAGATATCAACCAATTTGAGCAACTTGTTGATAAATATAAAGATAAGGTGTTCAAGTTGGTATCTTCCCATGTTCCATATGATGATATAGACGAGGTTGCTAACGATGTATTTTTTGCATGTTACAAGTCGTTAGCTAGCTATCGTATGGATGCACCGTTTGTAAACTGGCTATCGGTGATAGCAGTTAGAACGTGCAAAAATTTCTGGCGTAACAAATATCGTGATATGGTAGTTCCAATATCATCGTTTGATATAGATATTGACTACTTCGTTGATAATATTGACCAAGCATCATCGCCAGAAAATGAGCTACTTAATAAAGAGCTGGCAAACAAGTTATCTGAAGCGCTAGACGTATTAAAGCCTAGCGAACGTATGGTTATAAACATGCTATATGTTGAAGGGCGAAGCATTGCAGAGATTGCTGAACTTATGGAAATGAGCGACTCAAACGTGAAAGTTACAGCATTTCGTGCTAGGAAAAAGCTAACAGATATTATTAACAAAGATTTTGCAGGAGCTAACAAATGAAACGTAAAATTGATGAAAAATATGTCGACAAACTATTGAATTTATTACAATTTAACAAAAAAACAAAGCAACCACCAGCAGACTTTACTGCCAACGTGATGAACAGAATACTTGTTGATAAAGCTGGTGTCGTATCTATAGAAAATAAAGAATTATCTTTATATTACAAGTTTTTAGCAGCGTCATCTATGGTTGCTGCAGCAGCAGTATTTATGGTTTACTCTAATATTAATGGTATTATTGTTTCGTATGTAGATTATGGTTTTGACCTTAGTCAATTAGGCTTGTTTTGATAGGTGTAGTTAATGAAAAAGTATGTTAAAATTTCGCTTATTTGCTTGATAATTTTTGTATTAGGCATAGCAACTGGTATCGGTATAGTTCCATATGTTGCAAGTATGGTAGTTGGTAACCCTTACGAAAGGGATAATATCGCAAATAAAGTGTTATATACAAAGCTATTACGTGACCAAAACTTAACTAGCGAGCAATTATCGGCTATCGACAATTTGTCAGGTGTTTATATACTATCTTTTCATGATTTATCAGATGAATATTTTGCAAAACGACAGGCGATTATGTCAGATTTCATGCTAGACATGAAGCGTATATTAAGCGATGAACAATTTAATAAGTTCAATAGCGACATTATGTCAAAGCGTATTGATAGAAAACGCTGGCACGATACGAAACGTAAAGAAATTGATAATAAAAATGCTCATTTAATCGTTAAAGATAAGGAACGATATAATCAGTATAAAGAGCATGATGATGAATTTAACGATAAGTACGGCTATCTATTTGAATAACTAGCATAAGCGAGAGTGTAAAAGCTCTCGCTTTTTTTATTAATGTGTGGCAATCCTCTGCCTACTTAGTTATTTACTAATACTGTACACTTCGTTTATATATTACATTTATGATGTATATAGTTTTTGCCATATCATCAATTTTATATAGCACCAAAAAATTATCAACTGGCATAACGTGTATTTCATCGCTTGTCAGTGGCTCTTGTAACGCTATTGGATAGCGATGTGGCATAGTGTTAAGTTTAGTAACAGCATCAATTATTCTATTTGTTTGTTTGGTCGCAATTTCAGGTGATTGCAAATCAACTCTTATATAGTCAAATACATTTTTCAACGCATTTTCTGCTTTAGGTGAATATTTAATATGCCATGTTACCATTTCTTCATGTACTCTTGTATATCTCTGTGTACATCTTCCATGCTATGTACTCTACCGTTTGCAATATCGTCGTTAGCTTCGTCAAGCATTTGCTTTAAATCATCATACGTCATTTCGTCAAACGCTTTAGGTCGTTCAGCTTTGTCAGGTAGCTTGATTTCTAAAGGGATACTACGTGTAGATACAACTTGCTTTAAAAACATATTTAATGCGCTAGCCATAGGAACACCCAGCTCATTTAAGATTTTATCTGCTTGTTGTTTTGTTTCTGGCTCTACTCTAAATGATATGCTTGCAGTTTTCATATGTCACCTCTTGTAATGCTAATGTAATACATTTACATGCAAATTGCAAGTAATTAATGTGTAATTTTGCTTTATGCGTTGTTGTTTTTACAATCCCTCAATTGAGTACGTTTCTGTGTACACTCATTCGGGATTGCTCAAGCCGCCTAGCCTAAAGCTAAAATTCCATCATTAATTAATGCGAAATCGGCTTGATAACTTTGTTGTTCCTCTAACTTGCTCAACTTACAGAGATGTTTCTAATTCATGATATTTAATAACTTATTGATATTAAATGCTTATTTACGTCTTTGCGAACGAAGTGTGGCAATCCATAACAACGTATAACAACATTTATGTTAAATTGTAGCCTAAGACA
>CAYJIW010000132.1:0-4412 GCA_964370335.1 uncultured Deferribacteraceae bacterium
ATAACAGCAACCGTTTTGCCTTTCAAATCGTCTGGATTATATGTTTTTGCAATGCCAGATACGATAGTTCTGCCACCTTCGCCAACATCTACTAACAATTTTAGTAGCTTGTCTGATTTTTTGACGTTTTCTGCATCTAATATTTTTCCTGCACGTATAGCAACTTTTTCAAATGTACCAAAGTCAATAAGCTCATCGACTGGCGCTTCAACTTTTGCAACATCATCTTCTTTAGGCAAAAACTTTTGTATAATTTCTTTTTCATCTAGCCTAGGGAATATTGCTTTTATTCCATCAAGTTTATGTCCGTGTTCAAGCACTTTTACTGTTTTTAATTCATCTACTTTTGATACATTCATATCAAGCTTTGTACCAAGCTGTTGGCGTATTTCGTTAGCTATTTCTGGCATAAATGGGTTTACAAAGTGCGATATTGCACGCAAGCCATCAAGCACAGTATATAAAACGCTACCTAGCCTAGCTTTTTTAGTATCGTCTTTTGCTAAAAACCATGGTTGAGTTTCGTCTATATACCTATTCATAACGCTGATAGGCTCCCAAATAGCTATTAATGCTTTATTAAATGATAAATTATTTAGTTCCTTATCTGCAATATCAACCATATTTATAATGGAGTCGTACACTTTATTATCAACATCTTCTGGCTCACTATAGCTAGGTACAACACCCTCAAAATAGCGTTCAACCATGCCAACTGTTCTTGATAATAAGTTACCTAAATCGTTTGCTAAGTCACCATTTATCCTGTGTATTAAAGCTTTAACAGAGAAATCGCCATCAAGTCCAAACGGTACTTCACGCATTAAAAAGTATCTAAACATATCAACAGAAAATACTTCTACAATATGGTTAGGGTCGATAGCATTACCCATAGATTTTGACATTTTATTGCCATCAACTGTCCACCAACCGTGCGCAAATACTGATTGTGGTAACTCTATACCCGCACTCATCAACATAGTAGGCCAATATACTGTATGGAAACGTAAAATATCCTTACCAACTAGGTGGTAACTAGCTGGCCAATATTTTTTAAGGTCGCTATTGTCATCGAAAAAGTTTAGTGCTGATAAATAGTTAGTAAGAGCGTCTACCCAAACATAAATAACATGGTCTGGGTTATCGCTCATAGGGATACCCCACTTAAAGTTTATCCTACTAATTGATAGGTCACGTAGACCTTCACTAATAAAGGATAAAATTTCATTACGCCTTGACTCTGGACGTATAAAATGGGGATTCTTTTCTATATGCTCACGAATTTTATCGCCATATTTTGACATCTTAAAAAAGTAAGATGACTCTTTCATTTTTGCTGTCGGTCTGCCACAATCAGGGCAAATATCGCCTTCAAGCACTTGTGTTTCTGTCCAATAAGCCTCGCAAGGTGTGCAGTACCAGCCTTCGTATTCGCCAAGGTATATATCACCATTAGCTTTCATTTTATCAATAATTTGCCAAACAGTTTTTTTATGGCGTTCTTCTGTAGTCCTTATAAAATCGTCGTTAGAGATATTCAATGTTTTCCACAACTCATTAAATCTAGCCATGTTCATATCAGCAAGCTCGATAGGTTTTAAGCCATCTTTATGTGCTGCTTGCTCCATTTTTTGTCCATGTTCATCAGTACCAGTTAAGAACATAACGTCATAGCCACACATACGCTTATAGCGAGATATAACATCAGCTGCAATAGTAGTATATGCATGCCCAATATGCGGTTTATCGTTTACATAATATATCGGCGTAGTGATGTAGAATGTTTGCTTACTCATTTTTTATTATCTCCTAAAATATCCATTGTATCGTCAATTTCAATATATTCAATATCTTCTTTATTACAGTTACAACCGCCAGCATTACCGCAACAGCCATACTGGTCTTTTTCGTACATTAGGCAGCACATTAATCTGCCACAAACCCCAGAAATTTTGTTAGGGTTTAGTATTAAGTTTTGGTTTTTTGCCATTTTTATTGATATGTTATCAAAATTTTTCAAAAACCCGCTACAACAAAACTCTCTACCGCATAACCCAAAGCCACCAATCATTTTAGTAGCGTCACGTACACCTATTTGTCGCATTTCTATGCGAGTTCTAAACACTCTAGCTAAATCACGCACAAGTTGTCTAAAGTCGATACGCCCATCAGCTGTGAAATAGAAAACGATTTTCGTTCTATCTAATAAGTATTCAGCCGCCAGCAGTTTCATATCTAGCCCTGAATCAGCAGCTATTTTTTTACATATTTCATATGCTTTTACTTCATCTTGTTTGTTGCGTGCGTTTTCACGCATGTCGTTTTCGTCGGCAACACGTATCACGTTTTTCATTGCTTGGTCATCATCAACAGTAATCTCACGTGCTGGCACCATAACCATAGCCAAATTTTCGCCTTTATCTGCTTCAACAACTACGTGTTCGCCACGTTCAACGGTTAACCCGTTACTTAAAAAATCATACACTTTGCCAGCACGTTTAAAAACTACGCCAATGGCATTATACTTTTTCACTATATACCTCAGTAACTTTTGATACAAAATCAGCACGAACTAAGTTCGCATTTGTATTATAGTTTAATCTTTTTATTATATCTAACATATATTCGCCAAGCCTTGCAAACTCGTAATTGCCTGTATGCTTATACCTTTCGAGTGCCGACTTGTATATAAATGACATTATTAGCCTAAGCTTATCATTATCTTTTTCAGTATCTTTTAGTACACGTTCAATAAACGGTGTAAACTTTTGTTCTTCCACATATTCAACAATATCTGTCAAATCGCTATCAAGTATTTGTAGCGTTTTTTCAACAGAGCCACAAGAAAGTAGCGCCGCTTTATCAACGAAACTAACACCTTGCCTAATCTCGCTAACAATATTTCTAATATCTTCAACACGCAGTGGGCTAAACGGTATATGATGTACACGTGATTTTATTGTTGGCATCATCAAATCATACCTATCTGTAAGCATCAAAAACAAAGAATTTGATCCCGGTTCTTCAAATGTTTTTAATAACGCATTGCCTGCAACATGTTGTGATGCTGAAAAAACTTCAACACCATCAAGAACATACACTTTCCACTTTGCAACCAACGGCGTCATGCTTGCCGATTCTATTATACTTCTTGCATTTTCAACTTTTAGTTCGTCACGGCCATAATAATACACATCAGGATGAACACCCATATCAACTTGAGCACACGCTGGACAATCGCAATGTACAAAATATGCACCACGCTCGCACACTAACGCTTTTGCAACATATGTAGCAAATAAGCGCTTACCGATACCGTTGATGCCACTAAACAAGTAAGCATGCGATAGTTTATCTTGCTTAATCAATCGTTTAAATATGTCAACTTGTTTAGTGTGTCCATGAAACATAAATTACATTCCTATGCGCAATCAGATGGATCGCCGTTAATTTTCTCAATAGTGTGTGCGATAGCAGGCATAACAAACCCTAAATTTTCAACCGCACCTTTTGGGCTACCCGGCAAGTTAATAATTAGTGACTTACCACGTATACCACAAACTGCACGTGATACTATAGCAGTTTTCTTAATTTTATAGCTTTCCATACGCATAGCTTCTTCATAGCCATGCATACGTTTTTCTATCAATGGCAGTGTAGCATCTGGTGCAATATCACGAGGTGATACACCAGTAGAGCCGTTAGTTATTATTAAATCAAACTTTTGCATATCAGCAAAATCTTTTATGTATCTATCAAGCAATGCTGGTTCATCAGCTATAACATCACGCCTGATAAATGACGTTTTAATATTATTATTGATAAATTCTTCTAAAGCTGGCCCTGTACCGTCTTCACGTTCGCCCCTTGCAGCCCTATCAGATAGGGTAATAATACCAACCGATATACCATCTTTAGCATGGATTTTTATATCGTCGCCAACTTTCAACTCGCCATTACCACGCACTACGCCAAATATACCCTCACGTGGCATAACACAATCGCCTGCTTGATGATAAATAGCACATCTATTATGGCATACTTTACCGAGTTGTGATATTATCAGTTCAATATTTCCAATTTCTAGTTTAGTACCAATAGGTAACGATACTAAATCTAATCCAACCGTTGTAACATTTTCTGCAAAGTCGCCACTTTTAACATCAAGACCTTGCTTAACCATAGTGTTGACACTCTCTAGCGCAAGCAAGCTTATTTGCTTATGCCATTTAGCTGCATGTGCGTCACCTTCTATACCGTAATCATTTATAAAATTAGCCTTTTCTACGTTAGTTTTTCTAACACCTTTTTTATCGCTAACTGATATTGCGTGAATTTTAGACATTCTTAATACCCCATTATTTTAAATCGTAACTTTTATTATAACAATTTTTTACCACTTATGCAAGCAA
>CAYJIW010000133.1:0-4293 GCA_964370335.1 uncultured Deferribacteraceae bacterium
ACTATTTTTTGGCGGATAGATAGCATCAACAACGCCATTAGGCATGTATGCAATAGCTATTTGAGTATTATCATCAAATGTGGCAGAGGCCAACTTGTTAAATTCCTCTTTAGTGAATTTGCCATTCGACAGATTTATCATCGTATCAAAAAAATTGACAACCTCGTATGAGTTTTCAATTGATGATTTTATACGCTCTGAATAAAGTGTAAGCATTAATGACAAATGCTCTGCGTTATCATTTTTTACTTCGTTATGCCTATAATACGTGTAGAGTACGCTACATGCAATTAAAATTAAGAATACAAACGTTTTTAATCTCATAAATAACTCCTAGTTAGTTCCTTATATGCTATATTATATTCGTACTGCATAAATAGCAACTATTTTAAGAGTTCAAACTGTTAATATCTTAATTATCAATATGTTAAAGTGGTAGTTTTTTTTGTAAGGTAGTTATAATATATAGCTAGCGTGTACTCATCTTATGTTCATACATAAGTTTATCAGCTTTTTCGATGACTTCCTCAATGCTTGCACCATCTTTTGGATATTGTGCAACACCTATACTAGCAGAAATATTTATTGGATGTTTTTGTATATAGAATAGACTTTCAGAAAACCCTTTAACTGTTCTTTTGATACTGTCAACTCTGTTCTCATCTAGCAAATCATGAATAATGACAACAAACTCATCACCGCCATATCTTATTATGACAGTATCTTGCCTAAAGTTAGATATTAGTCGTTTTGAGTATGCAACGAGTAAATCATCTCCAATATCATGCCCAAGCTCATCGTTGACTGGTTTAAATTTATTCAAATCAATAAAGAAAAGAGTGTACCCCTCATCATATGGCATTTTTTTATTGCCTTTGTAATTTTTAAGCACTTTTCTATTATATAACTTTGTAAGAGGGTCGTGCAGTAGCTCATCTTTGATACGTTTATGTCTGATATTTAGATGCACTAGCAGAAAATATATTAACGTAGATATTAGGAACGATATTGTGAATACGGATAATGTAAAATATGTCAACAAGTTTTCAAAGTCACTAAGATATAGGCTAAATTCCCATTCTTTGTTCTCTGTCGCAAATGTAGTCGTTTGAACATATTTACCATCGAAACCAGCAGTGGTTGATAGCACTACATCTTCGCCGTTGTGGCTTGTACTTATATAATAATCGTAACCGAGTAAACTCAAATCTGATAATTGGGCATTTTTATTGAGAACATGTCCCATATGCAACACTACAGCAGTAAATCCCCAAAAAGTTTTTTCACCAGATTTTTCTATATACACTGGATTACGAACAATAAGCCCAACCCCACCTTGTACAAGTTCATAAGGCCCAGATATAGCTATTTTGCCTGTGTTTTTAGAATTTATAGAGTCTTGTTTGGTTTTATCATCTGTTAGTACATTGTGTCCGATGCTGGCTTCGTTTCCTTCAAGCGGGTATGTAACTGTGACTATACCATCTGGAATATATGCGATTGCTCGTTGTGTGCTATTATCGTACATTACAGATGCAAGTACACGAAATTCCTCTGGAGACATATTGCCATTGTTTATCTCAATCAAATTACCAATAAATATTGCATAATCGTATGAGTTTTCTATAGCTGATTTGACACGTTCAGAATAAAGTGATAATGTTAGCTCTGCTTGCGCATTGTGGTTATTAATATAATCGATATGCCGATAATATGTATATAGCATGCTACCGAGTATCAGAATGACGTACATGGCACGTTGAAATCTCATACGTTTACCTCTTACAGATAATGTGTATATCTAAATATATAACATCATAGCAAACAAATCAATAGTAAATTCATAAAGTGTGAATTTATAACATTGTTATATTTCTATATAGTTATTAACAAGAAGTCTTTTACTCTTTCATCATCACTCTTAATAGCGTCAGGATTAGTCATATCATACGATTTGTCATGTATGTAGAACGGATTTTCCTCTAAATCCATTGGCAAAGTATCGCTATGTTTAGCCTTTGCTTCGTTATGTAATGCCATTACGTATGCTAGTGCGTTATTACGTTCTTCTATTGTTTCCCCTTCTGCCATCATAGTTAGCTTTGGCGATGTGTTTGACATGCCATACATAATAAACCCTGTTGCCCAATCTATGCGTAGTTGTCCATCAAATTCCACAATGGTAAAACCTTTTTTATTAGCAAATGTTTGACGCAAAGTATCAATGATATCTGCAGTAATTGCATCTTTTGCTTCGTTAGATATCGAAGTTGTGCGTATCTCTTTCGTAATAAAGCGTTTAGGAAGTGTGGCAAAGTAGTCATGTAACGATTTAATATTCATTTCATCTAGCATTTTTTCTAATATAAAAATGTTTTCGATAGCATCATCACGAGGTATTCCGTCTGTCAAATCTGTTGCAAATAGGTGTAGCGATGCTTCAATTTGTATATCTTTATAGCCTGTTGCTTGCACAAAATCTGCTATGCTGTTAAAGCCAGCAAGTGTTGCTATCTTCACCATGTTAGCTGTCATAGTTTCTTTCCATAGCGAATGGCCTTTACGATGAAATTCTGTAGCACCATTTAAGGTATTTTCTATGTAAGATTTAACACTCGAAGTATAGCGAGGGTCGATATACATTACGCTAGCTATATCAACAATTTTATCAACATTGCTATCTGATACGTTTAACGATTTTAACTTCGCTTTTAATGCTGGTATAGCAATTTTTAACTTATGCTCTGCAAGTATGAAAGCAAGGCTATCACCTAGGTAATGTCCTTCACCAGTAAGTGATAGTGCTTCACTACCTTCTGATAACGAGCCTCTATCGGCATCTAAATCAAATGAGTGGATACGTTTTCCAGCGTCTAGCTCAATTTGTAAGTTTGGCACACGCTCTAGCATCTCTTTCCTAGTAGGGTCTGCAAGCAGGTCACCAGCATTTACATTAATATCAGCACCTAATATAGTTACGTCTTTTCCAAAAACCTCTTTTAATAAGTCGATATATTTTGTGCCAGTACCACCAAAAACATTTATACCCACCATAGAGTTATCACGTTTACTAAAGTATGGTTTATATTGTTTTGACATTTTATCAAAGTATAATTGCATAGCTTCATCAGTTTTATCAATCGTTGTGCCTTCAGGCGCGTTTCTACTTTCAACACCATTAGCGCATGCTTCGTTCATTTGCCCTAGCAAATATGTGTGTATGCCTTGCATACCTATGCCAAACTTTGCACCGTTAGTAGTAACTTCAACGTGCGAGCGAGTTATTTGGCAATGCCCTTGCGCTTTAAGTAGTTCCTGCGCTTGATAAACTTGCCCAGATGACGACATACCAATATTAACAACATCTATACCTTGCGAATTAAGCCCTTTAGCAAATGCTTCTGCTAGTGCTTGCGATGTTGGACCATTATCATAGCCTATAACAAATTTATCATTCGCTTTTAGCGCTACAATGCTTCCGTCTTCACGTATAAAATCTATTGCGCCTAACAACGCACCAACAGCCCACATAGCCTCTGGCGTAAGCACAGCATCATCGTTAAAAAAATTGTTAGGTTCACCAACGTATGCCCTAATATCGTATGAAGTTTTTTTGAAAAGCTTAGAGTTATTTTGTATTACTTTTTGTGAAATATTTAGTTTCATAAAATCCTCTGATTAAATTTATTACTATAAATCTATCACAAATATATTAGTAAATCTATAACTTTTAATGTATATTATGTGGCTACCAAACATAGCTTTGACTAAACTATATTTGATAGCCATTTAGATTATTTTTTGAATAGTCCTTTTATGCTAAATGTTCTTATTTTCTCTAACACATAAAATATTGTTGGAGTTAGCAAGAAAGTAAATAGCATAGAACCTAGCATACCGCCTATAATTACAGCTGCCATAGATGACTTCATACCATCAGCAGAAAACATTTGTGGTAACATACCTAGCATAATTGCAATAGAAGTCATTAATATTGTACGCATTTTGCTTTCGTACCCATCCCATAGCGCTTCCTTTATGCCCCAGCCTAGTTGTGTTATTTTAGTAACTGCATTCTCAACTACTAAGATGGAGTTGTTTACAGATAAACCAATAAGCATAATCATCGCAAGCATTGATGCGATATTTATTGTCGCATCAGATAAGAACATTACTATAAATACGCCTGCAAAAGATGTAACTATAGATGTAGCGATAGTAAACGGATGCAAGTAGCTATTTAACACTGCTGCAAGTACCATATATGTTAGAATAATAGCTAGTATAAAAGCG
>CAYJIW010000134.1:0-4199 GCA_964370335.1 uncultured Deferribacteraceae bacterium
AACAAATACACAAAAATTTAACACTGCTGCAAATGACAAGGGTAGTAGAAATTTGCGCGGATATGTGCGGTGCAAAATTGGGACAATTGGTGAAACATATTTAAGAAAAAAATCGGTTATTTCTCATGTAGCACTAGAATTTTTTGATGAAAAAGATGAAAAGTACTTTGTACTTGGAGTTTACATGGCATCGCATGACGAAGAAAGTAGCGTGCAATGCAAATGGTATATTGAAGAGTGCCAATTTGAAGATATTACCTTTTTAAATGGGGATAGACCTGCAGGACTAGAAGACTTTAAGGTTAAGGGAAGAAAAGTAAATCTAATAGATCAAAAGAGGCTTGCAAAAGAACAATTTCAGCACAGATTAGGACGATTAGAAGATCGATTTTTTGATATTGTTCCAAAGTCTCTTGCATTTAAACCTATGGATAATGTTAAAGACTTTATAAATAAGTTTGTACTTTCGGAATCGACATTAGATGTAGAAAGCCTTAGAGAAAACATTAATAATCTCAGTGAATTAGAAGAACTTATTGAAAGAACAAACAAAAAATTAACATCACTCATATGCATTGAAAATAAGTATCAAGAATATATAAAGAAACAAAAAGATATGCACATAAATATTCTTCTTCTTTCAATTGCTGAACTTGACTATTTGCAAGAGTCAATTACTTCTTTAAAAACAAATATTCAAAGCACTACTCAATCTATTGAAATAAAAACTATTGCTTCAAAAAAAATAAACGAAGCAATTACATCCTTAGAAAAAGAAAAGGTTGAATTACATATTGCGCTTACAGGAAATAAAGCAGGCCAGTTAGTTGAAAACGCAAAGCGAAAATTAGAAATACTTACAGAAAAAATTGAAGAAGAAACACAAAAAAGTCAAAAGCTCGCAGCTTGCATTGATACTATTGAAGTACTCTTGCGCTTACTTTCTAACTCATTTAAAGAAATTATTTCAAAAAATGAATTTATGCAAATTGGAAGCGAAAAACCACTAAAAGAAAAGTTACCAATATTTGAAAAATTACAAAGTGCTATTGATAGCACAATAAATGAAACAAAGTATAACTATAACGAATTACAATTTAGTATTCGCACAATTGATAATACTATAAAAACCTTGCAAACAATGCTTCAAAATCTTGAAAACAAAAAACTGCCATATCCTGCTAATACGCTTAAACTGCAAAAAATTATTGAAGAAACTTTTGAAAAAAGAGGAATAACATCCAAAGTTCACATTTTGTGTGACTTATTGGAAGTAACAGATTCTGTTTGGCAGAATGCAATAGAAGGTTACTTACATACTCAAAAGTTTTATTTAATTGTAGAGCCTGAATATTATGACATTGCACTTGATGCATACAATAACAATAAACAAAATATTCATACAGCAGGGATAATTAACACAAAAAAAATAAAACTCATAGATTCTGTAGCAAACACTTCTTTAGCATATGTTTGCAATAGTGAAAATAGGTATGCAAAAGCATATATGTACTATCTTTTAGGGCGTGTTACTCGATGTAAGTCTGTAAATGACTTAGAAAACCATGATATTGCAATAACAAAGGAAGGAATGCTTTACCAAGGCTTTGTTGCACGTCTTTTAGATACATCAACATACAAAAATCCATACATAGGACAGAATGCTTATGCAATACAAATAAAAAATGCAAAAGCAGAACTCCTTGAAAAAACTGCTGTTAAAAATGAATTACGTGAAAAAGAAGCTGTGCTAAAGAAAGTGCTAGATGCAAATGAAAAAGTGAATTTTGCTCTTATGGCAACCTATTTACAAGCTCCTGAACTTCTAGCACAATACAAAAAAGAAAAAACAGAAGTAGAAAATGAAATAAAAATTGCAAATAATGACCCAACCTATGTCGAACTTTCGTTCAAACTTGATGAGTGTGAAAAAAAGAAAGTGCAATGCTCTCAGGAGAAAAGTACTATAGTCAATGATATTCTACGAATGACGCTATCACAAGAAAAAGACGAAAAAGATTTAAGAATTAAAGTAGATGAATTCCAAATAAAAAATGAATCCTTTTTAAAAGTCGCCGACCAAGATTTAAAGAGCAAAGAAGAAGCAACAGAAAAATACTTAAAAAACACAAAAACAAAAACTGCTAATATCCCACCGCAGCAAACGCCAAGCCCCACTAAAAAATTTTTTAGCGTTTCGTTATCAAATAACTTTTTCATTAGATCCTCCTGCTTTTACAGGTGCCTTTTCTACTTTATGTCCATTCATTAAGCGCTTTCCATCCCATAATGTTGCGTATAAAGTACGTGGGTTCCAATTGAATTTTTTACAAGTCTCTGCGGGTGTTCCACAATCTACTCCATCTACAAGTACAGTGTACCTCGCAACTTTCTTAGGGGTGGCTTTAACACAATCTATAATTGCCTTTGCAAGTGTAGTATCTGTTACTCTAGCGATAGTATGACCGTTAAGTGTTGTCTTTTCGGCTTCTAAAGCACGCCATAGATTATCGGCGCCGACTCCAACCTTTACGGCTGCTTCACGTATAGTTGTATATAACTGATTATTAACTAATACGGGAGCAAGTCTATCTTTATTACAAACTCTAGCTTTACGGACAGGAGTCTTACGCTTTTTAACAGGCACGGCTGTCTTATTGTGGATTAAATAGCGAAACGCATTACTAAACCATCTATCAAACGTGCTAGAGGTAAAACGAAATGGACAGATTGCAATATTCTTAACTGAGGGGTTGTGTTTTTTTAACTCATTAAATATATATAAGGTAGCGTGATAAGAATAACCATTACGCTTTAACATTGGACAAATATAATTAGCTTTTAATAAATCATAAAATCCAACTTCATTTAGAATAGTATTCAAATAGTCAAGTTCTTCAACTGAATAATCCGTTAATGATAAGTTAATAAACTTGCCTGCGGCATCTTTCCACCTGGTTTCTTCTACCCTTGGTTTTTTAAAAGGCTTACCAAACTGCGTTTGCTCAATCGTAGTAAATAGAGCATCTAAGGTGTCTTTCATTCTAGCCAAGCTATTTGTTTTAGAAAATGAGCGTAGATATTCTGACAGTCTTTCTTCATCCTCTACCGACGTTTTATCAGCCTTAGTAGAAAATCTACATCCGATATGGCGGGATAATTCTATTTCAATATCTTCAACAAAATAAAAATTATTTATTAAATCAGATATCTCTGGTCTAAAACCACTAACACGGGCGGCTTTAGAAATTCCTTTTTCTAAACAGTGTGTATTAATTTTGATATATAACTTTTTTAACGTCGCATACATATCACTTACACTACAACGATTATTTTTAAAGCTCGCGAAATAAAACGGACTATTAAGCATGTTTATCTTTAACGTATCATAGTCATCTTCCCAAAGGGATGCAGATACTGCGTTTTCACTATCATATAATATACCATGATATGTTTTATCGTAGGGTTCCAAATAAAACGAATCATATCCGTAATATACCGATACCCAAAAATGTTCATCAACACCTTTTTGTAACAAGGTTTTTAGTTTTGTGAGTGTATTTTTTTTCATAGGCATTTCCTTTATAAATTAATTACAATTATACGTTTATCTTAACACTATACAAATATAATTCGTTATATTAAAAAAGTAAAGCCAATTTATCTATACAACTCCAATAAGGCGACTAACTCTTCCGCAGATATTTCTGTCATAACAATGAATTTGTACCACACAAAAGATCTACCGTCAATAGTATACTGCCAATCAGGTGTCCACTTAACAGGAAGTTTATTTAAGCGTTCTCTTAATGTTCTGGACACTCGATATATGCTCTCTGCATCATGCACACTATAATCATCACCAATATCAAATGTAATTTCTATAAATTGTTTTTCTATCACGGTAATGGTTATCTTAGCGCCAACATTATAAGGATGAGAAAATACAACATTATCGTATAGATAGTCATACAACTGATTACACGCTTTCATTTTATTTTATTATCCCATATAAATTAGCAAAACCAATAAGTTTTTCTTTATCTACGCTATCTATGCTAAAACGTATATAAATATATTGATCAACTATTGCAACATCCTTAAAGGCAAATGCTAAACCAATACCCTCAACGTAAGATATATAACCTGTTTTGTAGAGATGGGCCATTATACCAACCTCAGATAGTGATGCAGCGTTA
>CAYJIW010000135.1:0-4173 GCA_964370335.1 uncultured Deferribacteraceae bacterium
CGGCACTTATTGGGCCATCTGGGTGTGGTAAAACTACACTACTTAGATGCTTCAACAGAATGCACGATTTATATCCCGGCAACAGATACGAAGGCGAAGTTATCTACAACGGGCAAAACATCCTTAGTGGTAATACAGATATGACAATGTTGCGTGCAAAGCTTGGCATGGTGTTCCAAAAGCCTACACCGTTTCCAATGACGATATTTGATAATATTGCATACGGGCTTAAACTTAGGGGCATTACAAATAAAAGCGAACTTAACGATAGGATAGAGCTTGCACTTAAACAAGCTGCACTATGGGGCGAAGTTAGCGATAGATTAAACACAAGTGCAAACGGTTTATCTGGTGGACAGCAACAACGTCTTGTTATAGCAAGGGCGTTAGCTGTTGAGCCTGATGTTATACTATTTGACGAGCCTACAAGTGCGTTAGACCCTATATCTACATCTAAAATTGAAGAACTGATGATAGAAATTAAAGATAAAGTAACAATAGTTGTTGTTACGCACAATATGCAACAAGCAGCACGTATATCTGATTATACTGCGTTTATGTACCTTGGCGAACTTATAGAGTATGATAGGACTGATGTTATATTCACATCGCCAAAAGTGAAACTTACAGAGGATTATATCACTGGTAGGTTTGGTTAAAAATTATTTATGAGGTTATTATAAAATGTTACGCTCTAATTCTGAACAAGAATATATTAAACTGAAACAAGCACTCGCTGAAATGAGTGAAATTGTATTAAAAATGGTTGATGAATGTGTTGGCACACTTATTAGCCACGATATAGCACTTGCAAAAAACTTGATGAAACGTGATGCAAGGGTTGACGAACTTGAACTAAAAGTTGATACCATTTGTACAAAAATTATTGCATTGTACGAGCCAAAGGCAGCAGACGTTAGATATATCGTTACTGCGCTACGTATAGTTGTTGATATTGAACGTATCGGCGACCATGCTAGAAACATTGCAAAACAATCTATCAAGATGGCTGATTTAGAAATAAATTACGACTACACAAAGCTTGTAGAAATGTCGAAACTATGCTCTAAAATGATGGAAAAAGCTGTAACTTCGTTCTTTGCAAAAGACCCTGTATTAGCTGAAGAAGTTCTTGCTGCTGATGATGAAGTTGATGAACTGCAAGACGTTATTACGAAAGAACTTTTAGATTATATTATAGCAGATGCAAGCAAAGCAAAAACTATATTGAAAATTATCAACATAGCAAGAAGAATAGAACGTATGGCAGACCACGCTAAAAACGTTGCAGAAGTTGTTTCTTTCCTAGAAACTGGCGTACAGCGTAAACCAGACAAGTTCTAATAAACAGGTGATAAAATGCCTAAAATAATGTTAATAGAGGACGATGAAGAAATTAGGGAGCTTATTAAGTATAATTTGCAAAAGAACGGACATACCGTGCTTGCACTTGATAATGCTAATGATGCCCTCATCGCTATTGAAGATGCACATACTGACTTGATATTACTAGATATTATGCTACCCGGCTTAAAAGGGACGCATTTTCTTGAAATATTGCGTTCAAAAAAGCATAACAATAATACTCCTGTTATCATTATATCAGCAAAAAATGCCGAACATGAAATTATATCGGCGATAGAAAAAGGCGCAGATGACTACTTACCGAAGCCGTTTAGTATGGAAATGCTAAATGTTAAAATTAAGTCGATTTTGCGTAGAGGTATCCAAAGCAACGATTTAGCTAGTGATACTATAAAGTTAGGCGCTATCACGCTTGACTTGGTACGATATAAAACTTTTGTCGATGGTAACGAAATACAACTAACGATGAAAGAGTTTGAGTTATTAAAGATATTTATATCGCATCCAGAGAAAGTTTTTACAAGAAACTGGTTACTTAATACAGTTTGGGGATATGATTCCGACTCGATGACACGTACAGTCGATACGCATATCTCAAACTTACGTAAAAAGCTTGGTAGCGTTGGTGAAATTATAAAATCAATTCCAAAAATAGGTTATGGTATAGAATTATGAGTTTATTTAGCAAAATATTTACAAAAATCTTTATCGCACTCTTTGTAGTGGCTTCATTTTTCGCATATATCAACTATAACATGATTAAGAATAGCTTATTGGCTGATTTTAATAACAACCTAGAGCAACAATGGCAGATACTTAACACGCTTGATTTGCAACACATTGGTAGCGCAGAGCTTGATAACTTATTAACTAATATTAGCAAACAAACTGATATTAGGGTAACGATTATATCGCCAGATGGTGTTGTGCTAAACGATACTGATGTCGACTATAACAACATACCAAACATGCAAAACCACAAAGAACGTGAGGAAGTTAGAAACGCTTTATTCGGTAAACCGTCTATGTCATCACGTGTTAGTGCAACAACAAATATTGCTACATATTACTATGCTGCACTTAGTAGCGATGGCAACGTGCTTCGTGTTGCATACAATTCAGATACTATTGCACAATCGCTAACTACATTCAAATCGTCATTTTTGGCGTTGTTTGTTGCGTCACTTGTGTTGTTTGCAATAGTTGCTGTATATTTTGCACGCATGTATGCTATGCCAATTAGCGCATTAAACGAATTATCACTTCAAATATTATCAGATAACGATGAGCAAATTAGCTTTAAAGACTTTAACGATGAGCATATTGATAACATATCAAATGCTATATACAAAGTGCATAGAAATATTGCTGTGCAAGAAAAAGATATTATTATCGAGCGACAAAAGCTTGAAATGATATTTAGCGCCATGAAAGAAGGTATCATGCTTATCAGCTCGCAAGGAAATGTTATACACATAAACGATAATGCAAAAAAACACATCAATAACGGTATAGCTAAAAACACTAACGTGTTGAGCGATATTTCTGATATTGACACTATTATGTTTTTCAAAAACCTACTTAAAAAGAATGATGATGATAAACGACGTATCACTTATAAAGAGCGTATTTATGATCTATATTCAAAAACTATTGGCGATAATACGCTTGTTGTGTTTGATGAAGTTACGGAAAGCGCACAGTATGAAGCGTTTAAAACAGAGCTTGTAGGTAACATCACGCACGAGATAAAAACACCGCTAGCTTTGATGCTTGGCGCATCTGAAACGATTATTAACGATCCTGATATGGATACAGAAACAAGAAACAAGTTTTTGACATCTATTTTTAGAAACTCTAAAGAGTTGAACAACTTAATTAACGAAACATTTGAGTTGCATAGGTTAGAGGCACAACGTGGCGCAATCACTGTGGAAGAGCCAACAAACTTACAATCTGTCATGAAAGATATAGAAATAATGATAGGCGACAAAAGCGGTAAGCAACTAACTTATGAAGTGCCAGACAATGATGTAATGATACGTAGCGAACATATACTAAGCATTGTTACAAATTTAGTAAACAACGCAATTAAATATTCTAAAGGCGACAACATAGCAGTAGTTATAGAAAATGTTAGCAACAAAGTCATTATATCTGTAGCTGATGAAGGGCCTGCAATACCAGAAATTGAACAAAAACGTATATTCGAGCGTTTTTATACAGTATCAAAAGCACGTACTCGTGGACGATCTGGCAGCGGTATCGGACTTGCAATAGTAAAGCATATCTCAAAACAATACGCTGGTGAAGCAAGTGTGCATACTAACAAGAAAAGTGGAAATACATTTGTAGTTGAACTACATGAGAAACGCTAAATTACGTAATTTGTATCCTCGCTTTATACTTTGTAAGAAAAATCGTTAATAATCACCGTAAAAATATACAACGCCTAATATTATAAGCAAGTAGCCAATAAAAGCTATAATAGTAGCAATAATGATTGTAATGCAATATATTCGCTGTATAATATAGCCAATTTTTGTACGTGATTTGCCTCTCCAAACGTATAAAACGCATAAAGATGATACAATATAAATGATTGCTATTTTAACTATATCTTTGTCTTCGATATTTAGTAAAGATGATGTAGAATACATAATTATCAAATCCATCATCAACCTAAACCATGTGCGTTCATGAAATTTGGCGTTATAGTAGATTGCTTCATGTTCTTCTTTTGTTAGTTTTTGTTTTTTATTTATTATCTTTTGCATGTTGGCTACCTTGATATAATAATATACTATC
>CAYJIW010000136.1:0-541 GCA_964370335.1 uncultured Deferribacteraceae bacterium
TTAGCGGCGCAATGAAAGCGAGCGATGAACAGCATTGAGCGTCCCGAAATTCGAGCGTGAATGTCCGCTAAAAACGAGGGTCGATATAACAACATAAAATAACATTAACGTACAATCGTAGTTAATGGCTACAATCTAGCATTACTGTTATAGTAAGTTTTTATGGACTGCCACGTCGTTTCACTCCTCGCAGAGACGTGCTAGCATAGCCATACGCTACAATGTAGCGTCAGCTAATAAAGCGATTGTTACGTTATCGCTAGAACATAGTAAAATTTTAAACAAAACACAATATTTTGTGTCATAGTGTAGTATGTAATCAAAAAAGTATGGAATATATTTATTTTTTTTGATAGAATACGTCTGTTTTTCTAATGGAGGATTATAATGTCAGATAATATAAAGGCTACAACGATTATTGCTGTTAAGCGTGGCGACAAGGTCGCACTTGCTGGCGATGGTCAAGTTACACTCGGCAACATGGTCATGAAAGATAACGCACGTAAAATCCGTACACTTGCAAACGGGCAAGTTATTTGCG
>CAYJIW010000136.1:551-4151 GCA_964370335.1 uncultured Deferribacteraceae bacterium
GCGGGTTCGCTGGCGCTACTGCCGATGCGTTCACATTGATGGAGCGTTTTGAAGCAAAACTTAACATGTATAGTAACAAACTTGATAGAGCAGCAGTGGAACTTGCAAAAGATTGGCGTAGCGATAGATACCTACGCAGGCTTGAAGCGATGATGATTGTTGCAGATAAAACTAATATGTTTTTAATATCTGGTAATGGCGATATTATCGAGCCAACAGACGGTATTACAGCTATCGGTTCTGGTGGTCCATACGCACTTTCTGCCGCTAGGGCGCTTGCTGAAAATACTGAACTTTCTGCACGTGATATTGCTGAAAAATCAATAAAAATTGCAGGCGACATCTGCATTTACACAAACATAAATATTATAGTAGAGGAGTTATAATGTCAGCTGATATGACACCACAACAAATAGTTAACGAACTAGATAAATATATAGTAGGGCAACACAACGCAAAACGTGCAGTCGCTATTGCGTTACGTAACAGGTATAGACGCCTACAACTTCCAGAACATCTACGTGAAGAAGTTACACCAAAAAATATCATCATGATAGGTGCAACCGGTGTAGGTAAAACAGAAATAGCAAGACGACTTGCAAAGCTTACTGGCTCACCGTTCATCAAGGTGGAAGCTAGCAAATATACTGAAGTTGGTTACGTTGGACGTGATGTCGAATCTATGGTGCGTGACCTTGTAGAACTAGTCCGTAGCGAACAACGTGAACTACTTGCAGAAAAAGCACGTGAAGTTGCAAAAGAACGCATACTTGATATATTATTGCCAAAGCAAGCATACGCTGAAGAAAATGCAGATAGCGATAGCCGTGAAAAGTTTAGAAAAATGCTTGACGATGGTAAGCTTGAAGATAGAGTTATCGAAATAAATGTTGAAGAACACGGACCACAAGTCGAAGTGCTATCAAACTTCAACATGCAAGATATGGGCATAGATTTGAACGATATGATGAAAAATATGTTCCCTACAAAAACTAAAAAACGCAAAATGAAAGTTAAAGAAGCACGTGAAATACTTGAAAGCCAAGAACTTGCAAAGTTGATTGATATGGACGCTGTTAAAGCGCAAGCTATCGAACGTGTTGAACAATCAGGCATAATATTTATTGATGAAATAGATAAAGTGTGTAACAGAGCAGATATGGGCAAAGGCGGCGGCGATGTATCTCGTGAGGGTGTACAGCGTGACTTGCTACCAATAGAGGAAGGCTCTACCGTCGGTACAAAATATGGCGTCGTTAAAACAGACCATATATTATTCGTGGCTGCTGGTGCGTTCTCGCTCGCAAAACCGTCTGATTTGATACCAGAGCTTCAAGGGCGATTTCCTATACGTGTTGAGCTTGATAGCCTTAAACACGAGGACTTTGTTCGCATACTTACCGAGCCAGAAAACTCGCTCACAAAACAGTATATGGCGTTGCTAGCTTCTGATGGTGTAGAAATATCATTCGATGATAGCGGTATAAACGCTATCGCAAAAATGGCGTGCGAAGTCAACTCGTCTAACGAAAATATCGGCGCAAGGCGACTACATACAATAATGGAAAAACTGCTTGAAGATATATCTTTTGATGCGCCAGAAAAAGTGCAAGGTAAAATCACTATCAACGCAGATTATGTTGGCGAACACCTCGACGAGATTTCATCTAACGTCGATTTAAGCAGATACATACTATAATTTTTGAGGTAATTACATGATATTAAAGCGTTTAGTTTTTACTGTTGTAACAGTAGCTTTCACTGTAACAAACGCATTTGCGCAGGATAATATGACTTTGTCCAACATGCTAGATAAATGGCTTGTTAGTATGGGCGGGTCAGTTAACCGAGTATTTGAGGGCAGGGGCGAAATTTTGCTCGATAATGCTACAGTATATAAAGGTATGCAGTTTAACATAGTGCGTGAAGGCGAGGAACTGAAACACCCAGTTACTAAAGCTGTACTCGGTAAAAAGCTTTCAAATATTGGTATCGCAACCGTTGATGAAGTCGATAATAATACAGTGAAAATTAAAGCTAATAGTTCGCTACGTAAGGGCGATATTGCATCAGTTAAGCAACCGTTCATGATTAAGGCTGAATTAGATGAACTTAACGGAAGCCAGCAAGCGTATATAAAGAATATAGTTTTTAATGACAATAAATTTGTAGAAGATGATAATAGTAGCTACATATTGAAATGCGCTGGCACTAATAATATTGAATGTGATTTCATGTTTGATAACAACACTATACTTACAGCTGAGATTGCGAGTGTGGACGATATAACCGTCAATATAAATAAAAGTGACGCTAACGATATTAGCTCAGCATATCAAAATTTTAATAACGAAATAGTATCTGTTGCAATAGGTAACCCGTTTGATAATAGTGACGATGTCTATATCGCAACAGCAACACTTACGGATGTTAGCATCTATAAATATGATTTTGATACAAAACAGTTATCAATCACACAAAGAATTGAAAATGAGTTTGACGCTATTGTAAATGTTGAACTGTTTGACGCAAATAATAATGGCATAGATGAACTATTTATATCAAACATAGATGATAACAAAGCACATTCATACATTTATGAATATGCTAAAGATGCGTTTGCAATCGTGGTAGAAGAAGATGAGCGCATGTATAGAACATACTATGCAAATAATAAAAAACATTTAGTATCACAAGGTTATAGCGATGGCGCTTTTGCTGGCTATGTTAATAGTGTTGGCTTTAGCGATGGTAAATATACGTATTCAACAATAGAAAACGCTTTAAACATAAGGCTTTATGGCTTTGGAGTGTACGATATAGATAACGATGGCAAAAATGAGGTCTTAGGATTTAACAGCAGCGGTATCTTTAATGTGATAAGCTCTGATAGTAAACGCAGTCTGTACGAGGATACATATTTTGGCGATACTTCGCATAAAATATTACATAGCGCAGAAACGCAAATTTCAACTCAGCAACTTGCCGATGGTGGCGAAGTGCCTATTTATGAAACAAGGGTAAGGGCGTTATCAGTTTATCAGAGAATTATCGAACTAGGCGATGCAAGGTTTCTATTTGCAAACAATATCCCTGTAAAACGCCAAGCGTTCGGAATAGATGAATATTCATCATCAAATGTTGCGTTATACATGTTTTATGATAACAAAGTGAACGAAATTGCTGGCAGTAAAGTAGGTTTGCCTACAGCAATTTATGAAGCAGATATTAATAATGTTGGCGGAAAAAGAGTGTTGGTTGTGCTTTCTAGTGGTATGCAAGGCAAGAAGGGGATGGGAGAAGTGGAAAGTATCATCATAATAGCCGAAATTTAGCTATACTTTTTCAATTCTGGCGTTGTTCTGCTCGTCCGCCCTAAGTCATGTACCAGTGTGTACATTCCTGTCGGGGTACTGACAACCCCCGCCGTCGTTGCCACTCCGTC
The DNA here is from genome assembly GCA_964370335.1 of uncultured Deferribacteraceae bacterium. GTDB lineage: Bacteria > Chrysiogenota > Deferribacteres > Deferribacterales > Mucispirillaceae > CAYJDR01. The sequence goes on from CAYJIW010000136.1 coordinate 3,997, forward strand.
TTCGCCTTGTGGCAACACAGTGTGTTGCTCTGTTTGCTCACCTAGCCAGAATAAAAAATTATAGCTAAATTAACTCCATCATAAATTAAGTGTTTTTCACTTCAATTCTGGCGTTGTTCTGCTCGTCCGCCCTAAGTCATGTACCAGTGTGTACA
>CAYJIW010000137.1:0-4143 GCA_964370335.1 uncultured Deferribacteraceae bacterium
TACTCCGACAGCACCCCCATTTTCAACAACAAATTCTTCGCTTGATAGGTTTGCATAATCTATAAACCCTGTAAGCATTAGTTTTTGTACATAGATGAAAACACCGTATGCGCCAACACGGTTTATGTATGCTTCGTACTCGTCAAACTCGTTTATTTCAAGGTACTCTAGCTTTTTAAACAGCCCTATTTCTGTTTCAGCATCGTCTGCCATTCGTTCTTGCCTAGATGTTTGCGTTGCAAGCTCTATCAGTTCGCCTTGTGGCTCTGATAAGTCACCAAGCCCAAGTTTGCTAAGTAGCGCACGATGTACCAAAACATCGGGATAGCGTCGTATAGGGCTAGTAAAGTGCGTATATGCACTAGACGATAACCCAAAGTGGCCATCATTGTTAATGCTATATTCTGCACGCATCATAGAGCGTACAAGTAGCGAGTTCATCAAATCTGCCTGTTTTGTATCCTTAACAGCCTCTGATAGTTCCCTTAAGTCGCTAGGCGTTATAGGATGCTCCACAGTCGGAACAGCGATTGCAAGGCTTTTTGCAACTGATAGCCATTGTTCAATTTTTCTAATATCTGGCTCTGCGTGTGTTCTATAAACTGATGGCACTTCATTTTCTGACAAGAACTCGGCAACAGCTTCGTTTGCAGAAATCATGAAGTATTCTATCATACGTTCAGAAAATCCACGTTCGGCTGGTTTAATATCTGCCACCCTGCCATCGCTATCAAAGCTAAATGTTGGCTCTGGTAAATCAAAGTCTACACCGCCGCCTTTTACACGTTTCCTAGCTAGTATATCGGCTAACTCTACTGCTAACTCAAGGAAAAATTTTAATTCGTCCGATTTAAAAGGTTCTTTACCGTCAATCATTTTGTTAACTTCTGTGTATGTCAACCTGTTATCGCTATGAATTTTTGAGCGATAAAAATGCTTTTCCAGCTTATTTCCATCTTTATCGAACTTAATCTTTGCAGTAACTGTATATCTATCAACATTTGGAAGCAGGCTACAAACGCCATTAGATATAGCTTCTGGCAACATAGGTATAGCAAACTCTGGGAAATATACGCTAGTGCCACGTTCTTTTGCATCCCTATCTAGTGCGCTACCACGTGTAACGTATCTAGTAACATCGGCAATATGCACGAATAAGACGTAATCTTCGCCATGCTTTTCCACGCTAATTGCATCGTCAAAATCTTTTGCAGTTTCGCCATCTATAGTGACTGTAAATTTATGTTTATAATCGGCAACTGCTCTAAACCTATTTGTAAACATACCTTTTTCAACAATGCTAGCAAGCGCAGGTTTTTTTGCAGTAGGGTATTTATCAATTTCGACAAGCACAACATCGCCATCTTTTACATCTGCAGTATTGTTTTTGATATTAATAATATCTGTGAAATTTTTAGAAAACGGGATAACTTTAATATTGCTACCAACGCCATCGACAACTGCTATAATTTGCTTTATACCACGCTCGATAATTTTAGTAACTATGCCTTCTAGCTTGCCTTTGAAAGTGACGACATCAATTTCAACTGTATCTGTATGTATAGCGCCATTCAAGTTTTTTTCGTGAATAAATAAGTCTTTTTCGTTTTTGTCGTTAGGTATGAAGAATGCGAACCCGTCTTTATGTGCTTGGATTTTTCCGACGAGTTTTTTGTTATCGGATTTTATTTTTTTTGTTGTTTTTGCAACACGTCTTATGATTTTTTCTATTTGTTTTTGTTTACTTTTTTTCTTTTTACTCAATGTCATATTCTCTTATTTTTTTATTTAGTGTATTTCTGTTGATATTAATAATCTTTGCAGCTTGCACTTTGTTATGTTTGCAAATATCTAGTGCTGCTTTAATAAGTGGTGTTTCAACGTATTTAAGGTAGTCATAGTATGGGTCATAGTTTTCAACATCTTCATCTTTCATGTTTTCAAGTAGCCCTTTTGCCAACTTATACAAATCATCAGACACAGCATTTTTACTTTTTGCTGTAGTTTTTACTCGTAATTTTGATGGTAGCGACGTCGCAGTAATTTCTTTATTATTCGTCAAAATTACTTGCTTCATTACGTTTATTATTTCGCTAATATTTCCATGTTGCCAGTCGTATAGCGATAAAATATCAAGTGCATCTTTAGTTATTGCAACATCTTTAGCGTACGTTTTCATGTACATTTCACAAAAATATACAATATCTTCACGTCTTTCCCTGATAGGTGCAACATATATATCAGCCACGAACGTATCACATAGTTTATAGCACGCTTTTTCTTGCTTTGCTAATGTGCGTAGGTCTTTAGTAGTTGTAGCGACGAGCCTAGCAAAGTTTTTAGATTTTTTTTGTGCATCGGCTATTATGGCAATACGTTCTTGCGTATCTTTCGTGAGTCCGTTTATGCTTTTTATAAGCAAAGTACCGTCGCTAGCTTTTTTAAAACTATCGTTTAGGAACGTGATAACAGCTTTAGGGTCATGTTGGATATCTTTAATTTCTATCGCTTCTATAGTAACAAGCTTACCACATCTTTTATCTTTAAGGTGTAAAAGTTTTGCTATCATACTTTTACCGATACCAGCTTCGCCACTAATAATCATATTTACATTACTATCAGCAACCTTTTCAACTGTGCTGTATATGTTTTTCATCTTATTAGATTTAAAGACAAAGTGCTTTTCATTAGGCATTAATTTTGCCTTGCTTCGTTATTTAGTTGCGTTGTATCAGTAGTATTAGTCGGTTCAGCATCAAGATTTTCTTCAGCAGGTGCATTATCTTTAAGCAAATCTTCTATACTAATTCCGTTAATTCCGTTTTGTTCTTCAAGCAGTTGTTTTTCTAGCGCTCTTTCTTCAATAAGGCTTTCAGTAACTCTAACAGGGTTACCATCAACATCAATAGGGAATATTTCAAACGAGTATCCACCTGTGACAGAATCAGTAATTTTATAAGAGCCTTTCGCCACTTTAAAGAATGCAGTATTGCCAGAATATCTAAATAGTTCAAAAGGTTGCCTATCAACAATTCTCATCATGTATGTAACCCACTGTGGTGCAGCGATAGATGAGCCAGTTGCATAATCGCCAAGGCTTCTAAAATCGTCGTAGCCAACCCATGAAACAGTAACAATATTTGGTGTAAATCCAGCAAACCAGCCATCTTTTGAGCCGTTAGTTGTGCCAGTTTTACCACCTACTTGTCTTTTTACAGCTTTTGCACGCCAGCCGCCACCTTTTTCAACAGTATCAACAAGTATTTGCGTCATAATATCTGATGCAGCAGGCGTAAGCACTTGTATTTGTTCAGACTCGCCAAACTCATGCAATACGTTGCCATCAATATCTTCTATTTTAGTAATAAAGTATGGTTCAACAGGTCTAGAGCCTCTATTTGCGAACACGCTATAAGCGTTCGCCATCTCTAAAACAGATGCAGATGCACTACCAAGGCTAACAGATAAATCATTTGGTATATCAGATTTTAGTCCATATTCTCTAGCGTATTGTGTAATTTTTTTAACACCTAATTCTTCCGCTAGTTTAACAGTAACAATATTTCTAGATTTAAGCACAGCTTCTTTAAGTGTAGTTTCACCGTAAAATTGGTCGCTATAGTTTGTAGGCTTCCATACTTTATCGGTTTCTATTTCTTCTGCAATGATTGGCGCATCGTAAATAATATCCATCGGCCAAAATCCACTTTCAAACGCTGCCGAATATACTATTGGTTTAAATGCACTACCCGTTTGACGTTGTGCTTGTATAGCTCTGTTAAAGAACGACTTTTCGTATGAAAAACCGCCAACCATAGTATATATTTCGCCTGTTTTAGGGCTCATAGATAATATAGCGCCTTCAACTTCTGGGTCTTGCTCTAAGTACCATGTGATTGGCTCTGGTTCTGGTTCTGGCTCAACTTCTTCGCCTTCTACTACTTCAACCACTTCTTCAACAATTTCTTCTTCTACAACTGGTGGTGGCACAGGAAGTTGTTTATCTCTACGTGATACGTAAACAATATCATCAACTTTTAATGCTGTAGTTAAGTCAACAAGCTTATCAACCTTTTTCTCATCAGCCACTTCATCATCTTGCGATACGACAGGTTTTGCCCATTCGCTATCTTTAACGTGTAT
>CAYJIW010000138.1:0-3982 GCA_964370335.1 uncultured Deferribacteraceae bacterium
GCATGTCTTTGCCACAAGGCGAAGGCGGAGTGACAACGACGGCGGGGGATGTCCACGTTTTAGGCTACCATTATACATTTTTGCACAAAAAAAATAAGGTGGAAAGTATATTTTCCACCTTTTAGTGTTTGTTCCGTCAAACTTTTTCGATAATCCGTTATCTCTGGTTTCTATTGTTAGCTATTAGTGATAGCTCAATAACTGCTTCTGCTGGATAATCTATTACGACGTTATCAGTTTGCACGCTATCCATATCGGATACTATTTCTTTTAGTTTTTCGCCTGCTTCTTCAACATCTTTTAGTTGAAACTTAGCAGAGCTTTTATTTAATTCGCCAAGCAAACGTCCATCGTATATATCGCTAAAACTTTTTGGTTTTACTTCATCAGTTTTAGTTTTTTCTTGTTTCTTTTCTTTTTCAGCTTGACGGTATGCAGATTCTTTTAAGTTCGAGTCTATGTTTGTAACTTTTCTAATATCTGTCATAGTCCGCCTCCTTATTTAATAAGGGTAAATAGTGGGGGAACATGTCCCCCATTGTTTTTATTAACCGGCGATCAACTGTGCCGCGTATGATGGAAGCTGGTTAGCTTGTGCAAGCATTGCATTAGCTGATTGTAGTAACACTTGTTGTGCTGCTAGTTCTGATGATGCTGCTGCAATATCAAGGTCACGAATACGGCTTTCAGATGCGCTTAAGTTTTCTCTAGCTATATCTAAGTTGCTGATAGAGTAGCTTAATCTGTTCATCTGTGCACCAGATATCGCACGTGTTGCAGATAATTCTTCGATAGCTAAATCAATCTTAGTTATAGCTACTTGTGCAGATTCAAAGCTTTCTACAGTAATTTTATCAATGCCTAGTCCAAGTGTATCTAATCTACCGATAGAGATATCTAATGTTTGCCCTTCGTTAGCACCGATAGCAACTTGTGTAGCGTTATCAGTTAAGTGTAAGAACACTTCTGTAGAATCTGGCTTAGAAGTAAACTCTAAAGCTTTAGTTTCGTCATTCCAATCTACGTTTGCTGCTGTTGTAGGCTCGATAACTACTTCAACATTCTCAATTATGCCTCGTAATATGTTATCTGTAACAACATCTTCACCAATATATTTACCGTTTTGAGCGTTGTTTACACGTATGTTTAATGCTGAGTCGCTAGACTCTTGTACTGTACTAATACCTAGTGCGTTAATTACATTTTGGTCGCCTGCAAAGCGGATATCAGAGCTTACGCCAAGTAGTGCAGATTGTATTGTAAATGAGCCACCAATAGCTTCGCCTGTGTTTGCAGTTGCATCTGCTGTGCCGTTAACGAAATTTACTAAGTTAGCATTTACTGATACTGCGTTAGTATTCGTGTGGTCTGCACCTAAACCTAATCCGTAAATAACTGCTTCAGATAATTTTCTTTCTAAATCTGCAATTGTGTCAGAACCTTCTAAGTATATAGTTGTTTGTGTGCCGTTTGCATACATTGTAAGTTCTTGCGTGTTATCTAGCACGTTTCTACCATCAGATGTTACAAAGTTGCCTAAATCTTTCAATAATGTTTTGTCTGATGCTATATCGCCTTCGCCTAATATAAAGTATTCTGCTTCACCTGCTGCAACAGGTCCTTTAGCCATAACTACGTCCATGCTACCATAATATGCGTTACCTGCATCATCAAGTTGAGCTGTAAATATAGTGTGAATTATATTTGACTCGTTAGATGATAAAGCCGTCATTTGTATGCGAGGATCGTTTTCACCAACTTGGATAGTACCAGATGTTGCTGCTGTCTGAACTAATGTCGTTGGAGAATAAGAAAGTAACAACTTATCGCCATCGCTAAATGCTGCAGAACCAAAAGTTTCTGCTGTACTATTTAATAAAGCACCATCAACACCTGCAAGACCTGTAGAGATTGCAGAACCATTTACAACTGTACCAGAACTATTGATACTTGCTTCAACCCAGTCTGATTGTTCACCAGTTTCTGCATTAGTAACACGGAAACGGATAGTCGATGAGCCAGACTCTAAACGGTCAGTTAATGCTTCAAACTCAATATATGCGCCTTGTAAAAATGTATCTGAACTTGTAACACCTAGTGCCGCTACTGTTACATCTGTAACGCCAGCAAAACCAGTTTTACCAACTAATGCCGCTTCTGCAACACTTACAGTTGCTGTAACTACACCTACTGTTAATGTTCTAACGCCAGTTTCGTTATACATATCTTCTAAGTTTCTTAACTCTGTAACTGTTGTAGAGTTAGCTGTCAAACGGTAAGATAATGCGCCATCTTTTACTGACATGATATTTGTTTTATAAATAGCGTTGTCGCCCGGAACGATGTCATATGTAAGTTTGTAGTCGCCTTCTTGTACTGCGCCCTTAACAAGTGCATCTATTTCGTTAGAAGATGAACTCCATATAGCTGCTGCATCACCGTTTAACAATTTTTTAGTGTTAAATTCTGTTGTATTTGAAATACGGTCTATCTCGTCTTTCAGTTGGTCTAACTCTAGTTGTAGCATAACTCTATCATTAGTAGTATATGCAGGGTTACCAGCTTGAACTGCTAGCTCACGCATACGTTGTAATACGTCAGTCATAGAGCCCATAGAAGCTTCCGCTGTTTGTAATAATGATGTCGCATCTTGTGCGTTTGTAGCTGCTTTTGCTAAACCAGATATTTGTCCACGTAACTTTTCAGATACTGCTAAGCCAGATGCATCATCTGCTGCTGTGTTGATACGTAAACCTGTAGATAATTTTTTAATAGTACCAGAGAGCATGTCGTTAGCTCTGTTTACTTGCATCCCTGAACCGATAGCCGTAACGTTGTTTACAATTGAAATTGCCATGATAAATTCCTCCGTGAATTTAATTCCGTTTGCATCCGTGCAAACATTTTTTTTAATTTTTAATTTTGGACGCACCTATATTGGTAAATTTTTTTGCGTCATTTTTTCCTTTTTCTCAAATAAATTTCGGTAAAGTTTACACAATAATATTATGTGCAAAGCCTTTAAATACGTTGTTCTTGCATAGTCCTAAGTTATTTTGCGAACTTAGACGCACCTAGATGGTTAAGATAATTTTGATAATATCTTCGATGTTCACCTCGTAAGTATTGAAAATTTTTAGTAATAAAAGTATAAAAACAAAAAAGCCAGCAATAGACCTATCAAGTCTATGCTGGCTCAAGTTGTACTGATACCTACATAATGTTTAGCATATTGTTCATCAACTAACTAATATGCATATTAAATTTTAATAGTGAGTATGCCCTTTTTATTAAGTGGCTTCCCCTCACATTTGACTTATCGTCATAGCTTAAAAAAAACTTTAGTAATTTTTTAAACTTTTTTTGTGGTGATGTTATCCTCTCCACAACTTGCTTATCGTCTTACTATAATATTTACTTTAGAAAAAAATTAAATTATTTTTTTGGTTATGCGAGATTTTGTTGATATATAAAGAAAAATTGAACAAAAAAATATGGGTAACTATTTCTAGCTACCCATACTTATAATACTAATTTTTATCTGTAGTAACGATTTTCGATAACTCGATAACCGATACAGATGGTTGTTTAGCAATCAAATTCTCAGCCGATTCATGGCTTAGTTGCTCTATGATATCTTCCAGTTTAATTTCCGGGCGAACCTTGCTTTGCATGTTTGCATCGTATATCAAATCTCTAAACAAGGTTGCAGAACCAGAACCAACGTTATGCTTATCAGCTGGGGTTGATTGCGACGACTCAGCTCGCTCCGCTTTTTGTCGGGGAACTTCTACAGAGCGTTTATTAGCTTCAATGTCTAATGGTTTCCCCGTAAGTTTTGTGATGTCCGTCATACAATTATCCCCTTAGCATATAGCCACCTGCCGAAACAGGCGGCATATAATTCAAGGAAAAATCTTAAGCTTAGCCTAATAACTGAGCTGCATACGATGGAAGCTGGTTAGCTTGCGCAAGCATCGCA
>CAYJIW010000139.1:0-453 GCA_964370335.1 uncultured Deferribacteraceae bacterium
CCCCCATAGTAGCCATTTAGATACCCACTAATCAACTGTTCCGAATAATCTACTATAGATACAACTTGCGGATACCTCATGCGTTTAGGTCCTATAACACCAAGTGTACCAATAATATTACCACCACGAGAATATGGCTTAATAACCATACCAAGTTCATCAGTTTCCTTTATCCCAATTTCTGAGCCAATAAATATTTGGACACCAGATTCAGTCATACATCTATCTAATAACGAATACATATTTTGCTTTTCTTCAAACGCTTGCAATACATCACGTAACTTGCCAGAGCCTTGAAACTCTGGATTGCTAATAAGGTTATCAGCACCTTCAAATATAAGTTCTTCTTGTAATGCTGGGTTGCTCCATAGTATGTCGCCTATTTTTTGAGCGTTTTCGTGCAATCGTAGTATTTCTCCTTCGCTAGTGACAAGCTCGTTTGCAATTTTCTTT
>CAYJIW010000139.1:463-3981 GCA_964370335.1 uncultured Deferribacteraceae bacterium
AAGCGATAATAGCGTATGTTCTGGCAAATTGGCGTTTAAATAGTTAGCAATTTGCACTAAGTCGTTATCTGCCAACGAGTTATCAGCAGGTAAAATCAAGTTTTGTACAATACCCGTCTTAGTAACAAGGATAGCAAGTATAGTTTCCTTGTTTAGTTTAATAAACTCGATATGCTTAATAGATAGTGAGTTTATTTTCGGCGACACAACGAACCCAATAGAGTTAGTAATTTTACCAATCCGCTTAGATAAATCTCTAAACATATTCATAACATTGACAGGTGCAAATGATAACTCTTGCTGTACTTTATCAGCAAATTCTTGATTAGGCTGCTGCATAGATACAAGCCTATCAATATAATATCTATAACCAGAGTCTGTAGGTACACGCCCAGCAGAAGTATGCGGTTGAGCAATGAAGCCTTTATCAACAAGGTCGCTCATAATATTACGTATGGTAGCAGCAGACATTTTAAGTGGTCCGTGCTTAGACACGTTGCGTGAGCCAACTGGTTCGTTCGAGTCTATAAATTCATCAATAATGGTTCTAAGAACAAGCTCTTCTCGTTCATTTAAGAATCTCATAATATTAACCTAGTAAAGAATAATTTTATTTTGTTAGCACTCTCACTGTTCGAGTGCTAAGGATTAATTTAGTATTATGTACCGTATATGTCAAGAGGTAAGTTGCATTTTTTTTAGAATGTTTGAAAAAAGTTGTTATTTTTTCATTTTTTATTTGACAATTCATAATTAAGTTGATAAAAACAAAGTCCGACGTATTTTTATATGTCATTTTTGGAGAGATGGCCGAGCATGGTCGAAGGCGCTCGCCTGCTAAGTGAGTATACTGTGAAAACGGTATCGAGGGTTCGAATCCCTCTCTCTCCGTATAATGCTAAGAGGACACCGATGAGGTGTCCTTTTTGCGTTATACAGAAAGGGATTCGAAGCCAAAGTTCGCCGACCGAATAGGGAGGAACAACTGGCAGGAAGCCAGTGAAAGAACTTTGGCACGGCTTTTTTAAGGATACAGGACGTATCCGCCAAAAAAGCGAATCACTCTAAAATAGATGTTGCAAACATCTATTTTCATTATAAATGTATGTATTCGAAGCTAGGCGAATGAAGTACAACGGCGTAGTGATGAAAAAAGATGTCAAAGAGCAAACACTTCTGCTTCACTCATCTGCATAACAAGTCCAACATTAATAAATTAAGCACAACAATATTTGATAAAAATTAAGATAATAAGTAATAATATTTTTGATAAATAGACGTGAAATAGATATAGTGGCTATATCTCTATTTGCATATAACCACTAAAAATTAATCACAAAATTTTATAAAATCCACCCGATAGATATAAAATTATGCTTTAGTTTCTTCTTTAACTTTTTCAGCTTCAGTAGAAGTTGCTTGTGTAGCCTCTGTAGGTTTGATAGCTTCTTCTTTTTTAGTAACAGGTGTTATATCAACTGCGTCTTCAACATCGTTGACAGACTTTTTAAAGTTTTTGATAGCCTCACCCATACCCTTGCCTATTTGTGGGAGCTTTCCTGCACCAAACACAACAAGTGCAATTACTAAAATAATCATGATTTCTTGTGAACCTAATCCAAACATTTAATCCTCCAAACTATATCGTTAACATTCTATGTTATACTACCATGTGACAATATAATCAATAACAAAGTTTTATAATTATCAATTTTTCTGAACTAATTTTTTTCTTTCCCTAATAAGTAGGTAATATGCAAGCCCAATTACTATCAATATCCAAGCGTTACCAAGGTATGAATAAATCGTCCTTCCATTTACTATTGGTGCATCATAATATATAGCATAAGGTGTTGAATCGACAACGCTTTCAGCAATAACTCCGTTAGGTAATATAACAGCAGATATACCGTCTTGAGTAGAGCGGAGAGCCGTTTTACCAAACTCAACAGCACGCAAAACGTCTATTGATAAATGTTGTGTTTTACCACCAATATTACCAAACCATGCATCATTAGATATCATTGCTATAATATTTGCACCATTCGCAATAGGCTCACGCAGTAGTGCGGGGAAGCCTGTTTCATAGCATATTAAAGGTGCTATCCTCATTCCATCAACATTAAACACAACTGACTTTTCGCCTGCTGTAAACATATCACCCGGTCCAAAAAAGAACTCTTTAACAGGGTTCAACACTGTCTGCATTGGGAAATATTCTCCAAACGGAGTTAAGTGGCGTTTATAATATACTTCGTCAACGCTACCATCATCAATTAACGCCATAGTATTGTATAGCTTACGCTTGCCATCAATATTTTCAGCAGTATCTGTACCAATTAATATAGGCACATCAAACGATATATTTTGTAATACATCAAGAATATATGGTGTATCTATAGCACGTGCTGGGTATGATGATTCTGGCAATAGTAGCAACGATTTACCTTTTCTATCAAGGTTTGTAAGCCTTTGATTTAAGTCGTTCACTATACCATAGCGTTTAGAGTTATCCCATTTATCTTCTTGCTTATAGCCTGTTTGATAAACAATAACAGACTTGTAATCATCTGCTTTGATAGGTGCAACCATGCGTATTACGCCCGGTATAAACATTACAATTACAGCGATAGCTAAAAAGGCAGTATTAAACTTTTTATTATCTTTAAATATAATATAGTATAATAAAATATTTATAAGGATAATGACAAAAGATAACCCAAACTCGCCAAACACGCTTACAAATTGTAGGATAGCAATATTTTCGTATTGAGATTGCGCAAGGTTGAGCCATGGCACACCAGCAAAAAATAAGTAACTTTTAACAATTTCTAATGCAATAAATACTGTTGCAAGTAATATTGGTTGATTTTCGTACTTTTTTGCAACATATGCGAATGGCGCAACAAATAATAAACCGCCACTAACACCAACAAATAGTAATATGCCATATGCAGCAGGTAATGGCGCACCACCAAAAAAGTTAAATGTAGTAACCATCCAATATAAGCCAAAAAAGTAGTATATAAACCCAAATATCCAACCAGAGATAACAGGGTGAACTCCGCCCTTGTGGATAGCATATAAGAATGGTATAAATGCAACAAACACAAGGAACGATGCACCGTAGCCAACAGTTGATAATAGTAGTAAAACTGCACTAATGACAGTTATTGCAATATTGATTGCGATATTTTTCATAATATTTCCTTAAACTCATAAAAAAATTGTAATATATAATACATTGACATAGTAATTATGTAAAGATTTATAATATTTTTATTAAAATACAAAAAAAATGATAAAAAGTAAAAAAATATGTTGACAATTCTGTAAAAAATGCATATATCTTTAAGTCCAAAGCATAATTGCTGTGGCTACTATGTGGTGGGTATAGCTCAGTTGGCAGAGCACCGGGTTGTGGTCCCGGGTGTCGCGGGTTCAAACCCCGTTACTCACCCTGCTATACTTTTATGGCAGTTTGTTTTTTGAATATGTGAGCGGGGGTGGCGGAATTG
>CAYJIW010000140.1:0-3943 GCA_964370335.1 uncultured Deferribacteraceae bacterium
TGAGCATACGCTATTGATAAATTTAAAAGAATTATTGAAAAGATAAGTATTTTTTTCATAGTTTCCTCACACCAAAGAATAAGTAATACAGTTGGTAATGATAATAGAAAACTATATACATGTCAATATGATATTTACAGAAAAAAAAGTTGCCCATACGCCTAACATATGAGCAACTTTTTTTGGGGGATTGTATCGTTTACGGTATAGCTTCTGACAGCTCACGTAATTCATGGTTAGGCATTTCTATACGTGTGCCATCTTCGTCATATTTGTAGCCTTCTAAAGGTTCACCATCTTTATAAATAGCCTCAACAAAAACATTTCCATCGCCACGGTATAACTTTGTAATGCCATCACGTTTTTTATCTTTATACTCTGCCTCTTGCCATAAAACACCAGTAGCGCCATAAGTTTTTGAGTACGTTATCACCCCGTTATCGTACCTGGTCACCTGACTTAACTTGCCATCAGCGTTAAATATACGAGTCCTTCCATGTTGAACATCATTAAAATAGCTTACATCTTGCCTTAAAGTGCCGTTTCTATCATATATGCTTGTGACACCCTTCAGTTTACCTTGCGAATATGTAGAATAGCGACTAGCAACGCCGTTATCGTGGTATAAGTTGTAAATACCGTGTAGTTTACCTTTCTTGTATTCAATTTCAGATTCAAGAAAACCGTTTAAGTAGTATGATTTGCTGATACCCGTCAGCTCACCATTTACATAAACCTTTTCTGCAATAACCATACCAACTTCGTTATATGATTTTGACACACCGTCAAGCAGACCTTCATTATAAACTAAAACCTCGCTAACACAACCGCTAGGGTAATAATCAACAGAGATACCCGTGTATAGCACATTATAAAAGTAAGCCTTTTCATCAATAAAAACTAAATTGTTTTTATACATAGCTTCCTCCTCCCTTAGCATGTATAACATGCTATACAATATATTAGTATTTCTAAATATTAAAACATTCAATATATTATATTTAGAATATATATTATAACAAACACTCTGTCAAGCAAAATCGTGAATATATTTTTAGTAAAAATTCCCTTTAAATAAGGCAAATATGGGCTTTTTTTGAATAAAACAATGTTATGTAATATTCATATATTTAATTAGTGAAATTATACACTCTGTTTTACTTGCAAACATGCCACCACAGACATTTTACTAATGTAAAAACAAACTTTTTTTAACCATCATTTTAGTTTTTTCATGATAGTAGCTAAACAGAGCCATATTTTTTTATTCTTATGTTATATTTTAGCTGACGTCTTGTTACATACATTTTTTACACTTTAAGCGTTTATTTAATAATCGGATATAACTACATCGGTGACTTTATCAGAAAAATAAAATTATTGTTTTAAGCTAGGGGTGAGCAAGCAGAGCAAAGCATGTCTTTGCCACAAGGCGAAGGCGGAGCAACAACGTAATGAAACTATACTACTTAATTAATGAGTATTTTTGTTTTAGGCTAGGCGCACCACAGAATTTATGAGGAGTGTACATTATACGTACATGACGATTAAATTCGAGGAGCAACAACGTAATGAAACTACCTAATTAATGTTGGAATTGGTTTCAGTACTAGGCGCACCGCAGAATTTATGAGGAGCTTACATTATACGTACTCGACGATTAAATTCGAGGAGCAACAACGTAATGAAACTATACTACTTAATTAATGAAGTATTTTTGTTTTAGGCTAGGCGGCTTGAGCAATCCCGAATGAGTGTACATTATACGTACATGACGATTAAATTCGAGGAGCAACAACGTAATGAAACTAATTCCAGCATTAATTATGGAAAAGTAGGGAAATTGGGGAAACTGGGGCATACATCTTGCAGCTTTTCCACTATTCTAAACCCATGAAGACGAAGCCCCACGACGTTGGTAGCACTGGATCAGTTTATAGCCAACCTAAACGCCAACAGACAACCACTTCTAGCCAACCAGCCTCTAGTTTATCCATTAGGAAATCCTCATCATCTAGTGCTGCCAAGCGTCGTGGGCGTCCTTCATCATATTCAGAACAGTTGGTGGATAGGATATGCACAGATATATCTGAGGGCATCACACTAAAATCTATTGCAAATAAATATGGGATTACAACATCTACAATATATAACTGGCTTTCAAAGCACGAATATTTCCGCATATCTTACCAAAACGCAAAGGAGCTATACAGCGAGTTACTATTCCAAGATATTATGGTGCTTGAAGCTAGGATGCTTGATGGCGATATAACACCTGCCGAGTTTAAAGCGGCAGCATCTGTTAGGAAGTGGGTATTAAGCAAGCTTAGCCCTAAGCGGTTTGGCGATAAGCTTGAAGTTACTGCCACCATTGACATAGCATCGGAGCTTGAAAAGCGTTTAAACGCAAAAATAATTGAGGGTTGACATGAATAACGATAGCCAATTACTAGATTTTGTTGCTAGTTGTTATAACGATCCAATAAAGTTTGTTACGGGCATATTTGACTGGCAAGCTATTGGTGGCACGCCAGATAAGTGGCAACTAGAAGTATTAACCGACATTAAAAACCACATAAACAATAAGGATATAGATACTGCATTACGTGTTGCTATTGCTAGCGGGCATGGTGTAGGCAAATCGGCATTAGTTGCATGGATAATACTATGGGCGATGAGTACACGCATAAATCTGCGTGGTGTAGTTACTGCTAATACACAAACACAGCTTAAAGAAAAAACATGGGCAGAACTATCGCTTTGGCATAAACGCATGCTCAATAAGCATTGGTTTGAGCTAACCGCAACAAAAATATCGCAAACTAGCAACGCAGACACATGGTTTGTATCGGCTGTACCATGGAGCAAGGAGCGTTCCGAAGCATTTGCGGGGCTACATGCCGAGCATGTACTTGTAATATTTGACGAAGCATCTGCCGTAGAAGATATTATTTATGAAACTGCCGAGGGCGCTATGACAACATCTGGCGCTATGTTTTTTGCTTTTGGTAACCCTACACGTAATACAGGTAAATTTTATGAGATACATCATAAACTTAGGCACCGTTGGGTATGCAAGCAAATTGACAGCAGATCGGCAAAGATGACGAACAAATCGGAGCTTGAAGCTTGGGCAGAAGATTACGGTGAGGATAGCGACTTTTTTCGCATACGTGTAAAAGGCGAGTTTCCACGCCAAGCTAGCAATCAGTTGATAAGCTTAGAAGATATTGAAAACGCAAGCAACCGTGATATAACACTAGACGATGTATCGCATGCGCCAAAGGTTATGGGTGTAGATGTTGCACGTTTTGGTGGCGACACTTCAGTTATAACTAAGCGTCAAGGCCTATACGTTCACGAACAGATAAAGCATAACAACATGGACTTGATGACGTTTGCTGGCATTGTTGCTATCGAGATAGATAAATACCAACCAGAGCAAGTATTTATAGATGCTGGCGGTATCGGTGGTGGCGTAATTGATAGGCTACATCAGCTAGGTTATACAAGTGTAATAGGTGTAGATTTCGGCGGCATGCCAACGGATAAAAGCAAGTATATAAACAAGCGTGCAGAAATGTGGTGCAACATGCGTGACTACTTGAAGCAAGGCAAGATACCGAACGACAAGGATTTGAAGTCGGATTTACGCATAATGGAATACTTTTTTCGTGGCGATAGCGGACAGATACAACTAGAAAGCAAAGCCGATATGCGTAGACGTGGGCTACAATCGCCCGACTTAGCAGACTCGCTAGCACTCACATTTGCATACAATATTAGTAGTAGCAAAAATAGCAACTCCATAAAAGGTGTAAAACTAAGGTGATTATGTGATAATAACGAAAATTAAATAACTTACAAAATAAGTACTAAGGCGATGTTTTTTCATCGCCTTTTTTCTTTACTGGTGGGCGTTTCAGCTTTTCGTATATACAGG
>CAYJIW010000141.1:0-3937 GCA_964370335.1 uncultured Deferribacteraceae bacterium
GCGGCTTGAGCAATCCCGAATGAGGGTACGCGCTGGGACTCGATTGAGGGATTGCGAAAACAACAACGTAGGAGCGTGAAATTCTCGCTAAATTATTTATTTGCCGCGAAGTTGGCTTCCCGATATCCCCGGCGTCGTCATATTCCTCGGATCTAAAATTATATTAACTTCTTCTTCTGTCAATATTTTATCTCTAAGTATCAACTCTTTAATTGGTTTATTTGTAAGCATTGCTTCACGTGCAAGCTTTGATGCTGTTTCGTAGCCTACATGTGGGTTTAGTGCTGTAATTATACCAACTGAGTTATCGACATATTCTTTCATGTGTTGTGCGTTTGCAGTCAAGTCTTTTAGTAGATACTCTGTAAACACTCTAAAACCGTTATTCATAATAGTGATTGATTGCAACACGTTAAATACGAACACAGGCTCCATAACATTTAATTCAAACTGTCCAGCCTCAACAGCCATGCTAACTGTAACATCGTTACCAGCCACTTGGAACGCTATCTGGTTGATAACTTCTGCCATAACAGGATTAACTTTACCCGGCATGATAGAGCTACCCGGCTGACGTGGTGGCAAGTTTAGCTCTGCTAGACCAGCGCGTGGACCTGATGCCATCAAGCGTAAATCGTTACAAATTTTTGACATATTTATCATACAAACTTTTAACATGCTTGAAACTTCGCTATAAATATCGCAATTTTGTGTGCCATCCACTAAGTTTTCTGCACCTTTAATTGGTAATCCACTAATTTTTCCAAGATCTTCGATAACTTCTTTAATATATTTAGGTTCAGCATTTAAGCCAGTACCAACAGCAGTTGCACCCATATTAACTTCGTATAAATGGTCTAGCGTGTTAGATAATCGTTTAATATCACGTTTGATAACATTTGCATATGCAGCAAACTCTTGTCCTAGCCTAATTGGTACAGCGTCTTGCAAGTGGGTACGCCCCATTTTGATAACGTCATCAAATTCGATAGATTTTTTTATAAACATGCTATGCATATCTTTCATAGTAATAATAAGGTCGTTCATAAGCATAGCCATAGCGATATGGGCAGCAGTTGGGAACGAGTCGTTTGTACTTTGTGCCATGTTTACGTGGTTGTTTGGCGATATAATATCGTAGCTACCTTTAGGCTTGCCAAGTATCTCTAACGCCCTGTTAGCAATAACTTCGTTAGCGTTCATGTTGATAGATGTGCCAGCACCACCTTGGATTGGGTCTACAAGAAAACATTTATCAAGCTTACCACTAATAACATCATCAGCCGCTTGTGCTATCGCATCTGCGATTTCTTTTTTCATCTCGCCAATTTCACAGTTGGCAAGCGCAGCAGCTTTCTTAACTATAGCCATAGATTTTATCAAAGCTGGATGTATCCTATAACCAGTAATAGGAAAATTATCAATAGCACGCATAGTTTGGATACCATAATATGCATCCGCTGGGACTTGTTTTTCACCTAAAAAATCATGCTCTATACGATAGTTACTCATCACAACACCTCTCTTTATCTATAATGTAGCAATATGCGATAAAATCGCCTTATAATTTAATGTAGCACTTTTATTATAAAAAATCAACCCCTTTTAAGTATTTTATTTAAAAAAATATAACATTGTTTTTATACTAATATTAACATCTAAAAAGCATAAAATACTAACTATTTTAAGCTGTTACACTCATTTTACATTACTTTTATTACAAGAATATCACGTTATTCTCTATCATAGATAATAGTGTTAGCTTTACTTAAATTACAATAACAAAATGAATAATATAAATAAGTTTTGTGGCATGAAGATCCCTAGTTACCTTAAAATTTAAGTCAAAACATCACAATATGATACTTATGTTTTTTATTCTTTTAAATGTGTATCTATTATGCTATAAAATTATATACTAATTTATGGTGGCGATTTTATGAGAACTGATATGCGCAAATATTCGATATTTACAAAAGCAGAGTGGGACAACTCCGCCATTATTTTTTATACCTTGTTTATAATAACTTGTGCTATTTATTCTGTTGTTACAGCATCTGCTTATGCAACTTTAGTTGGTCTAAGTGCTATTGACACAGTTTTGATAATGATACTAGCAATGTGTTGCATCATGCCATTATTTTTCATAATTTTCGCTAATCGTTTTGTTGCAGTAGTATTAATGCCATTCATATTTTATTTTGGCGGTGCTGCTAGTGTTATTTATACAAATTTAAACGAGCATATATCGGTTTCTAACGTAGATGTCTTTTTTGACTTACCTTTTATTTTTAAATCCTCTACTGGTTTAATATTTTTTTTGATAGTGTTAGGTATTGCTATTGGCGTTATTAGATTTTTGTATGCTAAAGATAGTATCACAGTTAGAAAGGGGCAAGCGTTTGCGTTTGCATTTATACTGGCGGTTGCCTCTATCAATGTTGTGCAAGAAAAGTTTACTACTTTTTCGCCTATGCCATATTCATTCATTGGCAGTATGCAGGATTATTTTAGCAACATGGTTTTCCCAAACAGTAGCGACAATATTAGCGAGTAACTGATTTAACAAATATTTTACATTTTTTTAACACATACATATTAAATATACATTAGTTTTGCAATATAAAATATTTCGGAGAGCAATAGTGAAAAGCAAAAAGAATTTCTTTGGTACTATATTTTCGAGTGTTACGTTTATATCAGCATTGCCTGTATTGGTAGTGAGTATCGGCATATTTATTACGCTGATATATGAATCACGTCAAGCCATATCAGAGTTTGGTTTCTTCGGCTTTTTATTTAGCTTTGAATGGAACTATGCTGATAATATCTATGGTGCTGCACAACCGTTGCTTGGCACATTAATCACATCTTTAGGCGCATTAATTATTGCTGTTCCTATTGCTATAGGTATTGCGATTTTTATTACCGAGCTATGCCCACACTTTTTAAAAGGCGCAGTTAGTTCTGCTATCGAATTATTAGCGGCTATCCCTAGTATCATTTACGGTATGTGGGGTTTGTTTACGTTTGCGCCATTTATCGAAGGTACTGTCCAAAAGTGGATTATCGCTTCTGTTGGTAATGTGCCGATAGTTGGTCAGTTTTTTCAAGCCCAATATGCTGGTGGCGTTAGTATATTTACTGCTAGTTTAGTGCTTAGTATTATGGTTATCCCATTTATTGCTAGTATCGCTAGGGATACTTTTGTACAAACACCTGATATACTAAAAGAATCTGCATACGCTATTGGCGCTACAAAGTGGGAAGTAATTAGCAACGTCGTTATGCCATACTGTAAAACAGGTATCGCTAGTGGTATAATTATTGCAACTGGGCGTGCATTGGGTGAAACTATGGCTATCGCATACGTCATTGGTAACTCGCATGGTAAGTTAGGCTCTATTTTTGATCCATACGCAACAATCACATCTACACTAGCAAACGAGTTTAACGAGGCATCTGGCTTACATATGTCAAGTTTATTCATGTTAGCGTTCATATTATTTATAGCAAACTTTGCGACATTAGCTTTAGCAAAAATTTATACACGGAAAGAAATCAAATGAGTATGAAAAGTTTAGTTATCAGGCGTAAGATCGTAAACAATATTGCGTTATCACTATCAGTGGTGGCTGCGTTAATAGGATTATTTTTTCTATTTTATATTTTGTTAGATGTACTGCGTAACGGTTTATCTGGGCTTAGTGTCAATTTATTTAAACTAGATGCTGCACCACCAATGATACCGATTATCGAAGGCGGTTTACGTCAAGCGTTCGTTGGGCAACTTATGTTGACAGGCGTTGCAGCATTGATAGGCGTACCTATTGGCGTACTTGGTGGCTCATACCTTGCAGAGTATGGTAGAAACAGCAAATTCGGCAGATTTATTAGTAACTTAGCTGATATTAGCGTTAGTATGCCATCAATTATT
>CAYJIW010000142.1:0-3924 GCA_964370335.1 uncultured Deferribacteraceae bacterium
TGAGGGTAGTACTGATGAATTAGCTGCTGATTCTAAAGCGCACAAAGAATGGTAGGATAGCTTACACGGTATCAATATGGTTCCATGTACTATGTGTCACGGTAGTGAAGAAGATTTTAGACCAAAATCTAGTGTTAACGATTGTATGTCTTGTCATTATGACCAAGTTACTGTTATGAAAACTAGCCTAAAAGCTAAAAAAGGCAGTATCATTTGTGTTACTTGTCATCAGTCACATGAGTTCAATATTAGAAAAATGAAACCTGTTCACAAATAGAGATTAATGGAGGATATATAATGGAACTGTCAAGAAGGTCACTTATTAAAACAACACTTGCAGCTAGTGCTGCTGTTGCTGCGGGTCTATCCACAAAAGAAGCTTCTGCACAAGCTCAACCTGTTGATAAATGGGTTAAAGGCGTTTGCCGTATGTGTGGTACAGGCTGTAGCTTATATACTGGTGTTAAAGATGGTAAATTAGTTGCTATCAGAGGTAACACAGATTCAAAAACAAATACTAACGGTATCCTTTGTGTTAAGGGTGCAAACATTTGGAAGGTTGCTAACCATCCTGATCGTTTAACTACACCATTAATTAGAGGTAAAGACGGTAAATTCCAAAAAGCAACTTGGGATGAGGCTTTAACTTTAATTGAAACTAAATTTAAAGAATATCACAAAAAATTCGGTTATGATTCAGTTGCATACTATGGTTCTGGCCAATGTACTACTGAAGAAAGTTACACATTCAATAAATTATGGAAGGGCGGTTTCGGCTCTAACATGATGGATGGTAACCCACGTCTATGTATGGCATCTGCTGTTGGTGCATTCATTGGTTCACTTGGTTCTGATGAGCCAGCTGGTACTTATGAAGATATCGAAAATGCAAAATGTATTTTCTTAACTGGTTCTAACACTGCTGATGCTCACCCAATCCTATTTAACAGAATTTCTAGACATAAGCGTAACAACCCTGATGTTAAAATTATTGTTTGCGAACCTCGTAAAACTGTTACATCTAGGATTGCTGATTTATGGATGCCGTTCCGCCCTGGTACAGATTTATATGTATTCAACGGTATGGCACGCGAAATCATCAAAAAAGGTATGGTTGATAAAGAGTTCATGAAACTTTTACGCTATACTAAAGGACCTGGTACTGAAGAAATTAAATATGAAGATTATGTTGCATCATTAGAAAAATATACTCCTGAGTATGTTGAAAAAATGAGTGGCTGTCCTGCTGAAAGCGTTGTTGAAGCAGCAAATATGTTTGCAAAAAGCGGCGCAACACTATCTATGTGGTGCATGGGCTTAAACCAACGTTCAAACGGTGTATGGGCTAACAACTTAATCCACAACTTACATGGTTTAACTGGTAACTATGGTAAGCCGGGTGCAGATGCGTTCTCATTAACTGGTCAACCTAACGCTTGTGGTGGTGTACGTGAAACTGGTTCATTAACACACTTACTACCTGGTGCTAGACCTGTAGCTAATGAAAAATGGCGTACATTTGTTTCTAACTACTGGAAAGTTGCAGAAAATTGTATCAACCCTACTAAAGCAATCAACCCAAAACCTGGATTCCATGCTGTTAAAATGTTTGGTAGCTTAGGTGCAGAAAATGATGCTAATAAACCGTTGAAAGCTGTTATTATTTCAACTACTAACCCAGCTCAAACGTTGCCTAACATCAACAAATATATCCCTAATATCAAAGCTGCATTTACTGTTGTTATTGATATTTTCCCAACTCGTACTGCTCAGTTAGCATCTGTTATATTACCAGCTGCTTTCTTATACGAAAAAGGTGGCGTATATGGTTGTTCAGAGCGTCGTAGTTTCTTAACTGAAAAAGCTGTTGATGCTCCTGGTCAAGCTATGCCAGATATCTGGATTGCTTCTCAAATCGCTAACCGTATGGGCTTAAGCAAGCTTATCACTTGGTCTAACGAAAAAGATGTTATGAAAATGAATGAAATGGCTTGGAACGACTATATTGGTTGTACTGCTAACACAGAAAAAACATTAAAAGGCGCTACATATGATAGATTGAAAAAATCTACTACTGGTGTACAATGGCCTTGCCCAGATGTAAATCACCCGGGTACTTATAAGCGTTACGTTAGAGGTATGGACCCAATTTTTGATGATCCAAAGCGTTATGGTTATACAATCCCTGCTGATGCAAAGCAATACTTCTATGCTAAACCAGATGGACGTATGAACGTATTTATTCGTGATGCAGAGCCAAAATTATCTGAAGCTATTACGAAAGAATACCCATTCTTCCTAACTACTGGACGTATTTTAGAGCAATGGCACTGTGGATCTATGACTATGCGTATCCCTGAGACTGCACAAGCGCATCCGAACGACTATGTTATGATACATAAAAATGACGCTCAAAGACTTAGCATTAAAGAAGGTGATATGGTTAAAGTTGAAAGCGTACGTGGTGAAGGTACATTCCCTGCAAGACTTGTTGACATGAGCTTAGAAGGTATCGTTTATATCCCAATGCACGACCAAAGAGCATCTAGGATGGTAAACTATATCACTAGTGACGTTGTTGATCCAGGTTCTTTTGAGCCAGATTACAAAGTTTCTGCAGTTAAATTAACTAGAGTTTCTGGACCTAAAAATGTTGCTGAAAAGTACATCATTGATATGGATGAATTAAACAAACCTACATTTAGCTAGGTTGTAAATTAGTTAATTTACTTAGTTTGAATTAATATTAGTGCCGATTGCATACATTGTATAAGTAGTAGTTGTGTGCGATCGGCATATTTTTATGGAGTTAAATATGTATGTTTCAAGTATAGTGTATTTAAAACCAGACATGATTGATCAATTAAAATCATCTATCACAATCATGCCTAAAGTTGAGTTGCATGAATACAATGATAAAGAAGGCAAAGCCGTTGTCGTTATAGAATGTAGTGGCGAGGATGACCTTAAAGAAATAAAAGAATCTTTATTAGAACTTGAGTTTGTTGAAGATGTTGCACACCACGCATTCTTTTTTGAAGATGAAGTTGAAGAAGCAATAAAAAATAACAGTATAAATAATGTAGACATTGATGAGCTACTTAAAGATAGACAGTAATAAAAAATGAGCTTATTTGATAGTATAAAATACGCGTTTAACAATAACCCCTTTGCTGCACGATATAAAATTAACCGTATGCGCCCACCGGGAGCAGTAGAGGAAGAACGATTTATAAAATTATGCATACGTTGTTCTAGGTGTGTTGAGGTATGCCCATACCGTACATTAAAGCGTTCTGGTAGCGCAGATATTGGCGACATTGGTACACCATTTATATACGCTGAAGAAAATGCGTGCAAGTTATGCACGTTATGCACTAGCGTTTGCCCTACAGGTGCGCTAGACCCAAAAGTTCAAGAGCGTGAACAAGTTGATATTGGTAAAGCACGTGTTGATGAAGACCAATGCTATAACTATAGAGCGTTAAATTATAAACCGGGCGATCCAGAGCCGATTATGTGTAACACTTGTTTTAACGTATGTCCACTTAGGCACGATGCAATATATTTGGAAGATGGGCTTGTTCCTGTCATTACTCAAGATTGCACAGGCTGTGGTATATGTGTCGAGCGTTGCCCAAACGAGCCTAAAGCAATATCAATTATACCAAAAGATATGCCTGATGTCGATAGTGCAGGCTACCTACAATTTTTAAAAAGGTCGAGTAAGAAATAATGCGTAAATATAGACGTTTAGTACAATACTTCTTTTTCTCTGCAATGTTTATTGTTCCAATACTAAATATTTTAGAGATATATTTTATAAAAGGCACATATATATCACTTGATGTGGGACTGTTATCAATATCAGATCCATTAGCGATATTGCAGGCCATATTTGCATCACACGAGCTTATCGCAATA
>CAYJIW010000143.1:0-3871 GCA_964370335.1 uncultured Deferribacteraceae bacterium
AATGTTAAAGACGCCTTTAAATGCATAGACTCTTGCAAAAACCAAAATATTTTATTAGTTGATGATATTTTGACAACTGGTAACACTATCAGCGAATGTGCAAAAATTTTAAAATCATCAGGTGCGAAAAAAATAGACTGCATAACACTCGCCATTGACTAATAAACCTTTCATAGACCATAATAATACGTTGTAATCAAATAAACAATATGTGAAAATAAAATCTGCGAAAAATGTAATAGTGCAGGAGGGTTTTATGAATGTAGATATTAACAATAAACTATCAAAAGTATCATCTAGGTATTCAATGCCATTCTGGGTGCATAAAATGAAAGATGATTTAACAGTCATTTACGAAAATGGGGAATCAAAAATTGCAGAGTTGCCCGATAATATATCTAAACATCTGGATAGGATTAATAAGATAGTGATAGATAGCAGTAAGTCGTACTATCTTTTTAATATTGGTGAGGTGATTGTCATTATTAACGATAACGATTATGGCGAAAATATATCGAAATATATTGCTGCACTTATGGCAGAGCCAGAAAAGTGCGAACAGTGTGAGTCGTTTCACTCATATTTATCTTATAACGAGGATGAACTGAAGCAAGTCGTAAGTAAAAAGAATAACTATACAATATTTTTGCAGCAGTTAAATGTGCCATTATACGTTGTATCATACGATTATGATATAGTTAACTATAACGATGCTGTGTATGCGTATGCAAATATCGGTAAAAATGAGAGTTTGCTTGGTAAAAAATGCTACTCTGTATTATTTGATAGGGATAAACCGTGTGAGTGGTGCAAGATAAATGATGTTAAAAAAACGAAAGAGTATATAACATCAGAAGTCACAAAAGAGATAAAGGGTAAAATTTATCATTACGACATGGATACGTTTCCTTTACCATCTGTTTATAATGATGCTGACGTATATGGTGAGATAATATACGATAAGACGGAAAAAGTTGAGATGATTTCTACATTGAATAAGTTTAGAACACAGCTTCAAAACTATAAGCTAGAAAAAATCTATAATATGAACGATATAAAAAATGTTGAAAAAGCATACGCAGATTTACTCAACGAGCATGAACTTGTGCTAGAGCGTAACCGCACAATAATTAAGGCTATGGAAACACTAATGGAGCAATCTCAAGATAGTGAAATTTATGATGTAAAATCTGAACTGATTTATACACGAAGTAAAGTCGCAAGGTTAGAAAAAGTGATAAAAAACTATCAAGATAATATAGAAATGTTGAAACAACGAACATCTAGCCTAAATAAGCGTGCTTTTTGCCAAGTGGAACGCATGATAAATATAATAAACTCAAGGATGACAGGCAGGCACGAGTTTAAAAAAGCTTTAGATGTATTAAAGGTTGAGGTCGAGGAGATAAAGGGCTACTTTAAAGACATAAACAGCTAAAATTAAGTAAAATTAAAAATAATATCAAAAATGTATTATTTTGCTTGATTTAATATCGTCATCAAGCTAACATGTATCTATATATTATACATTATGTTATAAGAAGTACATATTTTTATTTTTATTGGAGGCTATAATGGCTGTAAAAGTTGGTATTAATGGATTTGGACGTATTGGCAGATGCGTGCTTCGCTCTGCACTCGAGAACAATGTTGATGTTGATATTGTTGCTGTTAACGATTTGACTGATGCAAAAACACTTGCACATTTACTAAAGTATGACTCTGTGCATAAAATTTTGAAAAACGATATTACTTATGGCGATGACTACATTGCTATTGATGGTAAAAAAATTAAAATCACTAAAGAACGTGACCCACAAAATTTACCTTGGGGCGATTTAGGTGTTGATGTTGTACTTGAGTCTACAGGTATATTTACTAAACGTGCCGACGCTGAAAAGCATATTAAAGCTGGTGCGAAAAAGGTTATCATCTCTGCACCTGCAAGCGATGAAGATATTACTGTTGTTCAAGGTGTAAACTTTGATAAATATGATAAATCTAAGCATCACATTATTTCTAATGCTTCTTGTACTACAAACTGTTTAGCACCTGTTGCTAAAATATTAAACGATACTTTTGGCGTTGAGCATGGCTTGATGACTACTATCCACTCATACACTAACGACCAACGTATCTTAGATTTACCTCATAGCGACCTACGTAGAGCAAGAGCGGCTGCATTATCAATGATTCCTACATCTACTGGTGCTGCAAAAGCTGTTGGTTTAGTATTACCAGAGCTTAAAGGTAAACTTGATGGTTTAGCTATACGTGTTCCAACACCTAACGTATCTGTTGTTGATTTAGTTGTTAAGGTTAAAAAAGCGACTACTGCTGAAGAAGTTAACGCTGCAATCAAAGCTGGTGCTGAAGGTCCAATGAAAGGCATATTACAATACTGTGATGAGCCACTCGTATCAGTTGATTTTAATGGTAACCCTCATTCATCTATTTTTGATGCAAAACTTACAAAAGTTATGGAAGGCACAACTATTAAAGTATTCTCTTGGTACGATAACGAGTGGGGCTATTCTACTCGTGCTGCAGAGCTACTTACGAAAGTTCTATAAGAATTATTTATACAAATTTGGGGCATTATTGCCCCTTTTTTTTATCCACATATCACTAAAACTTGGGGAGAACAATGGTAAAAAGTATTAAAGATTTAGATTTAAAAGGTAAAAACTTACTAATTCGTGTTGATTTTAACGTACCTATAAAAAATGGCGTAGTTGGTGATGATACAAGAATAAGAAAGGCTATGCCAACGATAGAATATGCACTACAACAAGGTGCAAAAGTTGCACTTGTTAGCCACCTCGGCAGACCTAAAGGCGAAAAAAATCTCGAATATTCATTGAAGCCTGTAGCAGATTATATTAACGAAAAGGGATTGTTTAAAGTGCAATTTGTTTCTGATTGCATTGGTAGCGAAGTTGAAAATGCTATAAACAGTGTTCAAGGCGATACAGTTTTACTTTTAGAAAATGTACGCTTTTATAAAGGCGAAGAAAAGAATGAGCCAGATTTTACAAAAGAGTTAGCAAAACCGTTTAACGCATATGTAAACGATGCTTTTGGCACATGCCACAGAAAACATGCATCTGTTTATGGTGTGCCAGAAATTATTTCAGATAAAGCGGCTGGCTTTTTAGTTGAAAAAGAAGTTAAATACTTTAGCACAGTTATAAATAATCCAGAACGTCCACTAGCTGCAATACTTGGTGGTGCAAAAGTGTCTGATAAAATTGGTGTAATTTCTAGCTTGTTAAATATTGCCGATGTTATTTTAATCGGTGGTGCAATGGCATACACGTTCCTAAAGTATAACGGTAACGCTGTTGGTACATCTTTAGTAGAGGACGACCAAATGGATACAGTTGCCCATATACTACAGAAAGCTAAAGAAAAGGGCGTAGATATTTACTTACCTTACGATCACATTATCTCTGATAAGTTTGGTGGTGTAGCAAAGGAATGTGGCGATGTAGATATACCTGATGGCTACATGGGGTTAGATATTGGCATACTGTCAATAGTGAATTACGAAAAAGCACTATCAAATTGCAAAACTATTTTATGGAACGGTCCAATGGGCGTTTTTGAGCAAGAAGATTATGCAAAAGGAACATTCTCTATCGCAAAGAAGTTGGCATCGCTAGATGCGACAGTTATTGTCGGTGGTGGTGACTCTGTAGCTGCAATAAATAAAGCAGGTATGGCAGATAAAATTTCACACATTTCAACTGGTGGTGGTGCGTCATTAGAGTATGTTGAATTTGGCTCATTACCCGGTGTAGATATTTTATCAGTGTAAAATATTATGTGTTGTTGAATTTACGTATTAAATCAAGTATGTAAAAATAAA
>CAYJIW010000144.1:0-3852 GCA_964370335.1 uncultured Deferribacteraceae bacterium
TAAGGAATTGTTTAACGATAGTGATTATACAGTGTTACGCAATATCGCAAAACAGCACGGAGTACCATCGCTTGAAGAAACTGCATGTGCTGCACTATCAAACTTAGTCAGCATAAAGAAGCCAACAAAAAGTATTGACATTGGTTGCGGTATTGGTGTATCAAGTTTAGCAATACTAAAGGGCTATCCAGAAACTCAACTTACAGCACTTGATGGCAATTTAGAGCGTTTACTTATATTTAATAACTACTTTAAAGACTATAAAAATGTTACATCTTATCAGATACTTGGCGATGCATGGCTTGTCGGTAGCGATGATATGTACGATTTTGTGTTCATAGATAGTGTCAAGCGTGATTACCCAAAAATATGGCATCTACTAAAAAAACGATTAAATAGTGGTGCTGTTGTTGTGTTTGACGATATTTTGATATACGGCTACATTTTATGCGAGGAAGCAGAAATACCGCAGAAATACCTTATGAATGTGAGAGTCATTAAAGAGTTCTTATCAGAAATATTTTCTGATGATACAGTAAACGCCCAAATTATACCAGTTACAGGCGGTTTGCTTGTGGTATCATTAAAATAGAATAAGGATTAAGAATGGAACTTTTATCGCCAGCAGGTAACTTTAATAAACTAAAAGCAGCAATAACTTTCGGAGCAGATGCAGTATATATGGGCGGTCCAGCGTTCGGATTGCGAGCGTTTGCAGGTAACTTTTCGTTTGATGAAATGGAACATGCACTTAAATATTTGCACGAACGTGGTAAAAAAGGATACGTTACAATGAACGTATATCCATCTACAGAGCAACTTGATGAAGTAGAACCATACATAAAAAGATGTGCAGACCTAAAAGCAGATGGTATCATCATTAGCGATCCGGGCATATTTTCTATAGCGAAACAATCTGGCGTTAATATACCAATATCACTCAGCACGCAAGCAAATACAACTAACTTATCATCAGTCAATTTTTGGGGCAGTCTTGGGGCAGAGCGTGTTATATTAGCACGTGAAGTTAAAAAACACGATATGCAACAAATAGTTAAAGGTGCTAATTGCGAAATTGAAACTTTCATACATGGCGCTATTTGTATATCTATGTCTGGCAGGTGCTTGATTAGTGCATATATGACTGGCAGAGATGCTAACCAAGGCGAATGCACGCACCCTTGTCGTTGGAAATATTCGCTAATGGAAGAAACAAGAGAGGGCGAATTTTACCCAGTTTATGAAGATGAAGATATGACATACCTTTATAACTCTAAAGATATGTGTTTACTACATAGGATAGGCGAACTTGTTGGCATGGGCGTAAAAAGTGGCAAAATCGAAGGCCGGATGAAAAGCGTAATGTACGCTTCAATCGTAACTGGTGTATATAGGCAAGCTATTGATAAAGCAATGAAAGATCCCGAAAACTATACTGTAGACCCACACCTTGAGCATATGTTGTCGTGCGTTAGCAACCGTGGCTATACAGAAGGCTTTTACAGCGAAGAAGATGACTATTTTGCTATAAACCGTGATAACGCAAACTCGACTAACCAAGCAGATTTTCTTGCAGTGGCAGAAAATACAAAAGATGGTAAAGTTGTTGTAAGTTGCCGAGCAAAATTTGTTACAGGCGAAAAATTAGCTTTCGTGACACCATCGCTTGAAAAGATTGAGATTGCACCATCACAAATAATCGCAGAAGATAGCGAGCAATTAGTTGATAACACTAGACCAAATTATAAATACCTAATACCTATAGAAAAATCGTTGCCAGAGGGATCGCTTTTATTGAGGTTTAAGTAATGGATATAAAAAATCGTATTGCACAACTTGTTGAAGATATTACAAAATATAATGAAGCATATTACGCTGATAATAATCCGCTAATATCCGATAAAGAATACGATGAGTTATATCACGAACTTGTACAACTAGAAACAGAATATCCAGAACTAAAACAAGAAAATAGCCCAACAAATATTGTTGGAGTATCGCCGAAAGATGATGCAAAAACAGTCGAACATGAATATAGAATGTTGTCACTAGATAACTCGTATTCTCAAGAAGAAGTTGTTGACTTTATTAGGAAATCTGGCGCTTCTGTCGGCACTCAATATACAATAGAACCAAAAGTAGATGGCGCAGCAGTATCTATCACATATGAAAATGGAGTACTTACATTAGGTGCAACACGTGGCGATGGTAAAGTTGGCGAAGACATTACACGTAACGTAAAACTTATAGAGCAATTACCTAAAACTATATCATACAAAGGTAAAATTGTTTTGCGTGGCGAAGTTTATATGTCAAAGCAAGTGTTTGAAGATTTAAACAAGAAGCGTGCAGAAATGGGTGAACAGCTTTTTGCTAATCCTCGTAACGCTGCTGCTGGTAGCTTAAAATTACTAGACGAAAAGGAAGCGAAATCACGTAGGTTATCTGTCATTATTTATGGTGTTGACGGCTTTGAAGATAAATTTGAAACACATGCAAAAGATATGGAGTATGTTAAGTCACTAGGCTTTCATATTAGTGAGAGGTTGTTTGTTGCAAATAATATAGATGAAATCACACAAGCACTTGATAAAATTGAAGATGTACGCTTTACACTAGATTATGATATTGATGGTGCTGTAATAAAAGTCAACGATTATGCTATACGTGAGGAACTAGGCTACACAGCAAAGTTTCCACGTTGGGCGATTGCCTATAAATATAAAGCATTGCAAGCCACATCTGTATTAGAAGATGTTATTTTTCAAGTAGGCAGGACAGGTGCTATAACACCCGTTGCGGTGCTTACACCCGTTCAACTTTCAGGCTCGACAGTTTCACGTGCTAGTTTGCATAACCAAGATGAAGTTAATAGATTAGATATTATGATTGGTGACACTGTATTTATTGAAAAAGGTGGCGAAATAATACCAAAAATCGTTGCTGTACAAAAAGATTTACGCAAAAGTGATGCACGTGAGATAATATTCCCTACACATTGCCCTGTGTGCAACCATGAGGTTGTCACTACAGATGACGATGCTAAAAGTAGATGTGTATATGAATATTGCCCAGCGCTAGTAAAAGGTAAGATTATGCATTTTGCATCACGTAACGCTATGGATATTAAAGGGCTAGGCGAAAAAGTTGTTGATGAATTATATGAAGCAGAACTTGTAAGAAATTTTTCTGATATATATAACTTAAAGATAGATGACTTAAAAGATAGAGATGGTTGGGGTAAACGCTCTGCCGATCTGTTAATAGAAGCTATTGATGGCTCAAAAAAAATACCGTTTGAACGTGTACTATATGCGTTAGGTATTAGACATGTTGGCGAAACAGCAGCACGATTAGTAGTAGACGAGTTTAAATCATTCGATAAATTGTCATCTGCTAGTGTTAATAGCATAGAAAATGTAAAAGGCATTGGCGAAGAAACTGCAATCTCGATACGTAAGGCTGTTAATAACGAAAATTTTATGATAGAGATTGATAAGTTGAAGCAGGCGGGGTTATCATTTGTTGCAGAACAAAAAGAAAAAGCAAGCGGTAACCTTGATGGTAAATCGTTTTTAATAACAGGTACACTTGATAAACCTCGTAAATATTATGAAGAATTAATATTAAATAACGGCGGTAAGTTGGCGAGTGGAGTATCAAAGAATTTAGATTACTTGATAGCAGGCGAAAAAGCCGGTAGCAAATTATCGAAAGCAGAAAGCTTAAATATTCCTGTTTTAGATGCAGAAAAGTTTATGAAAATGCTTTAAATATGCTGATTTTTCTTGACAACTCCATATTCAATAATCTATAGTTTATTTGTTACTTGTTTGCTTGCCAATAAATTCA
>CAYJIW010000145.1:0-3840 GCA_964370335.1 uncultured Deferribacteraceae bacterium
TAAAAATATAAAAAGGGTTAAGTAGAAATACTTAACCCTTTTTTATTTGCTGGGGCTTCTGTGTTCGTTAATACAATGTGACAGCTGTGGCAATATATGCTGTTCCCATTCGAACGGCAGAAGTGAAGACTCCCAGTGCCGAAATTAACGCATATTTCACTCCAATACTTCGTTGTCTACGTCCTCATCTCCCTCATTTACTAAAGTAAAATCGCTCAATTCGTCCTTGTACGCCTTGTCTGGTGAAAGGATTTAACTAACATTTGTAAATTTAGTGTTAATGTTGAACTTTTCATCTTGTATAAGTACTTCTGTTGGTATATTTAGACCAACACTTAAAGCTCTAATCATTTTAATAGTGAGTGGTCGTTTCCTATTTAGTACTTCAGAAACTCGACTTTTGCTACCAATATATCGTACCAAATCACGTTGCTTTAAATTTTGCTGTTCCATTCTAAATAGTATTGCATCCACTGGCGAAGGTAAGTTAATAGGGAATTGATTATCTTCATAAATTTCAATCAAGTGAACTAATAGCTCAAGCTCATCCCGTTGAGTATCGGAAAGACTTAATGAAAGCAACTCATCAACTCTTTCAAGTGCTAATTCATAATCATTATTGGTTTTTATTAATTTAATTTCCATTGTTTAAACCTCACTAGCATTAATCTTATCATAGTCTTTATGTGTTCCAATGAAACGCATATAAATAAGTTTGTACTCAAAAATAATTTTGGCAACTATACGAAAATTGTTACCTTTTATATTAAAGACGAACCTGTCGTTTTGGACATAATCTGCTGAGGGAAAATCACTTTTTAAGTCAGAAATATTATTCCAGTCAGCGTGTTTTACAAAAGCATACCAAGCTTCAAGTGAAGTTTTAGCTTGAGGATACTTATTTATAGCTTCATTAATTTTCTTTTTAGAAATAACGCGCATAAATTCACTTCCTATAATAATTATAGGGCATTCATATATAGTTGTCAAGCATAAGTTCATATTTTGGGAACAAATGAGGTTGCTATCACAAATACGCCAAAAGTCAGTGTAAAAAAATATTAGACAACAGAAGTTTATTAGTATATGAACTATATGCTGCTAAATATCATTGTATTAGCAGATATCTTATGTTATATTTTCAGATATAATTTACGGAGCTTACTATGAACAAAATTAAAAAGTTTTTTGCGATACTGATTGTTATATTATTTGCGATTATTGGTGGCGGAATTTTCTATCTTAATGGTAACATGGATGCTATCAACAACTTAATCGTTACTAATGTTGAAAAATATACAGGTAAGAAGTTTACTCTTGAAAAAACATCGCTTTCGATTTTCCCTAACCTTGGTTTAAACCTTACTAACGGTGCTTGGGGTACGCCTGATACCGATGATTTGAGTGTTGAATTTGAAACTGTCAATGTATCTGTTCAGTTGATACCGCTTATAAAAAAGGAAATCAAAATCAATGCTATCAACCTTGTTAGCCCAACAATCATATATAACACTAACCTGACGACACCAAAGGCAGAAACAGCTGTTGTAGAGGAACAAGCGGAGCAAGTTGAGGATGTTATCGACAATTCAAGCACTATGGCTATGGTTGAAACACTACAGCTAAAACGCTTTTCGCTTGAAAATGCAAACATCACATATATTGATGCTACACAAACAGCTAAACTAAACGATTTTAGCTTTAGCATAGATGATTTTCAGTTTAACAAAGATGCAACATTTAAGTTTGCTACTGGTGTTGACTACAACGGCAGTATATCTGCTAAAACATCGCTTAGCCTTGAAGGTAGCATTAATGTTGGTGATACAGTCTACAAGCTATCTAACTTGAAAGGCACTATTGATGACACTAACTATAACGGGTTTGTTACTGTTGAGTTGCCGAGCGATGCACCTATGGTTGTTGATACGGATTTATCTTTTGATAGTATTGACGCTAATAAATATTATCCGTTTCAATCTAACGAAGTTGCTAGCACAGGTGCGAAAGAAGAATCAAAATCTAGTAGCGAGAGTTCTGGGCTTGCACTACCTACTGTGACAGCTAAAATTGCTATCGGCAAGCTAAAGTATGATGCTTATAACATCTCTAACTTTAAAATGAATGTCAATACTGCAGAATCAAAAGTGACAGTATCACAGCTTGAAGGTAAGCTTGATGATACAGCTTTTAACATGGTTGCGAGCGTTAATATGCCAGCTAATAAACCTATGGAAATTGATACTGAAATCAATATCGGCAAAATAAACGTTAATAAATATCTATCTGGTGGCGAAGAAAGTACAGAAGAAGAAACCCCTAGCGAAGAACCAGCTACTAAAACTAATAACAGAAATAAACCGTTATCGCTACCTACTGTGAACGCTAAACTTGCTGTTAGTGAGTTACAATATGATGCTTATAACTTATCAAATTTCAAGTTCAACTTAGCGACAAAGGGTTCAAACATAAATATATCAGAGTTTAAAGGTAAGCTTGACGATACAACATTTGATGTAGTTGCAAGTTTGAGCAAGCCAACTTCTGCACCTGCTGTTATTAGCTCCAAGG
Organism: uncultured Deferribacteraceae bacterium; assembly: GCA_964370335.1. GTDB lineage: Bacteria > Chrysiogenota > Deferribacteres > Deferribacterales > Mucispirillaceae > CAYJDR01. The sequence goes on from CAYJIW010000145.1 coordinate 2,572, forward strand.
TTAGTATTGATAAAATTGATGTAAATAAGTATATGCCGAAAAGCACAGGCGAGGAAGCAGAAGAAGTTACTACTACAGAGCCAGCAAAATCGAGTAGTAGCAATAAAGAGATTGTGTTACCGACAGTTACTTTTGAGCTAGCAATGGGGCAAGTGATTTACGATATTTACGACGTCAAAAATATTGTTACGACTATAAAAACTAAAGGCGATACGGTTGATATTAATCCAGCTAAGTTTAATATATACGACTCAAACATGAGCTTTATTATCAACTCACGCTTGAATAGTATGCAACATAAAGTTACTGCGAATATGCCAAACTTGAATATTGGCGATGTTATGCAAGATTTCATGGATATGGATACAGTATTAGGTCACTTAAACATATACTCTGAACTAAGTTTTACTGGTTTAGACACTGCAAGTATATTTAAAACATTAGGAAATAATACGACGATAAACGGCAATGTTGAAGTTGATACAAAAGTCATACCAGAGCTTTTAATGACTGTATTAAAAAAACGTGATGCAGATTTATCAAAAATAAATTTTAGCAAAGTTGATATAAAATCGACTGGCACTAACGGAGTGATTAATTTTAGCAAACTAGATTTTTATAGTGCTATTGCAAATGTTGATGGTAGCGGCAGCGTAAATTTAGTAAACGACAAACTAGATTTAGTATTAAATACAAAAATTGGATCAACGACTATTCCGTTAGGTGTAACAGGTACATTGAGCGATATGAAGTACGGCCTAGCAGGCGAGCCTGTAAAGTCGGCAGTTAAAGAAACTGTAAACCAAGTAAAAGAAGAAACTAAAACGCAAGTAAAAGAGGAAGTTAAAAATATTATACAGGGTAAAGATCCGAAAGAAAGCTTGCAAGACCTAGAGGAAAAAGGTAAAGACTTAATTCAGGATGCTGGCAAGGGCTTATTTGATAAGTTGAAATTTTAGCATCTAGCTATAGTTATAAAAGTAATACCCCGATAAACGTCGGGGTATTGTTATATTAAGTGGTTATATTTGTACTAATAGTTTTTGATTTTGTTTGCCTCAATTTTTGGCTTTTAGTTTTACTTTTTGGATTAGGCAGAACGTAAAGCAATACAGATACAATATCTTTTACAAGTTTTTTGTCATCTATATTTAAGATGTAGTAAGGTTTCATATTTTCGTATGGTACTGCTTTTTTCATATTTTTCATCATGTGTTTAATTTCTTCTATATCTTTAACATATACAGTATTATTAAATACAAGAAATAT
>CAYJIW010000146.1:0-3834 GCA_964370335.1 uncultured Deferribacteraceae bacterium
CATGAAATTATATCACTAGAATGGGGGGGCGAATACCAGTTCCAAGAAATATGTGCTAAGCAACGTACAGGTATTGATGATTTACTCGAGCGGGTACTGCTAGAAGCAGAAGTTTTAGATCTTAAAGGTAACGCAAGACGTGAGGCAGAAGGTATCGTTATTGAGTCTAGGCTTGATAAACAAAAAGGACCTGTTGCTACTGTACTTGTTAAAAATGGTACTTTAAGACGTGGCGATACATTTATTTCTGGTAGCCAGTTTGGTAAAGTTAGGGCGATGTTCAACTATAAAGGCAATGCTATAAAAGAAGCTGCGTTTATCCCTACAGAAATTATGGGCTTTTCTGAAGTTCCAGAAGCTGGTGAAAAGTTTATAGTTGTTGAAGAAAAAACTGCTAAACAAGTTGCAGAACTACGTGAAAAAATTGCTAAAGAAAAACAACAAGCTAGCCATGGTAAACTATCGCTTGCAGATTTATTCGGCAAGATTAAAGAAGGCGAGCTAAAAGAACTTAACATAGTATTAAAAGCAGATGCACAAGGCTCATTAGAGGCACTATCTGCATCGTTATTAAAGCTTACTAACCAAGAAGTTAAGGTTAATATTATACATAGTGCTATTGGTGCTATTACAGAAAGTGATGTTTCGCTCGCTAGTGCGTCAAAAGCTATCATGATAGGCTTTAACGTACGTCCTGATAACAATGCTAAACAACTAGCAGATAGAGAAAATATTGATATTGAACTATACTCTGTAATATACAAAGCGATTGACGATGTTAAACTAGCACTCGAAGGCTTATTATCACCAGAAGTTGTTGAGCAAGTTGTCGGTAAAGTTGAAATACGCCAAGTATTCTCAGTGCCAAAAATTGGTAAAATTGCCGGTTGTTACGTGCTTGAAGGTAAGATTAACCGTAATTCTACTATTAGGGTTATACGTGATAGTATCGTTATTTACGATGGTAAAATCGGCACACTTAAACGCTTTACAGATGATGCTAAAGAAGTTGTTGCTGGTTACGAGTGTGGTTTATCTATTGATAAGTACCAAGATATTAAAGAAGGCGATATTTTAGAAGTTTACGAGCTTACTGAAGAAAAACGTACGCTTGAAGATGTTGCTAGAGCTGAAAAGAATAAAGAGAATAAATAATGCAAGAGTCACTCAGAACTAGACGAGTTTCAGAGCTTATAAAGAAAGAGCTAGCAAGAGTAATAGCACAAGAAGTAAACGACCCAAAGGTTAAAGATGTTATCATCATAGATGTTAGGGTTACTAAAGATTTATCGCTTGCGCGCGTACTATTTACATCATACGATAGAGAGCGTATCAGTAGTATACAAAAAGGGCTACAGCGCTCTGCACCGTTTATGAAACGAGAATTGATTAAAGCACTACACCTTAAAAAAGTGCCAAATTTAGAGTTTGTGATTGATGATGCCGATAACAAAGTATCTAAACTAGATGACTTGTTTAGCCAGATAAATAGAGAGCCAACGCCAGAATGAACGGAGTAATTAACGTCTATAAATCAACAGGCATGACTTCGTTCGCTGTTGTTGCAATGGTTCGTAAACTTACAGGCATATCAAAAGTAGGACACTTAGGCACGCTTGACCCGATGGCAGAAGGCGTGCTTCCTGTGTGTGTTGGCTATGCAACACGCTTTGCGGATTACTTATCATCTGTCGATAAAGAATACGTTGCAGATATCCAGTTTGGTATATCAACTGATAGCTACGACACTACAGGCACAATCTTATCAGAAAATTCTAGCATTATCCCAACACGTGAAAATATTGAGCAAATCATATCAAGCATGGTAGGCGATGTGGAGCTTACTGTTCCTGCGTTTTCGGCTAAAAAGATTGATGGTGTTAGAGCATATAAATTAGCACGTGAAGGCAAACTAGAAGACGCTGGCACAAGCGTTATGCATATAAAAAGTATTCAACTACTACATTACGATTATCCAAACGCAATAATTAGGGTAGATTGTGGTAAGGGTACATATATTCGTAGCATTATAGATAAATTAGGCAAAGATTTAGGCTCAGGTGCTGCAATGAGTGGCTTAATTCGCTCCAAAAACGGTGTGTTTACATCACAATCAGCTTATAATGAAGAACAACTTAAAGCAATGAAAGAAGATGGCACACTTAGCAGTGCCGTAGTATCTGTTGATAAGTTGTTGGACTTCCCAAAAGCTATTGTCAAGCAAGAAGTTGCAAAATCTGTATTAAATGGCAAATCGCCAGAACGTAGTGGCTATATAACGCTACCGATAGAAGAAGATGGCGACAACTTTTTCATACTAGATAGCGATAATAATTTACTAGCAATGGCAGAACGTGTGGAAGGCTCACCAACACCATTAAAATTAAAGATGGTTTTTAATTAAAGCTATATGAGCAACAAGAATAAAGCGAACGCAAAAACCCGCAAAGTGTAATACGAGCGAACATTAGAATGATATGCGAGGAACAAAGGCGAACGGTAACGAGGACATGTTTGACGAAAGATTGTTAGCATTATTATAGTTGCTAAGGTCGAAACAACGTCATAATAATGCTTACAAGATAAGGAGTTTCGCAGTTGTGAGCCTGAGTGACAAGTGGTTATATCGTTCAGTGAGTCGAGTATGTACACTTTAAAAAAAACGGGTCTATACTTAGACTTAAATATTATCATTTATGTTATTTAAAATAAATGATAATATTTGACATAAATCACGTATTTTCATTAAAAATACTTGTAAAACTAACAGATTTCTGTTATGTATATACTCTTATTCTTTTTTAAAACAGGAGGTGCTAAAAAATGGCAATGAACAAAGAAAAGAAGCAAGAACTTATCGGTAACTTTAAGCAACATGATACTGATACTGGTTCTCCAGAAGTACAAATCGCTTTATTGACTGAGCGTATCACGTACTTAACTGAACACTTTAAAACTCACAAAAAGGACCACCATTCACGTCGTGGTTTATTGATGTTAGTTGGTAAACGCCGTAAGTTGTTAGATTACTTAAAGCGTAAAGATTTCCAAGGCTATCGTTCATTAATTGCAACGTTAGGAATTAGGAAGTAGTTAAATGAATAAACAGGTACATAAATATGAGGTTAGCCTGCCAGATTGCCAAGACCCTATTATATTTGAAACGGGCTGGGTAGCTAAACAAGCTAACGGTAGTATCTGGGTAAAGCAAGGCGGCACAGTTGTGTTATTGACGGCTGTTGCTGGTAGAGCTCCTGAAAAGTATCAGGATTTTTTCCCGCTCACGGTAAACTACTCTGAAAAGATGTATTCTATCGGTAAAATACCGGGCGGTTACGTAAAACGTGAAACGAAGCCTAGCGATAAAGAAACATTAACTTCAAGGTTAATTGATAGACCGCTACGTCCTCTTTTTGATGATGGCTTTCGTAATGAGACTCAGGTGGTAGCCACGGTTTTGTCGGCCGATGGAATTAATCTACCTGATATTCTGGCTTTAAACGCAGCAAGTGCAGCGTTGATGATTTCCGACATACCTTTTACAATCGCTGTTGCAGGTGTTAGGATTGGTAAGCTTGATGGCAAACTAATCGTAAACCCACCACTAGAAAAACACGGCGAACTTACTATGAACATAGTTGTTGCAGGTACAAAAGATGCGATCGCAATGGTTGAAGCAGGCATGGAGTTTGTTAGCGAAGCAGAAGTTGTAGAAGCACTTGAATATGCTCACGAGCAAATCAAGAAACTTGTTGATATTCAAGAAAAGATGGCAGCGGAAATTGGCAAGCCTAAAATGGAATACACTGACTTCTCATTACCAAAAGACAAAGT
>CAYJIW010000147.1:0-3757 GCA_964370335.1 uncultured Deferribacteraceae bacterium
CTTTATCAAGCTTTTCTTGTATACTTTGTGTTTGTAGCGGTATGTTTGTAACCACTTGTTCAATTTGCCCGATACGTGAGTCCATTTTTTGTAAGTTTATCAATAAACTTAAATCTTCTTGCATTTTTACCCCCAAGTAAATATCTTTTGAGACTTATCTTCCAATATTACTTCTATATTAAATTTGTTTTTTAAAATTTCTGCAAACTTTGCCATATATATTTCTTCAGTAGCTTGATGCCCGGCATCTATAATACAAATACCTGCTTCCATAGCATCAACAGCATCGTGATACTTCATATCGCCAGTAATAAGCACATTGACACCATTTGATAAACAATCACGCCATACACTAGCGCCAGAACCAGTACAAACAGCATATGTATCAAAATCGCTTATACTATCTATATTAGTTCTAAGGGTATCAATTTTCAAGTTTGATTTAACGTGTGCGATAAATTCGTTAAGATTATATTTTTTATTAAGCTTAGCAACTTTACCAAAACCATATTTAGCAGAATTTTCTAGTTTGATAACTTCATAAGCTGGAACTTCATATGGGTGTGCAGCTACCATAGCTTTTATTGTTTGTTTAAGGTATTTTTCATCAACGACAGTTTCAAGCTTCACTTCATCAACAATCGCTTGCTCGCCAATGTTACCAATGTGAGGATTAGCACCTTCAAGTGGTGTAAACATGCCAACACCTTCTGACATATAGCCACAACCCTCATAATTTGGAGCTTTGCCTGCACCAGCAGCTGTCATTGCATCAAAAACTTCATCTCTATTATCATATGGCACAAACACAGCTATTTTATAAAGTTGGATACTGCCTTCGTACGATAAAAAACCGTCTTGAATATCGCCACCAATAAGCTCGCAAATATATCTACTAGTGCCATTTTCTGCAATATCAATATTTGTATGATAGCTAAGAATATCAAGCCCGCCTTTTATAGCAGTGATAGCAAGTTCATCTTGTTTTCTATTAGAAATTATGCCTTTTGTCTCACGAAAAAAAAGGGGGTGATGAGTAATAAGTAACTCACACCCCGAATTTATAGCTTTATTTACGATATTTTTGTTAACGTCAAGACTAAATGCAACTTTAGATACCACTCTATCATTAGTAAATACTTGTATTCCAGAAAAATCCCATTTGGATTGTTTTCTAATATCTGCAAGTTCTGTTTCGATAAATTTAATAATGTCAGTAATGTGTGGTAATGTGGACAATTAATATACCTTAAAAAATAATAAAGGGGAGAAACTCCCCTAAATAAACATGGACCAACTAGGACTTGAACCTAGGACCTACCGGTTATGAGCCGGTTGCTCTAACCAAGCTGAGCTATTGGTCCCAAAACACTTAAAAGTTGTTTTATCTAAGTGAGATATGTTTTATCTCAAATCTAAATACATTTGTCAAGAACTTTTTATATTAATCTGTAAAAGTTCTCATAATACGGCTTCTTGTCGGGTGGCGAAGCTTTCTTAACGCTTTAGCTTCAATCTGCCTGATACGCTCACGAGTAACCGCAAACTTTTTGCCTACTTCCTCTAATGTGTGGTCAGAGTCGCAATCAATGCCAAACCTAAGACGTAAAACACTTGCTTCCCTAGGGCTTAATGTATCTAGGATAGAGCTTGTATGTTCTTTTAGTTTTAAGTATGTAACTTCATCAGATGGATTTTTTGCTGATTTATCCTCGATAAAGTCACCCAAGTTAGAATCTTCATCTTCACCTATTGGTGTTTCAAGCGATACAGGTTCTTTAGCGATCTTCATAACTTTTTTAATCTTTTCAACAGGTATATCCATTTTTTCAGAGATTTCTTCAGGTGTTGGCTCACGTCCAAACTCTTGTTGCAGACCTCTTGTAATTTTCATCATTTTATTGATAGTTTCAATCATATGTACAGGAATTCTGATTGTTCTAGCTTGGTCTGCAATAGCCCTTGTAATAGCTTGACGAATCCACCATGTAGCATATGTAGAAAATTTATAACCACGTCTATATTCAAACTTTTCAACAGCTTTCATAAGCCCTATATTACCCTCTTGAATTAAATCAAGGAATTGCAAGCCTCTGTTTGTATATTTTTTAGCAATACTAACAACTAAACGTAAGTTAGCTTTAATCAATTTAGATTTAGCTATATCTGTTTCATGCTCGCCACTTAATAGGTTGTTATAAATTTCTTCAAGTTCAATTCTATCAATACCTAATGTATTATATTGTTGTTGAAGATTACCGTATGCTTTTTCATATTTTTTAATGATTATTTTAATATCTTTTTCGTTTAATCCTTGCTTGCTACAGACACTATTTATATCTTCAACACACATAAATTTATCGAAAGAATTAGCTGGTATTTGTAGCAACATATTAATTTTGTTTAGCTCAGATTGTGCTTCTCTAATAGTTTCAAAGCATAATCTAATATCAGTTGCTATCAAGCAAATTTTATTAAAATTTACTTTAATTGATAGTAACTTTTCAGTAACTTCGTTAATAGTTGCTTCAGCTTTTTGTTTAAATGCTGTTATTTCTTCATCAGAATATGTGTTAATCATACGTCTAGATTCCGTTAATATAACGTCTTCTTTAAGTCTGTTAACTGCATCTTCAATAGTTTCAAGAAAATGTTGTTTTAGCTGTGCCTCACGAGAATTGAGAGGCTCTTCAACTGGAGTGCTTTCTATTTCAGTACTAACTTCTATTTGAACAGTTTCTTCTGTAATCTCTATTGATACCTCTTCTTTAACTTCAACTTCAACTAATTCTGCATCATCGTCGTCATCAATTTCATCATCAAAATCTTCATCAGACACAACATATTCTTCTTCGTTATCTGCTTGTGTTTCGACTTCTTCAGACTCTTCGTTTATATCTTCAAAATCGTCAACTTGGCTGTCCATTTCAAGCAATTCATCTTCTATATCAATAATATCTTTCAATTTCATTGTGCCATTTTTAACACTTTCTGCAATTCCAACAATTTCAGATGCAGTAGATGGGAAAGATAGTACTGCTTTAATAACTTTGCGTTGCCCTTCTTCAATTTCTTTAGCGACGTAAATTTCTTCTTCACGACTAAGTAGCGGTATATTACCCATTTCTTTAAGGTATAGCCTAACAGGGTCATCAGTGCTAAGCACATCTTCTGCATCTTCTTGATAATCAGTTTCAATAGTACTAATTGTTTCTTCTTCTTCATCATCTTCAACAATAGCAGGCATTGAAGCAAAAAGAGCTGTCTGTTTAGTATTGCTATCAATAACATCAATTTTTAATTGAGATAATAGCACCATGATTTCATCAATCAACTCAGTATTTGTTTGACTGTCAGGTAACGCATCGTTGATTTCATCAAATGTTAAAAACCCTTTTTCCTTACCTACAGATACTAACTGTTTAATCTCTGGCATTTTTAATTTTTTGGACATACTGTACTAAGCTCCTAAGTGATTACTAGCAAAACTAGCAATCTAATTATATATTTTATATTTTGTTACGTATTAAATGCTACACGTTGTTTTGTAAGTTCATCAAGTTCTTTGATGTAATTAATTTTATCTTCAATACTTGTAGCAAGTTTTTGTTTTTCAACTATTTCTTCGTGACGCTTATCAAGGTAGTTAGTAACTATCCTCTTTTTGTTTTCCAGCGCAAATTCATAAATATTATCTTCTGGCACATCTCTTAAAGCTATTTCAACGTATTCATCACCAAGTTCATAGGTAAAGTTA
>CAYJIW010000148.1:0-258 GCA_964370335.1 uncultured Deferribacteraceae bacterium
AAAATTGTACCTTGTATCCCCGGTGGAACATGTAGTGATGCATCTTTAACGTCGCCTGCTTTTTCACCAAAGATTGCGCGTAAAAGTTTTTCCTCAGGAGATACTTGCGATTCGCCTTTAGGGGTAACTTTACCAACTAATATATCGCCCTCTTTAACTTTTGCACCGATACGGATAATACCGCTTTCGTCAAGGTTGCGTAGTGCTTCCTCGCTAACGTTTGGTATATCACGTGTAATTTCTTCAGCGCCGAGTTTT
>CAYJIW010000148.1:326-3730 GCA_964370335.1 uncultured Deferribacteraceae bacterium
ATACGAGAATAGAATCCTCGTAGTTGTAGCCCATCCATGGCATGAACGCAACAACTGTGTTTCTACCAAGTGCAAGCTCACCTCTATCTGTAGATGCACCATCAGCTAATGTTTCGCCTTTAGCTACTTTTTGCCCGAGTGACACAATTACATTATAGTTGATACAAGTATCTTGGTTAGAGCGACGATATTTAATTAAATCATAAACATCAATACCAAAATCGCCATCGTCTTTAACGTAACGAACGATGATAGTTTCAGCATCAACATAATCAACGATACCTTCGTTTAATGCAATTAATGCAGAGCCAGAGTCAACAGCAACTTTACGCTCTAGACCTGTCCCAACGATAGGTGCATCAGTACGAATTAATGGTACAGCTTGACGTTGCATGTTTGATCCCATTAATGCACGGTTTGCATCGTCATGCTCAAGGAATGGAATTAATGCAGTAGACACTGACACAATCTGCATTGAGGCAACGTCCATTAAGTTAATTAAATCCCTGCTTTCAATTTTTGCTTCGCCTTCGTTACGACAAGCTACTGTTTCATTAACGAAATAGCCTTTCTCATCAACAGGCGCACTCGCTTGTGCAATATAGTAATCTTCTTCTTGTAGTGCATACATGTAAACAACTTCGTCAGTCACTCTACCGTCTTTAACAACACGGTATGGAGTTTCGATAAAGCCGAACTCATTTATTTTTGCATACGTCGTTAATGACGTAATAAGGCCAATATTAGGACCCTCAGGCGTTTCAATAGGACAAATCCTACCGTAGTGAGATGTGTGAACATCACGTACCTCAAAGCCTGCTCTATCACGGTTTAAACCGCCAGGTCCAAGCGCAGATAAACGACGCTTGTGAGTAATTTCTGATAATGGGTTGTTTTGGTCCATAAATTGTGATAGCTGATAGCTACCAAAAAATTCTTTAATAGATGCAGATAGTGGTTTAGCATTCAATAAATCTTGAGGTGTTAAGTCCTCAACATCTTGGATACTCATACGTTCTTTCACAGTTTTTTCCATACGAGCAAGCCCGATACGGATTTGGTTTTGCAACTGCTCACCAGCTGCTCTAACACGTCTGTGGCCTAAGTGGTCGATATCATCAATATAGTCAACACCTAGTCTAATACGGTCAAGCACTCTAACTGTTTCAACAACATCTTCTTTAGTAAGTGTAATAACTTCTAATGGCATTTCAAGGCCAAGACGCTTATTAATTTTTAAACGCCCAACACGTGATAAATCATAACGCTTAGGGTTGAAGAATAAGTTATCAAAATGAGCTTTTGCAGTTTCTTCTGTCGCAGGTTCTCCCGGACGAAGTTTTTTGTATATCTCAATTAATGCTTCTTCTTGAGTTTTAATTTTATCTACTTCAAGAATATCCCTGATTGCAGAATCGTAATTTTGCTTATCAATAAATAGTATTTCAAATTCTTTAATACCAAGTCCGATAATTTGTTCAAGTAATTCTTCCGTAAGTAAAGTATTTGGTTCAGCAATAACTTCACCGTCAGCATCAATAACGTCTTTTGCTAAAAACGACCCAATAACATCTTGGTGTTGAATATCATAACGCTCAATACCAGAACGTACTAGACGTTTCCTTGCAGCTGTAGTAATTGTATGATTAGCTTTCGATAATATATCTCCTGTATTAGGGTCAACAATATCAACTGATAGTTTCAAGCCTAACACTTTATCTTTGTGGAAAGGTTTAGATAGCTCACCATTTTTAACACTAACTGTTTCAGTTAAGTAATAAGTATCTAATATATCAATATCAGTAAGTCCGAGCGCTTTTAAAAGAACCGTAACAGGTATCTTTTTCTTTTTATCAATGCGCACGTACATTACATTTTTACTGTCAAATTCAAAGTCTACCCATGAGCCTCTGTAAGGTATAATCCTAGCGCTATATAAGTGTTTTTCAACAATACTTTTAGACGCTGTCATATCTTCAAAGAATATACCCGGCGAACGATGTAATTGGCTAACGATAACACGTTCAACACCGTTGATAACAAATGTACCACGATCAGTCATAAGCGGTATATCGCAAAGATATACATCGCTTTCTGTAGCAGAAATAGTCGTTCTTTCGCCAGTTACTTCATCATCTTCATGGATAGCAAGACGCACTTTAATTTTTAAAGGCGCAGCATAGTTTGTGTTTCTGTCGATAGATTCCCTAGGTGAATATTTAGGCTCTTCAATAGTATAGCTAACATACTCAAGTATAGAAGATTCGTTGAAATCATGAATAGGAAAAATCTCCCTAAACACTTCTTCAAGCCCTTGTAGTTCACGCTTATCAGATCCAACATGTTGTTGTAAAAACACTTCGTACGAGTGTTTTTGTACCTCAATTAAATCAGGTAAATCGACAATATTTTTTATTTTAGAAAAGTTTATACGTTCAATAGTTTTTTTTGAATTATGCATCCCGTATTCTCCGCAGGAGGACGTGTTATTTTATCTAGCAAAAATGGGGGCAAGCTTTTTTAGAGCTTCCCCCGTTAATGCAATATTTGTTATTTATTAATAAGTTAAACAATTATTGTAAAAACAATTATTTAACTTCAACTGTACCGCCAGCCTCAGTAATTTTTGCAGCTACTTCATCAGCTTCAGCTTTAGCAACACCAGTTTTAACAGGCTTTGGAGCCTCGTCAACTAATGCTTTAGCTTCTTTTAAGCCTAAGCCAGTGATTTCACGAACAACTTTGATAACAGCAACTTTTTGTGCGCCACCGCTAGTTAGTACAACATCAAATTCAGTTTTTTCTGCAGCAGCATCGCCACCAGCAGCAGGTGCAGCAGCCATCATAGCTACAGGTGCAGCAGCACTAACACCGAAAATTTCTTCAAGTTCTTTAACGAAGTCTGCTAATTCGATTACAGACATATTTTTTAAAAATTCAACTACTTGGTCTTTAGTTATAGACATTTTAAGCCTCCGCTCATTATAATTCAAAAATTTTCGAAGTTATTAAACTTCTTTAAATGGCAATTGTAAGTTTGCTCGCACTGGCTAGCTTAAGCAGCAGTGCCAGCTCCGACAATTATTCGCCTTTTTCTTTTTTCTCTTTTAGAGAGTTCAGTACGTTTACGAGACCGCGAGGAATGTTCGCAAGCACGGAAACAAAATTCGTAATCGGTGCGTTCATACTGTTTAATGCTTGTGCAAGGAGTTCTTCGCGTGATGGAAGATCAGCTATACGAGTAACTGACGCTTGGTCGAGTACCATACCATCAAAGTAACCACCTTTAATTGAGAAAAACTTAGCCATTGCAGCGTTGCTAGCAAATTTCTTTGCTATTTTTGCTGATGCTGAGTAATCCCCTTTAACAACTACACATGCTGTGGGCTCAACAAGTGCACTGT
>CAYJIW010000149.1:0-3697 GCA_964370335.1 uncultured Deferribacteraceae bacterium
AATATAATAGTTAAAGACTAACATACGCACAAAAAAGTGCGTTATTGTGTTATCATTTTTTTTAAACTATATTGCATATACAAAAAATATAGTTGGAGGAAACTATTATGAGCAGATACCCAAGAGCCTTTTCTCACATAGGGTTATCAGTACCTGATTTAGAGAAAGCAGTCAAGTTTTATGAAGAAGTTATGGGTTGGTATGTCGTAATGCGACCAACAGAAATTGCAGAAGAAGCAGAAAGTGCAATCGGAATAATGTGCCAAGATGTTTTTGGTGCTGGCTATGAAAGTTTTAAAATAGCGCATATGGTTACATGTGATGGTATAGGTATTGAGTTTTTTGAATTTAAGCAAAACGATAAAGAAAGACAACCTTTTGAATACAAAAATACTGGTATGTTCCATTTTTGCGTGCAAGACCCAGACTTAGAAGGGCTAGTTGCAAAGATTGTAGAACATGGTGGCAAACAAAGGATGCCTGTTAGAGAATATTATCCGGGTGAAAAACCATACAGAATGTGTTACGTTGAAGACCCATTCGGAATAGTGTTTGAAGTATATTCGCACAGCTACGAAGTGACTTACTCAAAAGGCGCATATTAAAAAAAATAAAAGCACTTATTACATAAGTAGTAAGTGCTTTTTTATTATTAGTTTATAATTCTTTGTAGTATTGGTGGTTCGCTATCAGGATTAACGCCAGGTGCATATTTATACGGGAGCCATGGAGCGTTAATCACTATGCTATCGTTCATAGTTATATAATTCAAAATATTTAATTCGCTTAGAGTATTCTTTGCGGCCACACTTGAAGCGTTATTAAATCCAGTACCTATTCCAGATAAAGTAGTATTATCAGTTACGAAATAGTTTGATGCTAAGCGTACATTTTCTGATACACCTCTATTAGCACCAATGATGCCACCAAAATCAGTATTAGCAGTGATGTTATCTATAACAGCGTAAGTAGAAATCACAGTATAGTGGTTGCTACCAACTATGCCGCCCACTTGATAGTCGCCACTTAAAGTTACTCCGTTTGCATACGATGCGATAACTGTGCCAGAATAATTGTTGCCAGAGATACCGCCAACAGTGCCATTAGCGCCGGATACTGAAATATTATCAACGAATGACGCCGATATGTTGCCAGCATTGTAGCCAGATATACCACCGACGTTAAAGTCCATTGTTGTTATAGTAGAGTTTGCAACATTTGTATCTGCTATAGAGCCATAGTTGCTACCAGCTATACCGCCAACTTCAGAGCTAACAGAGCTGATAGTAATATTATCAACGTATGATGATGCTATTACCCCGCCAGCTTCTAGCCTTGCTGTAATGCCACCAACGTATCTGCCAGCATTAATGTTTACATCTTTCATGCCTAAGTTGATAACGGCACCACCAAGCGTTCTAAATAAACCATTGTAAGCAGAATTATTATCAATAAATAATCCACTAATGATACGGTTGTTGCCGTTAAATATGCCGACGTATTCACTATACTCTGTACCAATAGGTAGCCAAGATGTTGAGCTATCTAGCGTAATATTATCTGATAGTGTTGCATTTATTTTAGTAAACCCTAGGTTAACATTATTTCTAAAAGTCGCTAACCCATTTGCGTTGCTGATAGTCCAAGTATTGTTACTATCAATTATTATACCATCGCTAGTAATAGGAAATGCTTTAAGCTCAAATGATATATCGTTTACATTGTTTTCAAAGCTATATGGAAAATAAACTAGGTCGTTGTTTAGGTCATTAACTACTAGAGCATTTATATTATCTATTAATGATGCATTATCGCTACTTTCTGGCGTTCCAACTCCGCTTATTGTATTGCTATTAGTGAAGTAGTTGTTGATGATGTTGCCTTCTTCGTTATTGCCAACAATGCCACCAAAATCGTTATTAGATATAATCGTATTATTATCGCCAAGTGTAGATATTACAACGCCACTGTTATAAGCTGCGATACCGCCACTAGCAGTATTTGATGATATAGTGCTGTCAGATACGTATGATGCAACAACAGTGCCACCATCGTTAAAGCCGACTATACCGCCAGCATATTCGTTGATAGCCGTAATGTTTGAGTTATAAACACGTGATGTTTCAACCATGCCATAGTTTACACCAACGATTGCACCAACAACTTGCCCGCCAGTAATGCTTGCGTTACGTATTGTTAAATTTTTGATAGTACCTGAATTATAGCCAAACAATGCTTGATTGCTGCCACTACTAGATGTGATAGTTAAATTATTTATTGTATAGCCAGCACCGTCAAATGTGCCTTTATAGGCGCTATCAAAACTATTGCCGATAGCGTTATAAGTGCAAGATGTAGTAATATTATCAATAAGCATTGCATTAATTGAGTTATTATTAATAGCTACTTTGCCAAATTCTATTAACGCCACTTCACTACCTATTAAAAACGTACCGTTGCTATCAATAGTATAATTGTCGCCCATAGGAACACAAGGTATAACAACGCTCTTTTCATCATCAGCGCAAGCAACTACGCTAATAGTTAGCGTAAGTATCAGTAGTAGTTTAAATAATTTCATTATATTTTGTTACCAGATGCAATCAGTTTTGTTGCATATTCTTTTATGTCAATGCATATTTCGTAATCGTATATGCCTTTGAAATCTTCTGCAGTTTTTTTGCCCATTAATAAATCGTACATGTCATTATCATACATTTTAGTAAGTAATTCGTTCAATCTATCAAGTTTTTCATCGTCATAATTATCTTTGACGACGTCAACTGCAAACTTTTTCATTATTTCTTCGTTTTCAAGCATAGCACGTCTAGCACATTGAAAGTATGCTTTTTTGTATAGCGGGTTTTCGCTCATGCTTATTTTGCACCTTTTGCAAGCTCAATGCCTATATTATATGCATCTGTGTTAGCTTTTTCAGTACCACGTGGAACCATAGTAAGCATAGACTCTAACAAAGTTTCACGAGGCAAAATATTGCCCATTTCATTAACTATTGCTAGTGTCGCAATATTAGCTGATAATGCTTTACCAAGTTTTTCTGTAACAGTTTCCATAATTGGTAAGCTATAAACTTTTTGCTTTATTTTGCTAGTATCTTGTACAAGTAAGCTATCTACAATAACGATTGCATCATCTTTTAGGTCGTGCGAATATTTATCGAAAGATGCTTGCGTTAATGCAACTAAAATATCTGGTGCAGTAACCTTTGGATAGTTAATTTCTTCTGAGCTGATAATAACTTCTGCTTTACTAGCGCCACCCCTAGCTTCTGGGCCATAAGATTGGCTTTGTATAGCGTTTTTGCCACATGCGATTGCAGCAGCGTTTGCAAAGATGATACCAGCAGTGATAAGCCCTTGTCCGCCAGAGCCTGATAGTCTAATTTCGTGTCTTGACATTTCTAATGCTCCTTATTTAGTAAGCCCAACGGCTCTATCGTAGTGTTCAACGTATTCAGTTTTAGATGTATCTTGATGTAGTACACCTGTAATGATTTTACCTTCAAGTTCTTCAGGTGACATATTTTTTGCACGCTCGATACTAACTGCATTTGCTTTTTGCCAGTTTAGCATGTCGATAGGTTCACGCAGGTTATTTTTACGCCCATAACCAGTATGGCAACCAGCAATAATTTCGACAACTGATAAACCTTTATGCTCTAATGCTTGTTTTATAA
>CAYJIW010000150.1:0-3601 GCA_964370335.1 uncultured Deferribacteraceae bacterium
GTCCATGTCTTAGGCTACGATTTATCGTTAATGTTGCTATACGTTGTTATGGATTGCCACACTTCGTTCGCAATGACGTAAATAAGCACTTAACATCAACAAGTTATTAAATATCATGAACTAGAAACGTCTCTGCGAGAACGAGTGTAATGAGTTCGTGGTGAGCGAGCAGAGCAACACACTGTGTTGCCACAGGGTGAGCGAGGAAATAGCAACGCATGTCGTTGCCCGAAGCGAAGACACAATCTGTGATTGTGGCGGGGGTTGTAAGGGAGTGACAACGACGGCGGGGATGTCCACGTTTTAGGCTACGATTATGCGTTAATGTTACTATACGTTGTTATGGATTGCCACACTTCGTTCGCAATGACGTAAATTGTTGTTATAAAAGGCATAACTACCCATGACATTTCTGCGAGCGACGGCGGGGGATGTCCACATCTTAAAGACAAAAAAAAGGACAGTTAAAAAACTGTCCTTAAATATAATTTACAATTGTAATAATGTAATTAATTGCTAATAATATCACTAACTTCATTTAGCGTAGATTTTTTGCTAAGACAAGGCGGCTTGAAAAATCAAGACAGGAGTTTACATAGAGCTAAGCGTAAATGACTGAGTGATTTTTCAAATAACGCAGTATTAGTGAAAAAGAACGCTAAATCACGTAAATATTTTGTAATCTACATCATAAAATATCGAATTCTTACTCTCAAGTTTTTCCAACAGTCCAAAATCTATTTTGTTATTTTCTAGCATACCGTACAGCGTCATAAAGTTATAAATATGCTCTTTTGAGCGCTCTGTCGAGTATTCGTTTGCTGTGCCTGTCGTCATCAAGAATGCCCAATCGCTTGACTGGCACAAGAATAACTCCCTTGCTAGTTGGTTTAAGCACCTTGTTTTTACGCTATCAGTACCATCTGCATATTTGTTTGCTAGCGCAACCATATTTTCAGCCATAAAGTGCAAGTGTCTATAAATCCAATCGTTACCGCTATTTAGCCATACTTTGTAGTAGCCCTCGTCGCCCCATGATGACGGGTTAACATCTACAACTTGGTTAGTAGGATACTTTTGCAAGTATTCAACAGGCGTAATAGGTGTAACTGTATCAGATTTATCCATATTTCTAAACACGTTCAATAGAAAATCTGGACCTTCAAACCACCAGTGGCCATACAATTCAGCATCGTAAGGTGACAAAATTAGCGGTTCTCTATCAATAATTTCGCCAACTTCTGCAACTTGTTTTTCACGCTCTACTACAAAGTGCTTAGCATGGTCGACAGTTTTTTGGTATGCGATACTTGGTTGATAGACTTCTTTAAATTCGCTCTCGCCAGTAATCCTATGATACTTCAACCCTGTAAACACACGTACGCCATCTGGGCTAATGTATGGGCTGATATAGTCGTAATCTAAATCATAGCCAACATCACGATAAAAATCACGATAGTGAGCATCGCCCGGGTAGCCCTCTTTCGAGCTCCATACTTGCTTTGAAGAGTAATAATCACGCCCAAAAGCAGCAACACCGTTCGTAGTGTAAACTGGTGCATATGTGCCATACCTTGCACGTGGTTTAGAGTATAGGATACCGTGCGTATCAACGAAAAAGTACATAATACCAGAGCGTTCTAGTATCTTCTCCAACCCAGCATAGTATGCACATTCTGGTAGCCAAATACCTTTAGGGCGTTTACCGAAGTGCTTTTCATGCGTTCTTGCTGCAATTTCTATTTGTGCATGTATCGCTTTTTCGTTAAACATTAATGGCAAATAACCATGTGTTGCACCGCAAGTAATAATTTCTAAATTACCTTTATCTGAGAAATATTTATAACCATTAATTACTGAACCGCCTAATTCTTCGATTAAAAACTTTTTAAATCGTTCGAGTCGTTCGATATACATTTCGACGACAGGTTGATATATTTCTTCATTTTTCACCCTTTCACGTTCTTTGTAGGCAAGTTCAAGGCTTCTATCGAGGTAGTGTATATACTTTGATTGCAAGTTTGTATCTGCAAGCATTTCTGCAAGCGGAGGTGTAATAGAAGTTGTCAACCTAAAATATACGCCCTCGTTTTCAAGCGTTTTCATATTATATAATAATGGCAAGTATGTTTCAGTAATCGCTTCAAACAGCCAATGTTCTTCGTGAAAATAGTCATAATCTGGGTGTTTGACAAATGGTAGGTGCGAGTGTAAAACAAGCGACCAATATCCGTTTTTCATATTATTATTCCTTTGTAAAACTCATATTTGATGAGCCTGTATGTATTTGTAGCTGTTTAATAACTTCTTCATGTATGCTTATGCTGCTATTAGCATCACGCATGCCAACGCCTGATAGTTTGTATAGTTTATCTAGGTCGCCACCGATAGTCATCCACGTTTCTTCATCTATAATGTCAGAAACTTTATCAGCTGGCATTTTAACTATTTGCGATTTTAGTATAGAGTGGAAAACTCCATTTTTATCAACGACGCCAATCTCTGCCCAAACTGTAACATCTGGCAAGTGCAGGTTGAAATACCAACAGCCTATGCGTTCTACAAGTACCGATGCTTGTTCAACGGTTTTATTATCTGGTGTAGAAAATACTTTTAGCGTCAGTTTTGCGTTTACGTCTAAGTTATACTTTGCTTTTACGTTTGCAAGTGTATAGTCGCTAATTTCCCAATATACGTATTCACGTGATGGGTCAACTGGCATCAGCGAAATCATATCTTTATTATAGTAAGGTGGTATAGGGTATTCATCACGCTTTATTACTTCCTTTTTTGGAGGGTTGTTTGCGTTATCGTACCCTACTTGGCTACTAGCCAAATCTTTAGTATTAGTAGTGAAATAAAACGGTTCTAATGCCTTAATTAGTTCATCTTTACTCATCTTAGATCTATTTTTTATTTTCTTTTCAGTTGCTAGATTGCTTAGCTCTTTTTTATTAAGTTTACTTAGGTTCATGACCTACACCTCCATAAGTTTATTGTATAGTTTGTTATAATGTGTTGCTGTTTTTTCTATATTATGTTCAATCGACATTATTTTTTTGATAGCTTCATCACGTTTGTTAGAGTTAAACATATTTATCGCTTCCTTTAGTGCTGTAAACATCGCCTCACGTTTAAAATCATCAAACATAAATCCGACACCGTTTTTGACAGCTTCTTCAGCGACATCAATCAATCCACCTGTACGCCTAACGACTGGCATAGCACCAAAGCGCATACCTATCATAAGTTGCTCGCCCCTAGGTTCGTATAGCGATGGCATTAATATAATATCTGCTGCCGAATAAATTTCTAGTGCGTTATATTCTTCATCTTGCAATAAGACACGCACATTATCGTAAACATCTTTATTCTTTGTAACTATGCAGACATTTGTTGGTGCAACATTTCTGCCCATTAGTATAAAGTTTACGTCCATTGTGGATAGTTCTTCCAGCCCATCAATAATAAGCTCTATCCCTTTAGATGGTCCAAGGTTAGATATATGTATGATGATTGGGTGGTCTTCGTTTAGTCCATACTTTTTGCATACTTCTGCACGACATTTTTTCTTGCCAGATACATCGCTTGCCGAGAATTT
>CAYJIW010000151.1:0-3505 GCA_964370335.1 uncultured Deferribacteraceae bacterium
ACTAGGGCGTGACTTTATTAGCTTACATGCTGCAACTAGTGGCGTTGGCGACTTGAAAAAGGTTTCAGAACTTGTATCTGATGGTTCAAAAATACTTGTATTTATTGATGAAATTCTTCGTTATAATAAATCTCAACAAGATATGCTATTGAAGCTTATTGACGATAGACATGTCTGCTTGATTGGCGCTTCAGCCGAAAATCCATACTATAATTTAGTACCTGCATTGCGTTCACGTAGTTTAATATTCAACTTTAACCCTGTTGATATTGTTGCATTACGTGAGCTTGCTAATAAGGCGTGCGAACAGCTAAAAACTATACATTCAGTTGATGAAATTGTCGTTACTGATGTTATTGATACATTGGCAGAACAATCTGGCGGTGATGTTAGAAGGTTTTTAAACTTGCTTGAGCTATCCGCACTTATTGGCGCTAGGGATAAAAATAAGCTTATTTTATCAACCGATGGCTTATCAGAGCTTATTTCTAGACGCTTTGCAGAAGATGAATATTATGACGTTTTATCAGCCATGATAAAAAGTGTCAGGGGTAGCGACCCAGATGCAGCACTCATGTGGGGCATGAAGCTAGTTAAAAACGGCATCACACCAGAGGCTGTTTTTAGAAGGTTGATGATTTCAGCATCAGAGGATATCGGTAACGCTTATCCAGATGCATTAGTTTTTGTTAATTCTGCGTATCAAGCATTTATGAATGTTGGCTACCCAGAAGGCTTAATAATTTTAGGGCAAGCTATTACATTTTTAGCTAGCTGCCCAAAAAGTAACCGTAGTTATTCTGCATACAACGCTGTTTGGCGTTATCTAGATGATTACGATGTTGAAGTACCTAAGCATATTTCGCATAATCACAAAGGGTATAAATATCCATTTGATTATGGTAACTTTGTTAAACAACAATATACTGCGAAAGGTGAACAGTTTTATTTTCCTAGTGAGTCTGGTTTTGAAATAAAAATAAAAGACAAACTTAAATCACTGTGGAAAGATGTTAAAAAGTATGATGACTAAGAACGATATTAGAAAATCAATACTAGCTACTAGAGAAAGTAGTGATATTGATACTTTGTCACAGAAGTCATCGCTGATTTGTGAAAAGTTTATTGAACTATTTAGTAATTATAATAGTTTTTTACTTTATAGTCCAATTAGGAACGAAGTTGATGTTAGCACAATTACGCATACACTTCATAAGCTAGGAAAGCTTATATACTTACCAAGGGTTATTGGTAGCGAGATGTGTTTTAATCAATATGAACGTGGAGTTATTACGTACGATGAATACGGCATAATCTGCGGTAGTGGTGCTAAACTTACCGATGAAGTTATCGACGTTGCAGTTATACCATGTGTTGCCTGCGACAGTAATTTTGGTAGGATTGGCTATGGAAAAGGTTATTACGATAAATTTTTATCTGATAGCAAGGTGATATTAAAGGTTGCAGTAGCATACGATTTTCAAATGGTAGATACTACATACTTTGATGATAACGATATTACGATGGATATAATAATTACGGAGTCTACAACATTTAGGAGGAATAAATGAATATTGTATATATAATAGGCACGGTTATTGGCGTTTTAGCAGGTTTGATTGCTGGTTTTTATTTTGCTAAACGCTTACTAGAAGCAGAGAATAAAAAACTTAGCACAACAGCAGATGATATTATCTCTAAAGCAAAAAAAGAAGGTGAGGAGCTTGTTAAAGAGTCTAAACTTGAAGCAAAAGAGATTATATTTAAAGGCAGACAAGAGCTTGAGCGTGAAATTAAAGAGCATAAAAAAGAAGTATCTCACGTTGAACGCAGGCTTGAAAGTAGAGAAGAATCGCTTGACAAAAAGCTAGAAACTGTCGAGAAAAAAGAAGAATCACTTACTAGAAAAGAGGCTGATTGCGATAAAAAACTTAAAGATTTAGATGCAGCTAAACTAAAAACTGAAGAAGCTAGAAATAAACTCGTTTATGAAGTAGAACGTGTTGCAGGCATGACTGGTGAAGAAGCTAAAAAAATGCTTATGGAACAAATGGTTGATGAAGCAAAACGTGATTCTGCTAGATCTATCAGAGAAATAGAAGAAGAAATCAAAAACGAATCTGAAAAACGTGCAAGAAGTATCATTTCTACAGCTATACAGCGTTGCGCACCAGAGTTTATAAACGATATTACTGTTACGCTTGTAAACTTACCAAGTGATGATATGAAAGGTAGAATTATTGGCCGTGAAGGGCGTAATATTCGTACTTTTGAAAGCATTACAGGTGTTGATATTATCGTTGATGATACTCCAGAAGCAGTTATTTTATCATCTTACGATCCATTCCGTCGTGAAACTGCAAAACTTACATTAGAGAAACTTATCACTGATGGTAGAATACACCCAGCGAGAATTGAAGAACTACACAATAAAAGCAAGCTAGAGATGGATAAACACATACTTGAACTTGGTGAAGAAACTGTATTTAACCTTGGTATCCACAACATTAGCCAAGAAATTTTAAAACTTATCGGTAGATTGAAGTATAGAACAAGTTACGGACAAAACGTATTAGGTCACTCTATCGAGGTTGCTACTATTGCTGGTATTATGGCATCTGAACTTGGTATGGACCCAAAAATTGCTAAACGTGCTGGACTGTTACATGATATAGGCAAGGCTATCGACTATGAAGCAGAAGGCTCACACACAACTATTGGTGTTGATGTAGCTAAAAAACATAAAGAAGATTGGCGTGTAATTAACGCAATCGCTAGCCACCATGGCGAAGAAGAATTTAAGTGTATAGAATCTGTACTTGTGCAAGCATCTGATGCTATTTCTGCATCAAGACCGGGTGCAAGACGTGAAGTGCTTGAAACATACATCAAACGATTAGAAAAACTTGAAGAAGTTGCATCTTCGTTCGATGGAGTATCAAAATCTTTCGCTATACAAGCTGGTAGAGAAGTTCGTATCATCGTTGAACCTGATAGAGTAAACGACGATGGATTAGTTACACTATCGAAAGATATTTCTAAAAAGGTAGAAGAAGAACTAACTTATCCGGGACAGATTAAAGTTATGGTGATTAGAGAATCGAGAGCCATAGAATTCGCAAAGTAGTAAAAATACATCATAAATTATGATAATGAGAATTTAGGGCTACTATACAAAATTAATAATTTAGCCGTAAGCAATGCTTACGGCTTTTTACTTTTTTATCTTTATTATCTAGTGTATAAACTCATATTTTTGCATACATATATTGTGTTTTGTACTTATTGATAAAATATATCGAAATTGTTATTGTTAATGCTTCTGCAAGTGGAACTGCTAACCAAACACCGTTTATACCTATAACTTTTGGTAAAAATATAATAAATATGTTGATAAAAGCAAATGTGCGGAAAAATGATATAAAAGCAGATATTTTCCCGTTTGAGTATGCTGTAAACATTGCAGATGCATAAATATTAACACCCTCGAATAAAAAACATATTG
>CAYJIW010000152.1:0-3503 GCA_964370335.1 uncultured Deferribacteraceae bacterium
GCTTGCTCATAGTTTTGCACAGCGTTATAAACAGATGCAAGTTCAACATGCAATATTGCGCTGTTAGGATTAACATCAATAGCACGCTCATAGCCCATGATTGCTTGATTGTAGCGTTTTGCACCCTTGGCAGAACGTCCGATATATGCATATAAAGACTTGTCGGTAGGATTTTCACGAAATAATGCCATAAATAGCTCGTATGCTTCAAGATAATTAGCGTTATCATATAACGATATAGCTTTTATCTTCATATCGCCATAGTTATCAGCAGTCACATCAGAAGCATAAGCTATTGATGTAGATAATATAATTATGAATAATGCGAACAATTTTTTCATATATAGTATTTTTCCGTGTATAAGTTATAAAAGGGTAGCAAGCAAAGCTACCCAACGTGTTTTAATTATTTTTTAGCACCTGTGAATGTGCCTTCTTCTTGTTGTGTTGCACCGTTATCATCGTAATCAACAAGCCACTCGCCACTAATAGAGTTGTCAGCAACATTAAGTTTGCCATTATTTAGTTCCATTTTTTCCTGATTATCAGGGATGCCATCGTCGATTGTAAAATCTTTCACATCAAATTCGATACCGTCGTCGTCACGTTCAATCTTCCCTGTTCCGTTAGTGCCAACAAGGGTATTAAATGTAACGGGGTTACGAACTTCCATAAATCCGTTACTAATTTTGCCAGAGCCTAAATCAGCATCGAAAGAGAAATCGCCTTGTGCTTGGCTACCTATATTTGGTGATAATGTACCAACGTATGTGCCTGTAATGCTTTCGTTTATGATGTTGTTGCTTCTATCATCGTCATCGTCGTCATCGTCACCTCTGCCACCGATAGAGCCGTTATTATCATCATCTTTGAAATCGTCTTTAATATTATCTTTAAAGTCGTTATCTATATCGTCATCGTCGTCGTTATCTCTAACGTCATCATTGACATCATCAAGGTCATTATCAAAATCGTCATCATCATCAAAATCATCGTCGTCGAAGTCGTCATCATCATCGTTATTGATAGCTATGTTGCCAAGTTGGCGTTCAATGTCAACATCGTCATCAACCCTAAACGGTCTTGATATGCCAGCACCTGTAACACGTACAGCAAAGCCAGCTTCATCCATGATTTGCTCACGTCCGTTGTTGTCAACAACGCTGACAGTTTTCTTGTTAGATATTTGGTTAAGTGTGATTTCTTCTTCGTCATCTTCAATATCGAAAGTTACGATAGTGCCACGTATCCCAACAGTTGTAAGCGGAGTTTTAACTTTAAAGCCCTCTGGGTTTTGCTCTACTATTTTACCTGTGATAACCCTTGATATGCCCTTAACTGTGCTACCAACAAAGCTAGATTTTTTGCTAGGGTCAAAGACAAACTCATCAATGCTAACAGTAGATGATTCACCCATATTAAGTGTAGTATCATCGTTAAATAAAACTTGTAAGCTAGAGTTTTCATCAGTATTGATAACATCTGATGCAAAAATTGGCGATTTGATTTTTAGGGCAGTTTTTCCGCCTTCACGATCTACCCAAGCACTACCTTTAATATCTACAATAATGCCAGCGCTATCGTTAGCGTATGATGTTGCAGTAATAAGAATAAAAGAAAATAAGAAAACAGTACGCAACATTTTGTTAAACATAATACACCTCCATTTGAATTGTATTAATATATATTACACCGATTATCTCTCATTATAAGTTATATGCAACAATAATGCAAGTGTATTATTTTATAATAATTGCTACACATGTTGAAAGATATTCTCTTGATTTTTTATTTTTTAAATGTATATTATATTATTGATAAATTACAATTTTTGGAGAATTATTTATGAACAAATTAAGGCTTATATTATTAGCGTTAGTGCCAGCGTTGGTGCTAATGGTTAGTGCATGTGCAGATGATGAGGGTAACACAGGTAGTCCTATTGACCGTTGTATAGGTGAATACGTATACAACATGACAGGCTATGATAATAATAGTGGCGTTTGGGAAATTTATAACGAAAATGGCTTAAATAACTTTCGTGATAATGTCACTACTGATGGTAATGTTAATATCAACGCTAAACTTGTATGCGACATTGAATTAACAAATAAAGCAGATAATATATCTTGGATACCAATAGGTAAAATTTCAAACATATACAATGGCACATTTGATGGCGATAATTATACAATTAACGGTTTGTATATAGATAATAGCACGGCAGATTACCAAGGCTTATTTGGTGTGATCGGTAGTAATGCTACTATTAAAAACTTAATAGTAAAAGATGTTGAAATAACTGCTAAAATAGTTATAGGCGCAGTTATTGGTGAAAATGAAGGTAATATTATTAACGTACATGTCGATAACGTAATTATTGTTGGTAATGATTACATTGGTGCAATTACTGGTACAAATGAAGGTTCTGGAAATATTTATGCATCATCAGCGAGTAATATAGATATTGAAGCTACAGCTACAGATGCATATATTGGTGGTATTGTTAGTTACAATGAAAGTAATATAGCTGCAACATATTTAGATAATGCCAGAATAACTGCTGATGGTAATAGTGCTATATTAGGCGGTATCGTTGGGTACAATGAAAGAGGAGAAATTGTATCATCATATACTAACGATTTAGAGTTTGTGCATGATGTAAATAATAGAGATGTTGGTGGTATTGTAGGAATAAGTATAAGTGTAAGTTTATCATCAAACTATTTTGTAAGTGACAATACTACATTATTTGGTGTAGGTATAGAGTATGATGTCGCTACAAACACGGAGAAAGAAGTTACCGAAGCAGTAGATAACGCAACACGTGTTGAAACAATACAAGCACTAAATGATAATGTAACTGTTATTAATGGTGCTATTGATATATGGGTAGGTGATGGCGTCGATAGAGAATTTGGCTATAGGTATGATGTGTTGATTGCGCCTGATAACGCAACAAAGATACCGACATTAATAAGTAAGTAATGCTTAATTAACTTAGATAACAGCGGGAGTGTAAAAACTCCCGTTTTTTTGTTTACTACTTGATTTTTTATTTTTTAAATGTATATTATATTATTGATAAATTACAATTTTTGGAGAATTATTTATGAACAAATTAAGGCTTATATTATTAGCGTTAGTGCCAGCGTTGGTGCTAATGGTTAGTGCATGTGCAGATGATGAGGGTAACACAGGTAGTCCTATTGACCGTTGTATAGGTGAATACGTATACAACATGACAGGCTATGATAATAATAGTGGCGTTTGGGAAATTTATAACGAAAATGGCTTAAATAACTTTCGTGATAATGTCACTACTGATGGTAATGTTAATATCAACGCTAAACTTGTATGCGACATTGAATTAACAAATAAAGCAGACAATACATCTTGGATACCAATTGGTAATAGTATAAACCAATACAATGGCACATTTGATGGCGATAACTACACAATAAGCGGTTTATATATTAATGATAACTCATCAGATTATCAAG
>CAYJIW010000153.1:0-3458 GCA_964370335.1 uncultured Deferribacteraceae bacterium
TTATAATGTAGAGCCTGAAACATCTAACCAAAAAGCGTTCATGAGCCAAACAGCTACTGCAAACAACCCAGTTTGTATGAACTGTAAAACTATGGACCACATCTTAGATTGGTCTTACATGGGCGACCCAGCACCAGCTGGCGAAACTGAGCCAAAATGGTCTAGAACTTCTTCATCAGTTGAAATGGCACAAGCTATGAACCACAGCTTAAACTGTTTCTTCTGTCACGATCCTCACTCTGCTGAGCCACGTATCGTTCGTGATGCATTAATTGATGCTATGACTAACCCTGCACAAAAAGACAACCTATACCAATCTGACCCTAATCCTGTTAAGATGGAAGTTGTTGAACTTGGTGAAAGAGGTTTCGTACGTAAAATCGGTTTATTAGATCCTAAAGACCCACGTATCGCTTCTTTACAGTGTGCACAATGTCACGTTGAATACAACTGTAACCCTGGCGTATTACCTGATGGTAGCGGTAAAGTTGGTATGGCTAGCCGTCTAGCAAACCACTTCCCACTTAAAGATGCTTTAAATCTTTATGAACACTACTATGAGTTAATCAAATTCCAAGATTACAAAAACTTCTTCTCTGGTGCTGCTCTTTGGAAAGGTCAACACCCTGAGTTTGAAACTCATTACGAATCTAAGCACGCATCAGTTGGCGTAACTTGCGCAAACTGTCACTACGGTGCTGTTACAGATAAGAAAGGTAACCTAGAATACACTTCTCACTATGCTACATCTCCAAGATTTATGCTTGATAAAACTTGCTTAACTTCTGGCTGTCATGGTGAAGGTGCAGACAAAAACTGGGATAAAGCTAAATATTCTCCAGAATACATAGCTCTTTCTACTAACTGGGATGAAGAAATGGCTGTTTACTCTATCGACTCTATCAAAAGCTACACTAAAGGTCGTATGAGAAAAGCTGAATTCTGGCTAGTTGAATTAATAGACATTATCGCAGTTGGTGAGCGTATGGGCGTTAGCAAAGATGTATTAGCTAAAGCACGTCTACACCACACTAAAGCTGATATCCTATGGGAATACTGGACTGCAGAAAACTCTGACGGTTTCCACAACCCTGAACTTGCTAGAGAGTCATTAACTAAGTCTATCGACGAGTCTATGGCTGGCTACAAACTAGTTGATGCAGAAATCAAAAAAATGACTGCAAAAAAGTAACAACTAAATAACTAAACGGTGGAGGGTAAAACCTCCACTGTTTTTTATCTAATTATATACCACATGAAAAAAACTATATCCTTTTTATCTTCAACAAAATTTACTTTAATCGTTACTATTCCGATTATTGTTCTTGTCATCATTGGTAGCATGATACCACAAGGTGACAAACAATCATTTATTGACACATATACAAGAATACTTAATAGCGCTGATAGTGCTGATACACTTTATCACATGCTTGAGCGACTTGGCTTATTAAACGTATATGCATCACCGCTTTTCGTTTTCCTTTTATTTTTATTTGCAATTAATCTAGTTCTTTGCACATATAAACTTATTCCGTTTGCTAAAGCTGGCTACAAATTCAACGATAAGTCGCTTACAAACAGTACTACTTCAAAATTAACTAAAGATGATTGCCTTAATAGCTTTACTGATAAAGGTTTTAAAGTTACATCTATAGATAATAACACCTATGTTGCCACAAAACATAATATGGGCAGGTGGGGCGTTATTACTTTACACGTCGGCATATTATTACTATTGCTTGGCGGTTTTATTTCGCATGCTATCGGCTACAAAGCCGTTATGAATATATTAGAGGGCGACTTTGATAATGTCGCTGTACTAACAGATGGCTCGCATGAAGAGCTAGGGTTTGATCTTTACCTTGATGAGTTTAATGTACTTTACTACGATAACTCTACACGTGCAAAATCGTATATTAGTGAAGTACGCATTGTAAAAAATGGCAAAGGCATCGCTGAACGAGTTATTGATGTCAACCACCCATTAGTATTTGAAGGTATCTCGTTCTATCAAACGAGTTTTGGCGTATATCCAAACAGTAACGCACAAGTTAGAGCGACAATAATAACTGGTGATGGTAAAAACATTGGCATAATGGAGCATTTTAATACACCATTTAATATTACAGATGGCTATACAGGCAAATTTATTGACTTTGTATCTTCATTTGCACTAGACGCTGATAATAATGTTTACTCTAGTTCTGATAACTTAGATAACCCTGCTGCACTATTTGAAATATCAAAAGATGGCAAAATTGTTGATACATTATGGATTTTTGCAAAAAATATGAACATGGCTCAAATTAAAGATGCTAATATGGGTATAAAGTTTGATAAGCTATACGGCGTTACATATAGTACGTTATCTGTTAAGAAAGATCCCGGCACACCGCTAATTTACTTCGGTTTTTTGATTGTTAGTATCGGATTATTTCTAGTATATTTATTAAACTATACTGCAATATTTATGAGATTTAAAAATACTGATAATGGCGACTTAGCTATATCACATTATACACGTACGCAACGAAAAGTTTCGTTCATAAATACATCAGTAACAATATTTGATGGTGAGGAAAAATGACAACAACAGCAATAACTACTTTTTCAGCATTCTTATTCCTTATAGCAATGATACTATATATTATAGGAATAACTTTTAATAAAAAAGCATCTAGCACTGGTGCAACTATAATTACAGTTGTTAGTTTTGTTATGCTTATATTCACGTTTGTAATACGTGCGTTCGAGTTTTATGGCGTAAATGCTGGTACATTTACTTTTGCATTGCCTGTTACAAACTTATATGAGTCGTTACAGTTTTTCTCATTAGTATTAGTGGGCATATATTTAGTTTATGAGTATAAAACTAAAACAAAACTATTAGGCATAGCAACAACAGCTGTTGCTGGGGCATCAGTTTTATTTGCAACTGCAATAGGTGCATCTGACAAAATTCAACCGTTAGTGCCTGCACTACAAAGCAACTGGTTGCTTGCACACGTTACATTGAGTTTTATTGGCTATGTGTGTTTCGCACTATCAGCTATTTGCGCATTTACATACTTAGTGGCAACATCAGATAGCAAAAGCAACAAATATTATACATTTTGGACATCTGCTGTAGCTATTGGTTGTGCTAGCCTATTTATGCTAGTTATATCAGTAATATTTAAAAGTGCGTTTAGCGATGTATTAATTAATCGCATAGGTATGAAGATTATGTGTATAACGCTATTAATTGTCTTTATACTATTATTTAGACATTATGGCTTATCGCTTCGTGACGTATTTTTAAAACATATTAATGACATAACTAAGTTTGATGCATATACATATAAATTTGCTGTTATGGGCTTTATTATATTCACTTTAGGTGGCTTAATTTTTGGCGCAATCTGGGCAGAACAGGCTTGGGGTAGATATTGGAGCTGGGACCCTAAAGAAACTTG
>CAYJIW010000154.1:0-3449 GCA_964370335.1 uncultured Deferribacteraceae bacterium
TACAAGCACTTACGCTTAATAACAACGCTGGCATTAGCATGAATGCTAATAACTTTAATTTTTTCATCGTGATTACCCCTTTTAATGTATTTGTTTTACATAAAAACATGGTTATCAATATAATGCATAATGACAAAAAAATCAAACATTTTCTAGATGCGTTAGTTTCTGCTATTATGTAGTGAATGAAGAACTATTTATAAATAATATTGTCTTAGCTATTGACAAACATGCCCAAATGAATAATAAATAATACTATCTAAACATTATTAATGGAGTTTCAACGTATGATAATGAATAATGACAAATTTGCTGATGAATGTGCTATTGCTGCCGTTTATGGCAATGATGAAGCTGCTAACCTTGTGTACCTATGCCTTTACGCACAACAACACAGAGGACAGCAAGGTACTGGGATTGCCGTTTCTGATGGCGCAAAAATTAGGCACATAAAAGAGCTTGGACTTGTTGCGGATGTTTATACCGAAAGCAAACTAAAAAGCTTGCGTGGCAATATCGCTATAGGACATAACCGCTACCCAACAGATGGCGATTATAACAAAACAAACCTACAACCTGTACTTGCAGAACTGCCTATCGGAAATTGTGCGTTATCATATAATGGCAACTTAATAAACTCTAACAAGATTAAACGTGAGCTTATTTCAAAAGGTTCTATTTTTTCAACATCTACAGATTCTGAAGTAGTTATGCACCTTTTAGCTAAGGAATTGCAAACAACTGACTTAATTGATGGCATATGTAACGTATTAAATATTATTACAGGGGCATATTCGCTTCTGTTCTCTACTGGCAACACACTTATTGCTGTACGTGACCCTAACG
Organism: uncultured Deferribacteraceae bacterium; assembly: GCA_964370335.1. GTDB lineage: Bacteria > Chrysiogenota > Deferribacteres > Deferribacterales > Mucispirillaceae > CAYJDR01. Next base: position 847 of record CAYJIW010000154.1, read on the forward strand.
GTATCAGACCATTAGTGCTTGGCAAACTAAAAGATGGCTACGTTATCGCTAGCGAAACAGTTGCACTAGACTTAATTGATGCATCATTTATTAGGGAGATTGAACCGGGCGAAATGGTTGTCATTACACCTGATGCTGTTAAATCTGTTCTTCCGTTCGGCGATAAAGTAAAACCTGCACAATGTATATTTGAACATATCTACTTTGCTAGGCCAGATTCTTTCATGTTTGGTAAATCTGTTTATGAGGCTCGCAAAGGGTTTGGGCGTACACTCGCAATCGAACACCCTACCGAAGCAGATATTGTTATACCTGTGCCAGATTCTGGCATAATAGCTACTATCGGCTACTCTGAAGCTAGCGGAATACCTATGGAAATGGGCTTGGTACGTAACCACTACGTTGGCAGAACATTTATCGAACCTACGCAAAGCATACGTGACTTTGGCGTAAAAGTTAAGCTAAACCCTGTCAAAAGTATTATCGAAGGCAAACGCATAGTCGTTGTTGATGATTCTATAGTTAGGGGAACAACTAGCCGTAAAATAGTAAAAATGCTACGTGATGCTGGCGCTAAAGAAATACATATGCGTATATCTTCGCCACCTACTATGCACCCATGCTTTTACGGGATTGCTACACCTACTAACCACGAACTTATATCTAACACGCACTCTATTGATGAAGTCAAAAACTATATCGGCGCTGATTCACTCGGCTATTTATCTAGTGAAGGTATGGTTAATATATTTGATAATAAAAATGATTTTTGTTGTGCTTGCTTTGATAACAACTATCCTATAGACCCAACACTGCTTAGGAGCGGGCAATAAATGAAAAAACTACTTATAATATTACTAATTACTGCTTTTACAACAGTAGCATATGCACAATCTGATAGCGAGGAATATCCAAAAAATGTTGGCTATAAAAAGTCGCTAGGTATGGTTGGTGGTTACCTTAATTTGCCAGATTTTGTGCAAGATGATTATAAAGATTATTCGCCACGTGGCGGCGCAATGATATACTTCAACGTACTTAACAAAATATGGGGTAATGTTGCACTTGGAATAAGCTCAGAATATATTGGAACAGAATTTAATGGCTACGTTAACGGTTTTAATGTCGATTCTGATATTGTTGTAATACCAACCACATTTAATGTTGCTTATATGACATCATCTAGGCTTATTAACGCATGGGCTGGGCTTGGTGTATCATATGCATATTTCAAATATGATATAAAAAATGGGTCCTACAACTCAACTACTTTTGGCAAGCAAGAAAGCGTTTCTGGTAGCACTTATGGTGTTGATGGATTTGCTGGTGTTGAATATATGTTTACTGATAGTGGCAACATCGGACTATTTTTCGAGTTTAGATATAGCTTGCTTGATGTTGGTAGAGTTTCGCAACAAATTTCTGGCATAAGCCAAACATATAAGCACAATTTAACACTTGATAGGTTTAGATACTCTATCGGAGTTGCTTACCACTTTTAGTAATTCAATCAGGATAGCCTTTAGTTGCTATCCTTTTTTGTAAATAAAAATATAAGTAATGACACAATAAAAATTGGCGATGGATAAAATATTATCGGTAATCCACACATAAAACCAGCAGCGTAATCGCCACCAGCTTCAAATGCTTGTTCATCACACATCGTATCGCCAGCTATACTTGTACAAACAACACGCCCATAAACTTTATACCCATTTAGCATTAAATATATCCACACAATAACATACTGCATAGATGATAAATATTTATCGCTACAAACAATGAATGCTTTACCCTTATTTTTATTAATTCGATTTATAACTTGCATTGGTGGCAAAATAATTTTTGATGAAAATGATACTAAAATATTATTAGATTGCTCTTTTTTCGCACCTTCCCTAGCAGCACCTTTCATAAAAAAATTGGCGAGTTCATGGCTACGCTTATCATCATCTGTAACAATTTCAATACTTTCAATATCGCTATTATCATACTTGAAAAGCTTAATATTAAATAATAATGTCAACATCGCTGGCACAATCAATAACCAATCTATCATAGAGCTATTCAATATAGCGATAACCAGCAAAAATATTGAAAAAATGTAACTTATTACCGTTGCCCAAATTTTACCAGAACGGACACAATGGATAATAAAAACTGGTATAAATATTGAAGCGTAAAGAGAAAACACGCTGTTTGCAAAAAATGAGATAATAAAACTGTATAGTAAAATAGGAGTCAACTCTGAAATCACACCCCTAAGGCTAATTGACGACACAACAGGAAATAAAAATACTAATACGCAAAATATTGTAGGCACTTGCAACTGTAAAGCACTAATATATATGCAAAAAAAAGCAATCAACCATGACTTTAATAATAATTTACATTCAATACACATATCTCAACCTATTAATAATACAATTTTTTATAAACTTTTGTTTTCATTTATATTTTTTTATGTTACAATGTCGCATGAGAAAAATAGCTACTATTGTCAACAATAAACAATACGAAACTAAAATAGAAAACTTTTGCAAACAAGAACAGTAAACTTTTTTAACTATTAAATCACTTGATGATATTGCTGACTTTAATAA
>CAYJIW010000155.1:0-1380 GCA_964370335.1 uncultured Deferribacteraceae bacterium
AACTCGCTTGATGAAATGTATGAAAATACTCGCTCGAAAGGGTTTGGTGATGAAGTTAAACGACGTATCATTATTTGTACATACGTTTTATCTGCTGGCTATTACGATGCATACTATCTAAAAGCGTTGGAAGTACAAAAGCTTATACGTCACGACTATTTGCAAGCGTTTAAACAAGTAGATATGATATTAACACCAACAGCACCAACAACAGCGTTTACTATTGACGAGGGTAAACAGTTCGACCCTGTAACAATGTATTTACAAGATATTTTTACTGTACCTATCAACCTTGCAAAACTACCGGCAATATCTGTTCCTTTTAAAACTGCGGAAAACGGTTTGCCTATTGGCTTGCAACTGATAGGGCGTGATTTTGATGAACAAACGATACTAAAAACTGCATATGTATTGGAGAATAAGTAATGAAATATATTATAAAAGGCGAAAAACACGATTGGGAATTAGTAATAGGACTAGAAGTTCATTGCCAAGTTATATCTAACTCAAAATTATTTTCTGGTGCGTCTGCAGCTAGCGGTAGTGCCCCTAACGATACTGTATCATTTATTGATGCAGGGTTTCCGGGCATGTTGCCAGTAGTTAATGAGCATTGTATCGAACAAGCTGTCAAAACTGGGCTAGGGCTTAATGCTGTTATTAACAAATATTCTGAATTTGCACGTAAAAACTACTTTTATGCAGATTTACCACAAGGCTACCAAATTAGCCAATACGATAAACCTATCGTTGGCGAGGGCTACCTTGATATTACGCTTGAAGATGGCACAGAAAAACGTGTCGGTATCGAACGCCTACATCTTGAACAAGATGCGGGTAAATCAATACACGATATGCTACGTACTAAATCAGTTATAGATTTAAACCGTTCTGGCGTTGCGTTGATGGAAATTGTATCAAAACCGGATATGTCATCACCACAAGAAGCTGGTGCATACTTAACTAAATTGCGTGCAATCGTTAGGACACTTGGCACATGCGATGGTAACATGGACGAAGGCTCTATGCGTTGCGATGCTAACGTATCTGTTAGGCCTGTTGGCTCTACTGAACTACGCACACGTTGCGAAGTAAAAAACGTAAACTCTATCAGATTTTTAATGCAAGCTATCGAGTTTGAAGCAAACAGGCATGTAGAAATATACGAAAACGGTGGCACAATCGACCAAGAAACAAGACTGTTCAACAATGTAAAGCGTGAAACTCGTTCTATGCGTGGTAAAGAGAATGCTAACGATTATAGGTACTTTCCAGATCCAGATTTAGCGTTTCCATTGTACGTATCAGATGAACTGCTTGAGCGTGTAAAAAATGAAATGCCAGAAATGCCAGATGCTAAAGAAGCACGATTTATGCAAC
>CAYJIW010000155.1:1390-1952 GCA_964370335.1 uncultured Deferribacteraceae bacterium
TGGACTTGTGAAAGACGATGCATCAAGGTTAGTATTTGATGTTGCTGTTGCAAACTATTTTGAAAAAGCAGTTAAAGTAAAAGGTGCAGATGCGAAAAAGACTGCAACACTTATAATAATTGAGATTACAGCGATGATGTCGGAGCGTAAAAAGTCTATCGACGAGCTAAACTTAACACCAGAGCGTTTAGGTGCAATAGTTGCAATGGTGGAAGATGGTACAATAAGTTTACGTATGGCGAAAGAATTGATAGAAATAGTTGAAGATGAAAATAAAGAACCTAGCGTAATTACAGAAGAACGTGGCATGAAGCAAGTTTCTGATACTGGCGCTATTGAAGCTGTGGTTGATAAAATCATAGCAGATAACCCAAAAGAAGTTGAGGGGCTAAAAGCTGGTAAAGATAAACTGTTTGGCTTCTTCGTAGGGCAAGCAATGAAAGCTACTGGCGGTAAGGCAAATCCGGGAGTGATTAATCAGCTTCTTAAACAAAAACTAGGACTATAGTTTATATTGTCTTTTTCATTCTGGCGTTGTTACTCCTCGAAAGCCTCAATCGAG
>CAYJIW010000155.1:1971-3279 GCA_964370335.1 uncultured Deferribacteraceae bacterium
TACACTCATTCGGCTTTCTACGGGGCGCCTAGCCAGAATAAAAAACTCAATATAAACGGGCTTTTTGCCGTTATCGCACGCCTAGTAGGAGTGTAAAATCTACGCTAAACGGCAATTCTGCGTTGTTTCCAATCTGGACAATCGCAACCAATATTGGTTATTGAATAAAATAAATTTGGGAGCGTAAAGCTTCCATTTTTTACGTTTTGATAGAGCGGTGGACTAAGTAGTCCGTTGCTCTACTTTAAAAACTTTTCAATCTCGTTATGGTTATTGATGATTGTTGAACCATACAGTTCCTTTTTGAACGATACAAACTGTGTGCCAGCAGTTTTTGATGCATGGTAATCAGTTGGTGAATCTCCTACAAATAGTGTATATTTTTCCTCTATTCCGAAATGGTTACAAATTTTATGTACACCTTCAGGTGATGGTTTTGGTAGCTCAACATCGTTTGATGTAATGCAGAAATCAAAATATTTTGCTATCCCAAAATGATTTAATAGCACAGGTAGCGAACGCCCTCGATTAGTACAAATTGCTATTGGTAACCCTAAACTTTTTACAATTTCTAGCCCTTCAATTAATCCATCGTGCAATGTCATTTTAGAATAATCACTCGGCGGTGCTTCATTTTTAGCTATATGTAACATCTTGTTGTATAAGTCTTTATCGCCACCAGCAAGTATTTCTAATATATCTTTATCAGCATAAGATAGCGCTATCAATCTTATATCTTCCTCTGTCCAATCTATAGGTGGCAATCCGCATTTTTCTGCCATCCAACTATAGTAAGTCAGTATAGATTCAGTACTATCGACTAGCACTCCATCACAATCGTAAATAACTAATTTTATCATATATTCCCCATTTGGCAGTGTTTTTGCTTGTATAAATTTGATTGAATGATATTATGATAAATTCTTCCTAATATGTCAATCAAGACTATAAAATTATTTTTTTTAATTTTTTTTCTAAAGTTTTATAAAAGTTTGTCGATAACAGATATAAGGTATAACTATGTGGAGGTTTCTATGGAAGCTTTAAGAGTTGGTGGTATAGCGTCAGGACTTGATACAAATTCGATTATTGATGCACTAATGGCTACTGCGCAAGCACCTATTACTAGATTAAATAACGAAATAACTGAACTTACATACGAAAAAACTGTTTATAACGACATTCTTGACCAATTAACTGCACTTGATGAAGCAATTTTTGACTTACAACTTGAAAGTACAATGAAAGGTAAAAATGCTACATCTTCAAATACAGGCGTACTTAACGCGGAGGCTTCTACTTCTACTC
>CAYJIW010000156.1:0-2174 GCA_964370335.1 uncultured Deferribacteraceae bacterium
CAGAAGAAACTCGTGACGCATGTAAAATGTACGAAAATACATACACATACTATTCCACAAAAAGTGAAACTATTATGGATATACAACGCAAAAATAGCTATATGGTTAGCGTTAGGATATATTCGTGTGATAACTTTCTATCTGCTTTTAACACATTTGATGAACTATCTCAAGTTGAAAAAGACTACGATGGCGAAAAAAGAACTGCTCCTGCACCGTTTGGCGAACGTGGTAGCTTGTTTGCATTACCAAACCCAGACTCGCAATACATGGCGGATTTCTACTTAACGTATATTATGCGTACGTTCGTTGTGCAAGTATATTCTGATGATGGATTTGCCCAAATGGATATGGCTGGCGTTATCGAGCAAGGGCTACTAAACATTGTTAAACAACAAGGTAACGCTTATTTTATTAATAAAATTAACCTAGATACAGTATATAAAGATGAAAGATACACTTCTGTTGTGTCGTTCACAGGCGATAATATTACAACTGTCATACTTGATGGTATCGTATATGATAAGAATAACGTCTCTGTACCAAATATTAAACTTACAGCTAGGGAAACTGGGCAATCGTTCACTACTGACGAAAACGGTAGATATAGTATTGAAATTACTGCTGGTAGCGGTGATGTTATATCGCTTACAAAAATGGTTTTCTTGCCAGTAGCTGTACAGCAAGTGTCGTCGCCATTACCTACAGGCGTTTATGAAGTATCAACAGATAAATCGCCATACATGATAAATATGATAGAAACTGACGATGTAATTATCGGCAAAATGTTTGATGTGCAAAGGCAACTAACATACGATATTACTGGCACAATAAAAGATGATGACGCAGTTAGGATAATCGCAAACTGTGCTAGACCAAATTCATCAATAAGGTGTGCTATAGTGTTTTCTGGTAATGTCCAAGCAAACGGCACAATCGTTGGTAAATATACTGGCGCAGATAAAGGCGATTGGATTATTGATAAAACAAAAATTGCGCCTATCGTAGAACAAAAGTATTTGCAAGATACAAATGTTATGCTTATTCCATCGGTATTTAGCGGTGGGAAGTTTGAAAAATCTAACAGCAACACATATAAACTTGAAAGAAGCCCGCAAGCTAACTCGTTCATACGTATAGTCACTAATAGCGATAAGTCAGACTTATTCTACTTCAAAAGTGCAAAGCTAATGTTTGATGTGAAGTTTGCTAGAGGTAGTGCAAAAATCGGCATGTATGAAATTGTAGAAAATGGCGAGGGCGTTGCACTAAAAAAAGTTAGAGATATTGCTACTATTGATGAAAAATCGGTTGGCGAAATGCTTACTGTTGATATAACTGCAGAATATAGGTTGCCAGCACAATATGGCTATCTGCTTGCTGTAGATGGTGCAGATGTCGTGCTTGAACCAATCACAGCACCTGTCGAAATAGAATACTTTAGAGATGCGCAAAGCTATAAGCCGAAACAACTTTTTAACGCTAGTGTAAAAACTTTTGATGGTAAAAACCGTGCCTCAAACTCTAACGCAGTTAAGCCTGATAACATGAACGATATAGAATTGTCGCTATCAATATCAGCTAAAGGGCGTAGCTTTGAATACATTGAAATATCTACAGTTGGCGAAGTAAACCGTCGCTGGAATACTAACAGATTTGATATTTTCCCACTTGTAGTCGTTAGCCAAGATGATAAAATATTGAACGATAACAACGGCGATATTGCTATCAAACTTGATGATAACGAAGAAGTTTTTACGCTATCGCTTTATAAAGGTACATTAGTGCAAGATGAAGTTACACAACTACTTGTAAAAATTATACTAGATGGCAAAATATACGAAAGCGTTATTGATGTTTCAAAATAGTTGAGGGATTATGGATAATTTATATAAATCACTAATAGAAAAACCATTTTTAATGGCTGGTACATGCGTTATAGAAAGCCTAGATATATGCAGGGAAGTTGCCGAACAATGCGTTAAAATAGCGGATAAGCATGGATTTACGTATATTTTTAAAGCATCTTTTGATAAAGCTAATAGGACATCTGCTTCATCTTTTAGGGGTGCTGGTATGCAAGAGGGGCTAAAAATCCTTGATACTATTAAGAAAGAGTTTAACGTGCCAGTAGTTACAGATATACACGAAAGCTATCAAGCGCAATCTGTTGC
>CAYJIW010000156.1:2184-3244 GCA_964370335.1 uncultured Deferribacteraceae bacterium
CCAGCATTTTTATGTAGGCAAACAGATTTGCTGTTAGAGGCAGGCAAAACAGGTAAAGTTGTAAATATAAAGAAAGCACAGTTTTTAAGTTCTGATGATATGCAATATCCACTAGAAAAAGTTAAATCTACAGGTAATGAGCAAGTTCTACTAACAGAGCGTGGCACAATGTTTGGCTATAATAACTTAGTAGTAGATTTTAGGAACGTCGTAGATATGCAAAAGTTTGGTGTGCCAGTCGTTATGGATGTAACTCACTCTACACAAAGACCGGGCGGACTAGGTGGCAGTAGCGGTGGCAACCCAGAATATGCACAATATATGGCTATGTGTGCAAGCGTTTGCGGTGTAAAAGGCTACTTTATTGAAACGCACCCAGAACCAAAAAACGCTTTATCTGATGGCGCAAATATGGTAAAGTTATCAGAGTTAGATAGTTTGATAAGTAAAATTGCACGACACTTTTAGTTAGTGTTACGGAGAATATATGAAAAAGTTTACAAAGTATTTTGGTGGAGAATATCAAAAGTATTGGTATGTTGCATCAGTTATTACAATAATATTAATGGCGTTATCAATGTATAACAGTAGGGCAGTAACTACTTACGAGCTTACAATATATAACGCTGATGGCACAGTAAAATCACAAGAAATAGTCGACCAAATGTTTGTCGCTAGGGAGAATGAGAGGGTAGGGGTTAGTAAAAAATACGTCCCAATAAAACCCTTCTAATTTTTTGTCTTTTTCATTCTGGCGTTGTTGTTCCTCGAATTTAATCGTCGAGTACCTATTTGTACACTCCTCATAAATTCTGTGGTACGCCTAGCCAGAATAAAAAATACATAAAAATTACGTAATTAACGTTTCTTTTGCTTTTATACTGCGTTATTTAAAAAACTGCTTAATCATTTACGCTAAGCTCTATGTAAACTCCTGTCGTGATTTTTCAAGACGCCTCGTCTAAACTTAAAATACATCAAAAATCCAGCAAAATTACGTAATTGGGCGTTGTTGTTCCTCGAATTTAATCGTCGAGTACCTATTTGTACACTCCTCATA
>CAYJIW010000157.1:0-3214 GCA_964370335.1 uncultured Deferribacteraceae bacterium
ACGGCGGTAAAGAAATTATTAAAAAGATTATCCAAATCGCTAGAAAGCCAGAATTTAGAAACCATATCGTATTTGTAGAAGATTATGATATTGAACTTGCAAGATACTTAACACGTGGTGTTGATGTATGGCTAAATAACCCACGTAGACCTATGGAAGCATCTGGAACATCTGGTATGAAAGCATCTGCTAATGGTGCATTAAACTTATCTGTACTTGATGGCTGGTGGGTAGAGGGTTACAACAATATGAACGGTTGGGCTATCGGTAGTGGCGAAGAATATCCGCAAAATGACTACCAAGACTACGTTGAAGGTATGGACATTTATAATATACTAGAAAACGATTTAGTTCCACTATTCTATAACCGTGATAGCTGTGGTATGCCTAGGGAATGGATTAAGATGATTAAAGAAAACCTTAGAACGATACCAGCATTTTTTAACTCGAACAGAATGTTGATGAACTATACAGATCAATACTATGTGCCATTACATAAGCTACATCATGAGTTTATCTGTAACGATTACGATGAAGCACGCAAATATAACGACTGGTATGCTGATGTTTTAGCAAAGTGGGACGGTGTCAACTTTATTGATACTAATGTTGAAGCAAAAACTTTTGCACCATCTGAAACTGTGAAATTTAGTGCAAAAATTAATGCTAATGGCACACCAGATGAGCATTTAGGCGTGTTTGTAACACTTGAATTTGGTGGCGATAGTGCTAATATGATTGATCCAAAAATTGTTAGATTAGAGAAAAAGGGCGATGAGTTCGTTGGTACTTATAAGCTAGAAAACGCTGGTAGGCTAAAGGTAGCATTTATTGTTACACCTTATCACAAATATTTACGCAATCCTTTTGAATTAAATAAAGTTAAGTGGGCTTAGACAATGGAAGAAAAATTATATCTGCCACACTCAGGTGGCTGTTTTATATGCGGTAAGAGTAACCCTCATGGGTTACAAATATCGTTCTACACTCTAAATAATAAAGTGCATGTGGATTTTACATTGCAAGATTATTACAATAGTTACGTAGGTGTTGCACATGGTGGCGTGTTATCTGCGCTGCTTGATGAGGCAATGGGGTGGGCAGCATATATATTTTCTGATACGGAGTTGTTTTGCTTTACACGTGAGTTATCAGTAACTTATAAAAAGACAGTTCCTACAGGTGTTCCACTTTTAGTAACAACTGAATTTGTAGGTATGGAAAAAGGGATAATGTTTAGCACACGGGGTAAAATAACCGATTTAGATGGCAAGGTATATACTACTGCAAAGGGTTTGTTTTTCCCAGTATCGCAAGAAAAAACTGATGAAACTATCAGCCACTTATTGTATGAGGAACAATATAAGTACCATCCAAAAGCAATATATAATCAATAAATGATTATGGGCATACTTTAAAAGGTATGCCCGATTTTTTTTATACAAACGCTCTTATCATAGTTGCATGACCTGTTGGAAAACGGTTCACTCTATCAAGTACAAACGCTTTTAGCTCATCAGATATTTTTGTATCAACTGCGTAATCGTATTTTGTCAATAAATAATAGTACATACCAATAGCATTTGGCTTATCATCATCAAACGTATCAGATATTTTTTTATCGCTATCTAAGTATAGTAGCCCATTAGCAATAAAGTTATCATTAATGGCTTTCAATATCTGTTTTGCAACTATTTGAAATTCACGTTCTTTAGTTATTTCATAAAATGTAAGTGTCGCTTCTAGGTAGTATATATGGTCTTCTAGCGTAGCGTGGTGTATGATATTTTCGCCATAGCTACATCTATAGACTATACCATTATCAGTCAATACATAGCTAATTTTATGGTATAGTGCAGTTGCTTGGTTTAAAAACCAGTCATCGCCAGATGTTTCAAAACATTCTAATAAAGTAGTGCAAAACAGAAAGTTTGCACCAGCAACAACTTTGTTATCAAGCTCAGGTGCAAGTCTAACGCCTGCTATGCGGTTAGCGACTTTTTCTAGCGTTGGTTGTAACGCCACAGCTTTTATGTATTCTGCATTTTTTAAATATATTACACCGCTTTGTACACCAGCATCTTGCGGGAAGTTTTTTAATTCGCCCTCTGATAATACTGTAAAATCTCTATCAGTAACTTTATAGTAATAGCCTTCTGATAGTTCGCCATCCGCATTTTTTGTATCACTTTCTACCGAGTTTAGTATGCCATAATCAGTCATTAAGTTATTAATAACGAAGTCGATAGCTTTTTTTGCAGTCAATAAGTACAACCCGTTACCAGTAATGTTATACATTTTTATCAAAAATTTTGGAATAAGTGCATTATCTACAAGCATTTTTTCAAAATGAGGTTCAAGCCATTTTCTATCTGTAGTATAGCGAAAGAAACCGCCAAACAAGTGGTCGCTAATGCCTAGTGAACATATGCTATCAGCTGTTTTGCATAAAAATGATAATACTTCATCATCTTCAATGTCTGTAAGCAATAGTAGTGCGGGAACGTATGGAAACTTCGCTCCATCACGAAATCCACCAAATTCGTTATCAAATATTTTCCTAAACTCTTGTGTAGCATATTCGATAATTTTATCTTCAGCGACGAGTGGGTTATCTAGCACTTGTTTAAACGATTTTAAAAACTCATTACGTACTTCAATAACTTTATCAATTTCATCACGTTTATTGTTATAAATGTCGGCAAGCCCACTAATTAAGTCTTTGAACGATGGTTTATCGGCAGAGTTCGCTAATGGGAAATATGTGCCAGCAAAAAATGGTTGCATATCTGGCGTTAAAAATACGTTTAATGGCCAGCCACCAGCTTCGCCAGTAGATTGCAGATAGAATTGGTATTCCTTATCTATATCTGGGTATTCATCTTTATCAATTAGTATTGGTATAAAGTTGTCGTTAATGATTTTTGCAACCTCGTCATTTTCAAACGATTGTTGCTCCATAAGGTTGCAATAATGGCAAGCAGAATAACCACTACTAAGGAATATTGGTTTATTTTGCGACTTTGCAAGTTGTAGCGTTTCTTTGTTGTATGTTTGCCAAGCAATAGGGTTGCTAGCATGTCTAACTAGATATTTTGAATGTTCTGATTTTAATTTATTTTCCAAATGATAACCTCGACTAAGTGTTTGCAGATGTTCCAGATAACAATAACACAGGTATGCTAGACAATATTATAAAAATTGTAAAAGCGAT
>CAYJIW010000158.1:0-3193 GCA_964370335.1 uncultured Deferribacteraceae bacterium
TGGACTATATATAACGCTAATGGCTTAATGGCGTTCCGTGATGAAGTAAATGCTGGTTCAACTGAATTAAATGCAAACTTAGCGTGTAATATTACGCTTGATAAAACAGTTAGTTGGGTACCAATAGGTAACTTAAATAGCAACAGATACGAAGGTACTTTTGATGGGAAAGACTATACAATTAGTGGTTTATATATTGATGATAGCTCTTACTTAATTGGACTGTTTGGAAATATTACCACAGATAGCATAGTTAGAAACTTAGGCGTCTTAAGCCCTGTTATTATATCGACTGGCTCAGGTTCCTATGCATGTTGATAATATATCACTAACAGCTACTGCAGCCGGTGGTGGAACTGGTGGTATTGTTGGTGTAAACGAATATACCCTTGTAGAGAATGCATCTGTCAAGGGTGGTACTATTCGTGGAAATATTCTTGTTGGTGGTATAGTCGGTTATAATGAGGAAGCTTATTTAGAAAGCAGTATTTTTGATAGCACAATTGAAAATGCATATAACAATGCAAATATAACAGGTGGTAGTTTTGTTGGTGGTATTGTAGGTAAAAGTGTTGCTGGTGAAATATATGCTAGTTACAATACTGGCGATATAACAGCTACTGGAGATTGGATAGGTGGTGTTGTTGGTAGTGCCGATAGAGCTGACCTTAATAATACTTTTGGTTCTGGTACAGATATTGTCGGCTGCTATAATACAGGCGACATACTTGGTTCTAGTTATATTGGTGGACTTATTGGCACTAACTTGGTTGCAAATGTTTATGCAAGCTATTCTACAGGAAAAGTTAATGGTAGCGATGATGTTGGAGCTATTGTAGGTACTAATCATGGTGGAAGTTTTGATAATGTTTCATTTTTACAAGTTAATGGTGGTGCGACTAATATAGTTGGTCTTGGTGATCCAGCAGGTATTAATGATGTAAAAAGTTTAAGCAGTATCTCGCTACTTAACGATGAAGTTAATAATATGGAAGGTAGTATTGACTTGTATGATAGAAGTTTTCCATATTGGTTTAAGGTAGGCGACCCAAGAGATTTAGTACCGCCAAGAATTTAATGAAAATATAAAAATACTAAACTTATCAGATAGTTATACGGACGTTGTTATGTTTCAGCGTCCTTTTTTTATTGTGTGGTAAATAAAAAAATGTTTATTATCAATGTTTTCTATTGACATTTAAGAATAATTAACTATACATTTAATTATAAGTACAATGTTTTTAATAATGTAGGTTTCTCTATGTATAACAAGGTTTTTCTATCGGTTTTGGCGTTTCTTGTTTTTTCTACGTCTGCTATGGCTAGGGATATGTTCTCAATTAGCGTATCTGACGCTACTCCAGCATCGTTTTTTAACTCTGGTATAGAAAGCTTTTACATTTCAACTAATCAAATACTCAGCATTAAATATTCAAAGCACGAAGTTGAACTTGAAATCGTCAATAACAAAAGTAGAGGCGTAAAAAGTATTGGTAGCGACCTTGAAGATATCATGTTTAATATAAATAACGCTAAGTTTGTATTTAATGACGATGGTACGGTTTTAATTAAACGCATGGATGATGACTACAGTTGCTACGATAGCGAAAAAAGTAACTGCATATACTCTGATATATTAGTTAAAAATGTTACTGTAGAAAATCTTGTTGGCAAAGCGAGCGATTATTCTTTCGTTTCTACATCTAAAAACGATAAACGCAAGTTTAACATAGGCTCTAAAATATATACGTTTAGATTAGCTGTTGATGCGTTTAACTTCAATAATTTTGATGGGTTTGATAGCACAGTTTGCACAAAAGATGATGATAACGCATGTAAAATCGTTGTTACTGATTACAATACGATAGATAAAGTTGAGTTGCTAGAAATGAAATCACTTAATAATATCACTACACCAATGCTGTTTTTAGAAGGTGATGAAGAACTTCTATACAGCTACTCACAAGAGGGTAATAAACTTATCCCTCATTCAAAATCTTGCTTAAAAACTATCGAAACTGAAGCAGACGTCGTAAACTGCATTGATAACTCTATGAACGATGGTATTATTACACCACATGTACACCCTAACGGTATAAACTATTGGTATGTTGACTTTAATAACAACGATATTCCTAACTTGATTTACTGGGCAAATAATGAAGGTGTTGCATTTAAAGCGTTTACAAATAATAAAGACTTATACATATTAAAAACACTAAATAAAGTAGCTGTTGATATGTTCGTTCTAAATTAACGAGTTTATTATATTTTCTGCAAAACGTGGCTCAAGCGCAACTAAATCATCATAAAATTCTTTAGGTATTTTCAACACTACACAATCGCTATCTGCTATTGTTGTGCTTTCATACTGTGTGCCACTAACTACGCCACGTATGCCAAATAACGAATCTTTATGGATTACTGTATCCATATGCTCAACTTTTACGCTACCATTCCTAACAATATAGAAGTAGTCTGCTTGTTCGCCAATTTTTGTTATTATGTCGCCAGCATTATATGACACGCCAAATACGTTATCTGCATACTCTGTATTTCTAAACAGTAGCCGCTCAATAAAGTTTGCACGCTTCGGTACGATACGTGTATAATATGAAATAATTTCTAACGCTGTATAGTGTTGTTGCACATAGACTAATTGTGCAAAAAAGTAAAATAAACCAAATAAAATATATACCCAAAATAAACCAGCAATTACAACGCTAATAACGCCATATAACAAATAGTATTGAGCGACTTTTACCACACCTGTAAGCCCTGATTGTAAAATAGCAATAAATATAGTAAAAAGCACCGCACCAACAATAGCATGTACACTTCTAGGGCGTAATTTTGGTAAAAAACGATATAAAGAAAAAACTATCAAGAATACTAATAACGCAAGCGAAATATTCGTGGATAAGTTTAACGCAGTTGAGCTGCTAAGAAACGGGATATTATATTTTACAAATAAACTGTTTGCACTCTTTAGTACAATGCCAGATATAATAAATAAAATACAAATAACAAATATTATCGGTACAGAAAACATTGCAATCAAGTTGTTTATGAAGTAATTTCGCTTTGAAACAGTGTTAAATATTACATTGAATGCGCTGTTGATACTCTCAAACACATACCTAGAACTCCATAGCAAACCGATAAAACCAATTATACCAAATAGTGACTTGTT
>CAYJIW010000159.1:0-3122 GCA_964370335.1 uncultured Deferribacteraceae bacterium
TGTTATTTGCGTAATATTGACAGGTAAGGGCAAGTCTTCCGCTTTTATATTTGGTTTTATTAATGTTACTGCGTACGCTGTTATTGCATATGAAACAAAATTTTATGGCGAGGTTATGCTTAATGTATTCTATTATATACCAATGAGTTTTATTGGTTTAGTTTTGTGGCAAAGGAATATTAATAAGCAAACACTTGAAGTAATTAAAAAAAGGTTGCCCATAAAATATACGATGTTAATATTTTTAGCTACTTTAGTTGCCATTATTGCATACGGATTTATTTTGCAGGATATGGAAGGCGAACAACCCTTTGTTGATAGCGCAAGTACTGTGGTTGCAGTTGTTGCACAATATTTGTCTATTAAACGATATATGGAGCAATGGTTGTTATGGATTGCTGTAAATTTACTAAATATATCAATGTGGGGTATAAACTTTTTCACAACAGGCGAAAGTATATCAGTATTATTAATGTGGAGTATTTTTCTATCTAATGCAATAATCATGATGGTTAAATGGTATAAAGAGGCGAAAAGTGTATAATGTAGGATTGTATGGTGGCTCGTTTAACCCTTTACACATGGGGCATGTTGCGATGATTTTACAAAATGCCGCGAAATGTAAAGAGTTCTTTATTGTGTTAAGTTCTGGCATAAGTCGTGGTGAGATAGATTATAAAATTCGCTACCGTTGGTTATACCAAATAACAAAACATCTTGATAACGTTAAAATAATAATTATTGAAGATAATGCAAATTCAAAAGCTGAATATAATGACAATGATTGGCGTACTGGTGCAGATTTCGTAAAAAATACGATAGGTAAACATATTGATGTAGTATTTATTGGAAATGATTATGATAACAATAGTGCATGGCATAAGTGTTATGCTGATAGTGAAATTGTAATTGTTGAAAGAAGTGATATATCATCAAGTAAAATACGAGAAAATATTTATAAATACTGGGATGTGTTGCCAGATATTGTTAAACCATATTATACAAAGAAAGTTATGATAACGGGTAGCGAAAGTGTTGGTAAATCGACACTTACAATTAATCTTGCAAACTACTTTAACACAAATTATATTGATGAAGTAGGTCGTGATATATCGGCACGTTCTGGCACAGATATGTTAATGTTATCAGAAGATTTTACCGAAATATTGTTACAACATAAATTAAATGAAATAGATGCTTTAAAGCATAGCAATAAAGTGCTTTTTGTTGATACTGATGCTTTGGTTACAAAGTTCTATATGTCATTTATAGGCGATTGCAATATTGATAAAAATAATACATTAGCCGATGCGATAAGCGATATAAATAGTTACGATTTAGTTATTTTCCTAGAGCCTGATGTAGAATTTGTGCAAGATGGCGATAGAAGTGAAATAATAGAGAATGATAGAAAATTTTATAGCAACAAGATAAAAGCATTGTTAGATGATAGAAAAATAAAATATGAATGCATATCAGGTAGTTATGATGAAAGGTTTAATAAAGCTGTAAAACTAACTAAAGGGCTTTTTTAAAACTCGTAATGTGACCAAAGGCTAATGATTTTGATAACCTTATTTTCTTCATATACTTGATAAACAAGCCTATGTTTAACGTTTATACGCCTAGAATATGCGCCGTTTAAATTGCCTTGTAGTTTCTCATAAGGAGGCGGTATTTATTATTTCAAGCATGTTAAATAAATCTTTTCTAAAATTTGTAGCGTTGATAGTAATCATAATTTACTCCTTTATGTACATTTTAATGTACATAAAGGAGTTTTGTCAAGTGGCAGCAATAAAAATTACTGCCACAAATATTTAGATTAGATGTTTACCGTCTTTATAAATTGGTTTGCCGTCTGCAAGCACTTGACCGCCATCACGCATATCTTTTATCAAATCCCAATGGAGTGCCGATTTATTTTTTCCGCCAGTTTCTTCATAGCTAGAACCGATAGCCATATGTATTGAACGTCCAATTTTTTCATCAAACAATATATTTTTAGTAGGTTTTTTAATATTTTCGTTTAACCCAAACGCTATTTCGCCAACAAATTTTGCACCATCATCTATTGATAGCATTTTATGTAGGAAGTCTTCGCCTTTTTCTGCTTTTGCTTCAACAACTTTACCTTTTTCTAGTCGTAGGAACACATTTTTAGCTTCTACACCGTTAAAAGTTGTTGGTATATCAAAGAAAATCGTACCCTCTGCACTATCTTCAACAGGGCTTGTAAATACTTCGCCATCAGGCATGTTGCGATAGCCACAACAGTTTATCCACTCTCTACCCTCAACGCTAAATGTTATGTCAGTATTTTTGCCCGTAATATGTATTTGTTTAGTGCCGTTCATCATGTTGACGATTTTTTCTTGATCTGCTTCAACCTTTTTCCATGCTTCGATAGGGTCTGGCTCGTTCAGTTTGCAAGCTTCATAAACAAAGCTAGTGTATTCATCGAGTGACATTTCGGCTTCTTGTGCCATAGATTGATTAGGGTAAGGGCATAGCGACCAACGAAAAAGCCCCTCTGCTTCACGTCTGTTCATAATTTCTCTAAGTGGCATAGTAGATTTCTGCATAACAGCAAGCTTAGATGCATCAACATTAGTGAGTGCTTTTGCGTTTATGTACGAGTCGATATAAATATATGCTGTCATGGCTTCTGCTTGTGCTAGTTCAAAATCTGGTAAAAATTTAAGTTGTTCATCGTTGCCATATTTCGCCATGTATTCTTTCGTTTCTGGCAGAAACATACGTTGCACAGGGTTTGCACCAACTGCAATAATTTCTTTGTACATAGCCTTTATTAATGGTGCAGATGATATTTCTGCTTTAAGTACGACAATATCGCCTTGCTTTAGCCCAAGCGAGTGGCGTGTGATAAGTTTTGCAAGTTTTTCTTCGTATGATGTATAGTTTGTATTCATTGTAATCTCCTTTTTATATTTTATATCATAAAGATAATAGTTTTGCATTATTAAATTTAGGTTGATAATATGAACAGATGATATATACTAATGTTAATAAATATATTGAGGAAAATATGAAAAAATTAAAAACTTTGTTATTTATGCCAATGCTGTTTGCATTAGTTGCATGTAGTGATGATAGCGTAA
>CAYJIW010000160.1:0-3120 GCA_964370335.1 uncultured Deferribacteraceae bacterium
TCACCATTTTGTTTTTGGCACTGAATATTAGGTATGATATCGTTGTTCATCATTCTTGGTTTTGTCATAGTAATTTCATGAAAACTATTTGTATTAACTGTAATTTTTGCTTTTAATGGATTATTTTTATCTATATGCACATAATAAATCAACGAAGAATTTGTCGAGGAAAAAAAGTATAATCCCAACCCTACTAAACAAGATAACATAACTAAAGATTTTAAAACCATTTCACGTTCCTTTTTATCACATTTATTAGACGGTTATCATAGCACACTTGATTGCTATATTATAGTTATAATTTATTATTTAACAATTTTGGAAGTTGTGCTATTTTGCATAATATATATTGACTAATTGTTATTTTACTTTATAATGATATTGTGATGTAGATACTAGCTAATACGTGATAAGGGGGTAAATTATGATAACATTAGGCGACGGGGAAGCGTTAAAAAAAGCATTAAAAGATATTTACGGCGAAAATGGTAAAAATTCTGAACAACTTAAAAAGAACTTAAAAGTAAGGCAAAGTGATATTTGTAAATACAATTGCTTAATGGATATGTTTAAGGAAGATAAAGAAAATATAAACAATGATAATATGAAACATGTAAAAAGATTATTTCGTTCTTTCTATAGTGTTCGTATGAAAAGTACGTTTTTTGATGATTTTATCAAGTATATGTATAAACTGAAAAATAAACCCGATACAGAATTTAAGTGTATCTATGAAGAAACATGTTTCGATAACAAGCGATATGTATCATATGCTACAAAATTACTAGCAACGATTAACCCTTATAAGCCAGTAATAGATTCTATTGTGCTAAAGAATCTTGGTATAGATAAAGAATATAATAGATGCAAAAAAATTGATGCTACTAATAACAACTCAACAGAAATATCAAAGTTCTATGACGAACTCTGCAATGAGTATGAAACTTTTCTGTTAACACATGAAGCAGAAACATACATAAACCTATTTAATGACGCATTACCAATGTTTAAACATTTTACTTGCATAAAAAAGTTAGATTTAATTCTTTGGACTAATAGAGAATAATACCACTACATCATTAAAACTACTTAGATATATGCCTTATCATCTGAGTAGTTTTTCTTATTTTTCTTTTCACTCCCCTACTTCTTGACTTTTGGCACGCAAATTGCTTGATAATTTGCGGAGGCTGATTTATGAGAAAAATATTACTACAAAAGTTATCGTCACTGTTATTAGTTATCGCATTATCTGGTTGTGCTAGCACAGGCCCAGTTGTTGATGTGCTTAACCCATTTAACTTTATATCTACTGGATTTTATCCACTACTTATAGTGGCAGAGCTTGAAACTAACTTATCATCTATCGTTATTGATAAAACTGAAGCTAAGATAGAATCGCAAGTTGTTAATCCGTATAATATTTTACCTGAAAACGCTTCTATTTATGTTATGCCCGCAATCATTAGTGTGCGTGGCGAAACATCTTATAGTAAATACTACAGCTCTATGATTAGCAACTACTTAATGCTTAACTCGTTTGCTATACCTGTCAACAACATAGAAGATGCTGATTACGTTATCCGTGTTGATATTTCCGAGTCACCTGATAGACACATAGGAAAAAATTTCGCAGGGCTAGCGCTAACTATCATGGAAATTAATGAAAACCCTGTGTTTTACACAAATATAAAAATTACTAGCAAATCTGATAAAAACTTTTATTACTACCCATCAAAAAGTGCTAGGCCTGTTAAAGAGCTTACACTATACGGGCTAGAAAAGACTTTTGAAGACGCTTTACCACAAGCGTTTGCTGCTACAAATATTAATTAAGGAGTATAGATTATGTTGAACGGATTATATTCATCAACCAGTGGACTGTTAATGCAACAACAACGCCTTGATACTATTTCTAACAACTTGGCGAATGTAAACACTGCTGCTTACAAGAAAGATACATCTGTATTTACACTATACAGACCAGAGTTTGACCAGCGTTATCCGCAAAACTATATTAAAGAGTCGCTTTACAACGAAACTATCAACTCTGTTGTGCAACTCGATGATGTAGTTACAAACTTTGAGCGTGGACACTTTAAGCAAACATCTAATACATTTGACGTTGCGCTTGAAAACCCAAACGCTTTTATCGCAATCGAAACACCTTGGGGTGTTAGATATACTAGAAGTGGCGAGTTTACACTTAATAACGAAGGCGAACTTGTTACACAAGACGGTTTTAATGTTATGTCTGCAAACAATCCGGGTACTGAAAATATTGTTATACCGCAAGGACAAGATATTCAAATGACTATTGATGGTGCTATACATGCTGACAACGTAGCTGTTGATGCTATCATGATAGTTGAATTTGACGAGGTTGCTAACCTACAAAAAGTAGGACGTAACCAATACACAGCTGTTGGCACAGAAGGTGTACAAACAGCAAACGGTGGAGTTAGACAAGGATTTATTGAGGCTTCTAACGTCAATGCCATAGGGGAAATGGTAAAAATGATTGACGCATCAAGAGGCTACGAGATGTACTCTAAAGTAGTACAAACTCATGACGACACTATGCAGCAATCTAATTCAAGAATTGCTGGGCAATCTTAATTAACTAGATAATCTAGGAGGATAGAATTATGGTTAGATCATTATGGACAGCGGCAACGGGAATGCACGCACAACAACTTAACATCGACAACATGTCGAACAACCTTGCAAACGTAAATACTACAGCGTTTAAAAAAGGCAGAATACTTTTTCAAGATTTATTATACCAAGATATTAAAGCAGCTGGTTCTATAACTGCTACTGGTATTAACCACCCAACTGGAATACAAGTTGGTATGGGTACTGCAACTGTTGCAATACAAAAAATTCACTCACAAGGTAACTATACTCAGACGTATAACCCACTTGATGTTACTATCGAAGGCGATGGCTACTTACAAGTGAATATGCCTGATGGTAGCATTGGATATACTCGCTCTGGCGCACTACAAATGGACGCAAATGGTGATGTCGTTACACCTGAAGGCTATTTATTAGAGCCGGGCATTAATATACCTGAAGATGCACAATCTGTATCTATATCACAAGATGGTATCTTCT
>CAYJIW010000161.1:0-2631 GCA_964370335.1 uncultured Deferribacteraceae bacterium
TCGTTGTCACTCCGCCTTCGCCTTGTGGCAACACAGTGTGTTGCTCTGTTTGCTCTCCCCGCCGTCGTTGTCACTCCGCCTTCGCCTCTAGAACATCCCCTTCAACAATTCCATATAAATCATTAATAATACATCATAAATGGCAAAATATTATATCATATTTACAATTATCATTTAATATAACTTATTGATACAACACATAAAAATATCAACAATGTAAAATTGATGTAAATTTCTTTACAAAAGATGATAACAATGCTTGCATTTTGGATAATTATATATTACAATAATTTAATATAATATCTGTACCTATAAATACACGTATTTACGCATGTGTTTTACGCGTGGTTATTTATATGCCATGGAGGGTAAGATGTTTTGTATGCACTGTGAAAGTAAATTATCTAGTATTGATGTTCGATGCAACACATGTGGCAGAATTTCTGCTAAAAGTGATGTGGTTGCAAAGTATATGCAAGAAGGGCATAAATATTACGAACGTGACGACTACCATAACGCATCTGCTGCGTTTGAGAGTGCTAATGAAGTTGAACCAGATAACTTAGCTGTTATATATCACCTTGGTGTTGTATATCGTGAAATTGGCGAAAACGAAAAAGCAGTCGACATGTTTAACTACCTTCTTAAATATGATGATACATTTGCGCCTACTTGGTACGAACTTGGTTTAGCATACAAAAACTTACGCAAACATAAAGATGCACAAGATTCATTTCAAAATGCTGTAAATATCGCACCACTATCTGCCGAATACCAACATATGCTTGGTGTTGAGGCAACAATCACAAACGATGTTGATACATCTATTAACGCTTTCAAAAATGCTGCCGAATACGATAGCCACGATGCATACAGGTGGAGCAACCTAGCATACACATACTCAACAGCTGGCAAAGAAGAAGAGGCCGAAGAAGCATACATTCAAGCGACAGATGCTGAACCGTTCAACGATGAAGTTTGGTATAATCTAGGGCTATTCTACAAACATCTTGGTAAAACAGAAAAAGCTATTGATATGTTTGAAAAAACTATGTCAATTTCTAGCAAGCCGATATACCTTGTTGCTACAGGGCTTACATATTTATCTGCTAAGCAATACGATAAGGCTATGCAAGCTTTCGATAATGTTATCGCAGCAGACGAAAATAACGAAATAGCGTGGTTTAACAAAGGTTATATTTATGCATCACAAGGCAATAATAACGATGCTTTCCAATGTTTTAAACGTGCTTGCGAAATCAATCCGCAAGATGCTACAAACTGGGCTAACCTTGGTAAATTATATGGCAAGGCAGAGTATTATGAAAAAGCTGTTAGTGCGTTCAGTACTGCTGTTAAACTTGCGCCATTAAACTCGGAATATAGAAAGTTGTTAAGTAATGCGCTTAGCGATAAAGGACAGACAGCGCAAGCGTTGCTAGAGATGAAGAAGGCGCACTCACTTTCGCCAGAAAACGAAGGTATTACAGCTAATCTTGCATTTTGCTACATAAACGACCAGTCGCCAGAAAAGGCTGTTCAGTTATACGTTGATGAACTTACGAAAACGCCAGATAATCCACGCTCGTATTTGAACCTTGCAAAAGCGTACGTTTTTAATAACGAGTACGAAAACGCCATAAATGCGATAGACAAGAGTATATCGTTTGGTGGGGATATTATCGAGGCGAACGCACTTAAAGCTATAGCTTATGAAAGCATTAAAGAATACGATAAAGCAATAAATTCGTATAAAAATGCGATTGCTTTCCACGAAAATAATCACGACCTACACAAGCGTATAGCGTTTGTATATACATTGCTAGAAGACTATGAAAACGCTATGAAATACATTAACATAGCTATAGATTATTGTAAAACGTTTACACCTAGCGAAAAAGATGCGTTAGCAGAATATTATGCGCTACTGGGTGGCATATATAGCGAAATAAACGAGTTTGATAACGCTGTTGAGACATTTGCGCTATCTATTGAGCATAATCCGTTAAACTCTGAATATCACTATCAGCTAGGTAACTCGTATGCAAAGATGAGCGATTATGAACTAGCGCTTGAATCGTATATTACAGCAATTAAGCTAGCACCAGATAGGCAGATAATTATGGCAGCTGGCGCATATGCGTATGAATACCTTGGCAAGTATAACGAAGCTTTAGAAATGTACCTTGACGCATGCAGAATGAAAGGCACTATGGACTTTATTTATGAAGCGGCTGGTTGCACAGCTTTATATCTGCATAAGTACGATGTTGCAAAATCGCTATTTTTGAGTGCTATCGAGCTAAATGTAGATAGTTTTTCACCATGGTTAGGTTACGCAAAAGCATCTGAAAAGCTTGGCGATATTGAAGATTCGATTATAGCGTTAGTAAACTATGTTGGTTTGAACGCAAACGACGCAGAAGCATGGGCTGACCTTGGCAGGCTATACTTAATGCAAAAGGATTATCAGTCTGCATCAAAGGCATATAAGCAAGCAGTTGTTGTGTGTCCGTTAGCATTTTACAACTATTATAATCTTGCATATTCGTATGAAAAAGCAGGCGATATTGATAGCGCAATACAAACATACAAAAAAGCTTACG
Source organism: uncultured Deferribacteraceae bacterium (assembly GCA_964370335.1). GTDB lineage: Bacteria > Chrysiogenota > Deferribacteres > Deferribacterales > Mucispirillaceae > CAYJDR01. Next base: position 2,607 of record CAYJIW010000161.1, read on the forward strand.
AGCTTGACGAAGATGATATAGTATC
>CAYJIW010000161.1:2641-3077 GCA_964370335.1 uncultured Deferribacteraceae bacterium
ATTTATGTTTTGTTATTTTTGTAGTTTTATAACATTCTCTATTTTTCAACAACATTATACATCTAAATAATTCTTACACAATTATATATAAATCTTCCAATTAAATATTAATTGAGTGAGGTGACTAGTGGGTCCAATCGGGTTTACACTTCTTATTTTGGTGATGTTTGCTACGATAGCGGCATCAGCTTTTTATGTTTTAGCGTTGAAAGATAACTCTGACTCATATTTGAAAATTGGTAACACAATTTTTCTTACATCTGCTGGCGTAGTTTCGCTTGCATCTGTGTTGTTATTGATAGCACTTATTACCAGCGATTTTTCGCTTGTGTACGTTGCTAGCTATACCGATTTTTCATTACCGCTATTTTACAAAATTAGTGCGTTTTGGGCAGGTCGTGCAGTTTCATTATTGTTATGGTTATTAATGATAATA
>CAYJIW010000162.1:0-3021 GCA_964370335.1 uncultured Deferribacteraceae bacterium
TGAATTGTTTTTTAAACGTCTCTAACGTAGATTTCATCTTGTCTGATAATTCATCAGAAATAGCTTTTTTAGTAGCGATTTCTTCTAATATTCCAGAGCCAGATGATTTTAAGTATGCTAAGTATTCTTGTTCAAACTTATCAATAACTTTTAAATCTAAATCGGCAAGATAACCGTTAATAGCGCCAAAAATAGATGCAACTTGTTCTTCAACAGCAAAAGGTTTGTTTTGCTTTTGTTTAAGTAGTTCCATCATTCTGCTACCACGTGTAAGCTGTGCAACAGTAGCAGCATCAAGGTCACTACCAAATTGTGCAAACGCAGCTAACGAACGATATTGTGCAAGGTCAAGACGTAAACGTCCAGCAACTTGTTTCATCGCTTTAATTTGAGCAGAACCACCAACACGAGATACCGAAATACCAGCGTTAACCGCAGGACGGAAACCAGAGTTGAATAAATCTGTCTCTAGGAATATTTGTCCATCTGTAATAGAAATTACGTTTGTTGGAATATATGCAGATACGTCGCCTGCTTGTGTTTCAATGATAGGTAACGCAGTTAATGAACCAGCACCTTGCTCATCGCCAAGCTTTGCAGCACGCTCTAGTAATCTTGAGTGTAGATAGAATACGTCACCCGGATATGCTTCACGTCCCGGTGGACGACGTAGTAATAATGACATTTCTCTGTATGCAGTAGCATGTTTAGATAAATCATCATAAATTAATAACGCATGTTGTCCTCTATCTCTAAAGTATTCGCCCATAGTACAACCAGCCATAGGAGCTAAGAATTGTAATGGAGCAGAATCTGATGCAGTTGCAGCAACAACAATTGTGTACTCCATAGCACCATATGCTTCAAGTGTTTGTACAACTTGTGCAACAGTAGAACGCTTTTGTCCGATAGCAACATAAACACATATCATATTTTGCCCTTTTTGGTTAATGATAGTGTCTAATGCAACAGCTGTTTTACCAGTTTGGCGGTCGCCAATGATAAGTTCACGCTGTCCACGTCCAACAGGAATCATAGAGTCAATCGCCTTGATACCAGTTTGAACTGGCTCATGTACAGGTTTACGTAATACGATACCCGGTGCAACTTTTTCAACAACATCTGTTTCTTTTGCGTTAATAGGTCCTTTGCCATCAATAGGTTGCCCAAGCGAGTTAACAACACGTCCAACAAGCTCTGGTCCAACTGGTACAGACATGATGCGACCTGTACGTTTAACAACGTCGCCCTCTTTAATACCAGTGTAATCACCCATAATAACAACACCAACGTTATCTTCTTCAAGGTTTAAAACTAAACCATAAATTTCACCAGGGAACTCAACAAGTTCACCCGCCATAACGTTGTCTAATCCATAGATTTTTGCAATCCCGTCGCCAGCACTAACAACAGTACCAACTTCTTCCATTGTAACCGTTTTATCAAAATTTTTGATCTGGTCACGGATAATCTGGCTTATCTCATCCGCTTTAATCTGCATAAAGCCATACTCCTTGAAATGATATTCTTTTACACTAACGAAGCTTTCAGTTTGTCAAGTTGCCCCTTAACTGATGCATCGTACAATATACTTCCTAATTTAATTTTCACGCCACCGATAATTTGTTCATCAACATCGCTATGCAAGTTGACTTTTTTACCAATTAATGATGTTAGTTTCTTTTCTAGAGTAGCTAACATATCTTTATCGGCTTTCGTAGCAAAAGTTGCAACTGCGTCAACTTCGCCAAGTTCTTCCAACATGATACTATGCACTTCTTCATTAATAGTACTTAAAAGCATTAAACGCTTCTTTTTGATTAATAAAGAAATGTATTTGAATAAGGTATCACAAATTTTGCCATTTTTGTTAAGTGCTTGAAAAACAGAAAGTTTATCATCATCACTAATTAATGGACTTTTAACAACTGCTTGAAAGTCTTCACTTGTTTGTTCTAGCTTCGCTAGTTCATCAAGTTCGCTCCATATTGTAGTTTTTTTATCCCCAGAGGCTTTATAATCAGCATAAAATGCCTCAGCGTATCTTTTTGCTATAGAACGTATATTCACATCTACTCTCCTATCCGCTTGATATAGCTATCTAAGACAGCTTTTGCCTCAGCACCTTTCATCTCATCTGTGATTAATTTTTCTGCCTCAGAAAAAACTTCTGCTATAAGCTCACGCTTGATAGCTATTTTTGCTTGAGTAGTTTCGTTGTTAATCATGTTAATAGCGTTTTGCTTTAGCCTTTCAACAGAACGTTCTGCATCAGCAATAATGATAGCACGCTCATTTTCTGCTGTTTTAAGAACATTTGCTTTCATTTCTTCAAGCTCAACTTCTAATTGGCGAGATTTTTCTTCATACTCACGTACTTTTTCAAGTGCCTCTTGTTTAGCATGTTCTGCTGCGTTAAGTGAGTTTTCAATATCTTCACTACGCTTAATAAATGCTTCTACTATAGGTTTACGTAAAAACTTATACAAAATGCCTATAAAAACTGCAAATACAATAATTCTGTAACCTAGACCTGCCCAGTCTAAATGACCACCTTCAGATGCTGCTAATGCGTATGTTGGCATTAAAAATAAAACTGTTGATAATATTTTCCTCATCACCACGCCCCTACGCCACTTTGCCAATGACAGCATTACGTACAACACCTGCAAGATCTTTCACTTCTTTTTTAAGTGATGTTCTTGCGTCTTGGCATGCATTGTTCAAATCTTCAAGTGATTTTTTTGTGCTTAAAGAAATTTCTTCAGTAGCAGAGCTAATAAGTTTATTAGCTGCGCCATCAGCTTCTTCTTTAATTTTTCTGCGGTATTCGCTAATAGCGTTACGAGCTTCTTGCAATTTTGCATTGTATGCAGCTTCGCTAGCGTTAATGCTATCAAGGTTATCCGCAGCACTTTTGACAAGGCTATCTATCTTTTCATTACGAGCATCAATCGTTGAGCGTATAGGGTTCACAATTAATTTATTTGTGATTAATACAATCAACAAGAATTGAATAAG
>CAYJIW010000163.1:0-3015 GCA_964370335.1 uncultured Deferribacteraceae bacterium
ATACTATTTAATTCTTGATTGGTTTGATTTCATACGTAAAAAATTAAAACTAAAACGTAAAACACGTAAGTATAGCATAGGCAGCAGTAGCAAAAGTAACTTTTATAGGTATTCTATTTTAGCTATAGGTTTAAGTTTTGTTGGCGTTACTGGTGTTCCATTTTTATACTTACTTTCACCACCATCAGTTATATCTACACAAGTGTTATTGTTGGTAAAATATTTTACATTGACATTTGAGGTAGCATTTATTGTAGCTTGGTTTGCGATTGATTTCTTTATGGGGCAACGCATTTGGTGTAGGTACGTATGCCCAACAGGTACAATATTATGTTTACTTAAAAGTAAAAAAAGTATGCATGTTGAATATGTAGGTGACTGCTCGGACTGTTTAGCTTGTGTAAATGGTTGTCCAATGAAAATTGATCCACGCAAGGCTGCTAATAATTCGTTATGTAATAACTGTGGCGAATGTATAGATATATGTAAGAAGCGTGAAGATAAAGCACTTAGTTTTAAGTTAAGATAAGGCAGATAATGCCTTATCTATATTTTTGGAAGATGTTTTCTGAGGCGAGATAATACGTCGTCAGCTATATCTTCAATAGTGCGCATTTCACCTTGGATAGCACAATGCACTATCTCCCATTTTTCTTTAGTTGCTATCATATTATATACATCATAAACTTTTGATAAATATGATGTATCACGCTCGTGTATGTCTTTTTTCTCATCTGTGTAAGTTCGTTTATCTTTCTTTAATATCAAGTTACTTGTAATATCAGGCGAAACATCTAGCAAGAAAATAACATCTGGCGATGGAAGTCCCAAAATATTAAACTCTAATCTTTTTACCCAATCTATAAATGGCATACGTTCAAGCTCTGGTAGTTTAGCCGCCTGATGAGCGTAGTTTGATGGTACGTATCTATCTAATATTACAGTCATGCCTTTTGATAATGCGTCATCAATTTGCTTTTTCATTTCAAACCTATCTAATGCATAAAGCATTGCTGGGAATTCTGGCGGTAGCGAGTTTAGTTCGCCAAATGCACCGTTTAAGTATTTACCAACTTCATGACCGAACGAAGTACCTGTATAGTTAGGAAAACTGAATAACGCATGTTTTATGTCTAAGCTTGTAAAATGAGTTGATAAAAGCTTTGCTTGTGTGCCTTTACCGCTACCGTCTATACCTTCAAATACTATTATCATAGCGACACCTTAAATATTATTAGAATATACTACACTACCATTACGAACATAAAAACGCAAATAATAATCACTATATAATGCCACAAAAAAAACCTCAACTACTCTTATAAGTAATTGAGGTTAATTATATTATTAATAACGAGTTACTATTTAATAACTGTATCAGGGTTTGTTAAGAATGCAGGGTTGACAACAACCTCAGCTTCTGCTTGTAGCGTACTAACGTATGAAAGTATCGCTGCATTAGCTTTTAACTGTGAAATAGCAGCAGATATTGCACTACGCTCGTCCTCTAATCCAGCCATATCAGGTTTATTTAATTCATCTACTTTAACGCCGATAACTTCTGAACCTATAATGAAGCTGTTCATAACGGTATCACCAGCTTTAGTTTTAAATATACTAGCAACTAAATCTTGGTTTAGTATGAAAGTTCCAAAAGGTTCTGCGCGTTTAAATGGTGTAGATTTTTCAACTTTTACATTATATTTTTTAGCAGTTGCATCAAGTCCAGCATCTTCGATACTTTTCTTTACTTCTTGCAGTGCAATAGTTTCTAATTCATTTTTTGTGTAGTCGTTTAATACTTGTGCTGCAACAACTTCGTATTGTGGAATGAAACTATTTTCACGCTCTTCTACTTCAAATAAGTATGTTTTACCATCATATTCAGCCAGTTGGCTAACTTCGCTAGGTGTAAGTGTAAATATGTAGTTGACTAAGTTTGCATCATCTAGTAGTGCTGGGAATGTTACTTCGTTAGCAGCAAAAAGTTCAGTTGTAAGTGTTTCAAGCGCATTATCTGCATTTGCAGCGTTGTATGCTGTGATATTGCTTGCACGTAGTATTTCTTGGTAAGTAGATAATACATGCTTACGGTACTCATCATCAAGCCTCTCTGCAAATAAATCTGCATGAACTTTCTCACGTACTTCTTCTAAAGCAACTTTTACACCTTCTGAGCGTGCTACAAGTTTAACAACTGTAAAGCCAACAGGAGTTCTAATAACGCCACTAACGCTGCCAGCTTCCATGAGTGCAACGACACTTGCTACTTCTTGTGGTAGGCTGCTGATGTTTACTGTACGTTGTTTGCCTGTATCTTCTGTTTTGATGTGTAGTTTTTGTGCTACATCATAAAAGTTGCTACTAGTATTATCAAGCTGTGGTAAATAGCTGTTAAAGTCGTTCATAGCATGTTCAACTTCAGAATTATCATTCCAGTTATTTATTGCAATATCCATAGTTTGTATAGTTGCTCTAGCTGGTGTGCCATAGCTTTCTGCATTAGTGTTGTAGTATTCTTCAATTTCTTCATCACTAATTACGATATTTTTACCAAACTCTGCTTTATCGAATGTAATATACTTCAACCTAACTTAAGTAGCTACGCGATAGTATTCTTTGTAAGACTCGTAGTAAGCCATAACTTTTTCATCTCCTGAATAAACCATGTTGTCAAATTTTGAAACAGGTACATTAATAAAACTAACTTTAGCTTCAGTATTCCTAGCGTTATATTCTAGTTCAACTTCTTCATCTGATACAACTGCTTGAGAATTGCTGATAAGCCTTATTGTTTTATTAATTAATATTTCGTCACGAAGTGCTTGCTCGTAAGTAGCAGGAGTAAGCCCGCTAAACTGTAGCATTTCTATATAGACATTAGGGTCAAAAACTCCATTGGTGTGGAACGCTGGATTTTGGCTGATAGTAGAAACAATTTCAACATCACCAACTGGTACGCCAAGTCTAATAGCTTCATTATGTAATAAACGCATATCAATAAATTCGTTAATA
>CAYJIW010000164.1:0-3011 GCA_964370335.1 uncultured Deferribacteraceae bacterium
AAATGCACTTAAATCTGCTATCCGTACTAAGTACGAAGCTGGTTCACTTTTAATCCTTGACAACCTATATGTTGAAAATGGCAAAACTAAAGAAGCAGTTGAAATCCTTAAGGCGTTTAGCGCTGATAGGCGTGTCTTAATCGTAGTTGATTCGATTGATGACAAAGTAGCAAGAGCTTTCAGCAACATACCTTACGCTGACATTTTACATGTTGACGGTTTAAACGTGTATGATTTAATCAATGCACGCAAAATCATGGTATTGCAAAGCTGTTTACCACAAGTAGAAATCGCAACTGGCGTTGTTGAACTACAAGTGGCTGAGTAAGGGGGCAATCAATGATAACTTTATATGATGTATTGAGAAAGCCATTTCTTACTGAGAAATCAATGCTACAAAAAGAAGAATTAAACGCAGTTGTGTTCCAAGTGCATCCAGATGCTACTAAAACACAAATCAAAGAAGCTGTTGAGAAATTTTTTAACGTTAAAGTTGAAAAAGTTCGCACAATGAACTTCAATGGTAAAGCTAAGCGTTTTGGTAAAACAATTGGCCGACGTAATGACTGGAAAAAAGCAGTGGTAACACTTCAAGACGGTCAATCGTTGGAAATAGTGTAAGGGGGCTGTAGAAGATGGCTGTTAAGACTTTTAAGCCTACGTCAAAAGGCGTACGTTTTAGAACTGTCAGTGATTATTCAGATATTACTACATCTACACCTGAAAAATCACTTGTTACAACAATAAAATCTAGCGGTGGTAGAAACAATAGAGGCCGCATAACTACTCGTCACAAAGGTGCGGGTAATAAAAGATTATATCGTATAATTGACTTTAAACGTGAAAAGGTTACTATACCTGCACGTGTTGCTACAATAGAATATGATCCAAACCGTTCTGCTAGGATTGCCCTAGTAGTTTATAACGATGGTGAAAAGCGCTATATCTTAGCTCCTATCGGGCTAAAAGTTGGCGATACTGTTCAAAGCGGCATTGGTGCTGATATTAAACCTGGTAACGCGTTATCTTTAAAGAATTTACCTATTGGTACAGTTATACATAATATTGAGTTACGTCCTGGTAAAGGTGGACAACTTGCACGTTCTGCAGGTTCATATGCTCAGTTATTAGCAAAAGAGGGTGAGTACTGTCACGTACGTCTACCATCTGGCGAAATTCGCCTAGTTAAAGCTGAATGTATGGCTACAATCGGTCAAGTTTCTAACCCTGAGCATGAAAATATCAGCTTAGGTAAAGCTGGACGTAAGCGTTGGATTGGTGTTCGCCCAACTGTTCGTGGTGTTGCGATGAACCCAGTAGATCACCCAATGGGTGGTGGTGAAGGCCGTACTAGTGGTGGTCGTCATCCTGTTACTCCATGGGGTAAACCAACGAAAGGTTATAAAACTCGTAAGAAGAATAAATCTTCTAACAAGTATATTGTATCAAAAAGAAAGTAAGCTAGGAGGATAATGTGCCAAGATCGCTTAAAAAAGGACCTTTTATTGACGATCACGTTATGAAAAAGGTTGAAGAAGCTAAAGCAAACGGCGGTAAGCAAGTTATCAAAACTTGGTCACGCAGGAGTACTATTATTCCTGACATGATAGGGCTTACGTTTGCAGTACACAACGGGAATAAATTTGTTCCTGTGTATGTTACCGAGAATATGGTCGGACATAAATTTGGTGAATTTTCTTTGACTCGTACTTTTAAGGGTCATAAGAAAGAAGATAAAAAGGTCAGAAGGTAGACTATGGATGTCAAAGCAACAGCAAAGTTCGTTCGGGTATCCACACGAAGGGCTCGTGAAGTAGCTGCATTAGTACGTGGTAAGCAAGTTGAAGAAGCTATCGCTATATTGCAGTTTACGCCTCGCAAAGCCGCAGGTGCGATAGCTAAAGTTATCAAATCAGCAGTAGCAAATGCAGAGGAGAACCATAAAATTCGTGATGTGACCCGCTATATTGTTAGCGAACTTAGAATTGAAATGGGACCACCGATGAAGAGATACACTCCACGTGCATACGGTAGAGCATCTCTCATTCGTAAACCGACTACTCATATTAAAGTAGTCATTGCCGATTCTTCGGAGGTGAAATAGTGGGACAAAAAGTTAACCCAAATGGATTTAGAGTAGGTATTAATAAGCCTTGGAACTCTATCTGGTACTCTAACAAGAAAGAGTACAGCAAGAACTTAATTGAAGATATTAAAATGCGCCAATTCCTACGCAAGCGTTTAGCTCAAGCAGGTATTTCGCAAATTGGTATCGAAAGAATGAGCTCAAAAGTTAGGATTACTCTTAACACAAGCCGCCCTGGTATCGTTATCGGTAAAAAAGGCGCTGAAATTGAGAAACTAAAAGGTGAGCTAAAAAGATTTACGGACGCTGAAGTATTATTAGTTATCCGTGAAATCAAAAAACCAGAACTAGATGCAACATTAGTTGCAGATAGCATTGCTCAACAGCTTATCCGTCGTGTAGCGTTCCGCCGTGCGATGAAAAAAGCCGTTCTACAAACACTAAAATCAGGTGCTCAAGGCATCAAGGTTATGTGTGGCGGTCGTTTAGCTGGTGCAGATATTGCTAGAAGCGAATGGTATATCAAAGGTAGAGTACCTCTACAAACTTTAAGAGCAGCTATTGATTATGGCACTGCTGAAGCGTTAACTGCTTATGGTATCATTGGTATCAAAGTTTGGATATTCACTGGCGAAATACTAGAAGAGCGTTCTGGTTCACAGGGGGCAGTATAACATGTTAATGCCAAAGAAGACTAAATACCGTAAAGCTTTTAAAGGCCGTATCAAAGGTAAGGCTACTAAAGGTAATACGGTTGTATATGGCGAGTTCGGTATAGCTAGTGATAGCAAAGGCAAATTGACTAGCCGTCAGATAGAATCTGCACGTATTGCTATCAACCGTTACTTAAAGCGTGGTGGTAAAGTTGTTATTCGTATTTTCCCACACAAACCTATTACTAAACGTCCTGCTGAAGTACGTATGG
>CAYJIW010000165.1:0-2974 GCA_964370335.1 uncultured Deferribacteraceae bacterium
CTGGTATGTGACTTAGGGCGGACGAGCAGAACAACGCAGTAGTGCCATTTAGAGTGCAAAAAGTTATCGCTAGAACGTCCCCCTTGCATTACTAATTACTTTATGTTAGCATGTTGTAACTATACTAATAACTAAAGGCGAATATAATTTGATTAAATTTGTTAATGTTGGCGTCAGTTTCCCTAACGGATATAGCGCCCTATCATTCGTAAATCTTGACATAAACAAGGGCGAGTTTGTCTACATCATAGGCAAATCTGGCGCTGGAAAATCTACTATGCTTAGGCTTATCTATGCAGATATTATCCCAACAAGTGGCGTTGTTGCCATCGAGGGTAGCGACTTAAACATAATTGGTAGGCTACAAGTACCGTTTTTACGTCGTCAAATAGGCGTTGTGTTTCAAGATTATAAATTGCTTGAACACTCTACTGTATTCGACAATGTTAAACTTGCGTTAGATATATTTTACATGAAGCGTTCACAATCGAAAGAGCGTATTTGGGCGTTATTAAAGCGTGTTGGCATGTTTGAAAAGCGTGATGACGTTGTACAAAACTTATCTGGTGGCGAAAAGCAACGTGTCGCTATCGCTAGGGCATTGATAAACGAGCCAAAAATTCTTATCGCCGATGAGCCTACTGGTAACCTTGACCCAGAAAACGCAGAAAATATAATGACGATACTGCGTGAAGTCTGCAACAATGGCACTACTGTAATAATGGCAACGCACGATACTATCATCAGGCAAAAGCACCCTGCTAGAGAAATTGAGCTTGAGATGGGCAAACTTATTAGAGATGAGGTGATGCGTGAACAATAAAGCTATCTTCATCTTTTTTCGTGGACTTGGGCGATTTTTAGTCGATTTTAAACGCAACTCGTTCACATTGCTAACTATTGCTACACTTATTTTTGTTTACCACATATTTTTTACTACTGGTGTTGGTACTGCCTCGTTTTTATCGCATATTTCTAAGGCGAACACGATACGTGTTTATCTTAAAGTTGATGCCGATATTAACGCTGAAAGCATTATTGAAAAATATAAAAATATCGAAGGTGTAAACGATGTAAAATACGTAACACCAGCTGAAGCAAAACAATTTGTTATTGAAAACGCACCATCTATTGTTGGTTTACAATCGCTATCGGACGAGTTTTTCCCAGCGTTTTTTGAACTGTTTACAGATAACGGAACTAGCCAAAAGCTTATGGACGATATATCTAAACAAGCAAAAATCCCTGAAGCAGAGAGCGTTAGCTATGGTAAAGACTACATCTCGAAATTTACACGCATTAGTGTTGGCGCATCGCTGTTCATCATTATGATTAGTTTATTGTTTGCTGTATCAATATCTTTCGTGATATTCAACACGGTAAAAATCAACCTTTACCGCTTCAAAGACGAGATTAGATTATACGGACTCGTTGGCGCTACACGCACATTTATATCAGTTCCATACATTATTGAGGCATTTTTTAGTGCGTTAGTAGCGTTTTTGGTGGCTACAATAACATTTTACATTACATTTGCGTTATTCAATGCACAAATTTTACAAAAATCCGATATAAACATGTTTAGTATGCCATCAGCATCGTACTTTTTTAGCGTATTTTTGTTTGTATGCCTTATGTCTACAGGCTCGGCGACACTCAGCATAATATCGTTTTTACGCAAGGTATCATCTATCAATGAAGACTAAAGTAACCATATTTTTATTGCTTGTATTGCTTTATGCAGATAGCTATGCACAATCTGCTAGCGAAATAGCCGACCTTAATAGACAAATAAAAAACGAAGAAAATGCAATAAAAAAACTGCAAAGCGAAAAAGCTAGCACGACAAAACAATTAGCTGCTATCAAGCAAAAACAAGATACATACAAACGCCTTTTATCTACGCTTAATACAAGCATTAGCGATAGCGATAAAAAATTAAAAACGATACAGCAAGATGTTAAAAAAACTGAACAAATTATTGATAAATTAAGACGTGAAGCTATAAAGAGCAACATTTTTGTGATAGATAACTTAGGCTACTCTAGCCTAAAGATTATTACATCTGCCAAGCCGCAAGGCGATGCGATAAAAACTGTTGAGCTATTATCTGTTGCGACTGGACAAATGTCTGAAAAAACTATAGAACTAAAACAACATACTGAGCGTCTTAACATATTAAAAGCTGATGAAGTTGCAAAACTTGACGAGCTTAAAACGCTGAAAGCTGATAGAGTATCTGCGCTAGACGAACTAAACGAAGATAATAAAAGATATAATAGTGTACTTAAAGTTATCCAAAATGATGAAAAAGGTAGACGAGAGTATCTTGAAATGCTAGAGTTTAGACGTAAGGAACTTGATAACGAAATTAGTAATTCGGCTGGTAGCGTTACTACTACTAACCCAGATTTTGAGCGTAATAAAGGTAAGTATCCATGGGCGATTACTGGTACAGTTATCGAGAATTATGGAGAAAATTTTGCTGAAGGCACAAAATTTCGTGTACTTAGTAAAGGCATAAAAATCAAGCCCAGTATGACTTCGCCAGCAAAAGCTATCGCAGATGGCACAGTCGTTTATGCAGGATATATGCGTGGGTTCGATTATGTTGTTGTATTATCGCACGGTTCGCCGTATTATACTATATATGCGAATATGTCATCAGTGTTTGTAAACGAGGGCGATATTGTTTCGCAACTTGATACTGTTGGCTATGTCAGCGTTGGCGAAGGGTTTGTTGACCCGCACTTATACTTTGAAGTTAGAAGAAACGAGCAAGCGCTCAACCCTAGGCAATGGCTAGTTAGATAGAAATAAAGGAGATTATATATGGAAATGTTTAAGAAAAATTTATCGGTTATCGTGTTAACTGCAATGGCAGTTTTCCTATTCGTTATTGCATCAAACAGGATCGACCATCAGGAAGTACACGCTGCTGCTGATGATAAATTTATTGCGTTAGAAACTTTTT
>CAYJIW010000166.1:0-2973 GCA_964370335.1 uncultured Deferribacteraceae bacterium
GCCGATAATGTTGTTAAAGTTAAACTTACTGGTGCATGTGGTAGCTGCCCGTTTAGCACTATGACACTAAAAAATGGTATCGAAGCAAGAATGAAAGAAGAAATTCCTGAAATTAAAGCAGTTGAGAGTTTCTAATAAATTTCTTTAAATAACAATAATTTAAACGGCTTATCATAATGTGGTAAGTCGTTTTTTTTTCATAAAAGTATATAATTTACAAAAATTTGACATACTATTGACACAGGTATAACAAGTTAGAAATATATTTCACTCATGGAAGTAATTAAAAAAAATCACTATAAGGAGTGTATAAAATGAAAAAATTACTTATGTTAGTATGTATCGCTTTAATTGCGACAAATGTATTTGCTCAAAGCAAACTAAACGGTGCAGGTGCATCATTCCCATACGCTGTATATTCTGCGTGGGCTTTCTATTATCAACAAGCAGCTAAAGTTCAAATCAACTACCAACCAATTGGTTCTGGTGGTGGTGTTAAGCAAATAATTGCTAAAACAGTTGATTTTGGTGCTACTGATGACCCAATGAACATTGAAGACTTAAAAAAGAATAACCTTATCCAATTTCCAGCTGTAATTGGTGGTGTTGTATTAGTTGTTAATGTAGATGGTGTAAAAACTAACCAGCTAGTTTTAAATGCTGAAACAGTATCTGCAATATTTATGGGCAAAATTACTAAATGGAACGACCCAGCTATCCAAGCTACAAACAAAGGCTTAAAACTACCTGACACTAAAATTACTGTAGTTCATCGCTCAGATAGCTCTGGTACTACGGCTGTATTTACTAACTATTTATCTGGCGCATCTGTTGAGTGGAAAAACACTATGGGTGCAGGTAAATCAATGAACTGGCCTACAGGTATTGCTGGTAAAGGTAACGAAGGCGTTGCTGGCTACATTAAACAAATCAAAAACTCTATTGGTTATGTTGAGTTTTCTTATGCTAATGCAAACAAAATACCTTACACTAAACTTGTAAATACTGATGGCAAAATTGTTAGCCCAAGTTCTCCGGCATTTATTGCTGCAGCAGCTAATGCTAAATGGGATAGCTCTAATGGTTATAACTTGTGGATGGTAAACTCTACTGGTGCAGATTCTTGGCCGATAGCTACTGCAACATTTATTTTATTAAACAAAGCTAATAGCAAAGAAACTAACCAAAATGTTATGAAATTCTTTGAGTGGAGCTTTAAAAACGGTGATAAAACAGCAGAAGCGCTACTTTTTGTACCATTACCAGCATCTTTAAAAGCTGATATTATTGAATACGTAAACAAAAACTTATAATTAATAGTTTTATAAGCAATAAAAAACCTCTTAGCTAAGTAACTAAGAGGTTTTTTTTATATGGTATTTTAATAAATAATTTAAACTTTAAATTTGCTAACAAGCATTTTTAAAGTTTCTACACGTTGTTGTAGATATGATATAGTTGTATTAACTTCCATAACTGCGGATGAGCTTTGATCTAGTTCATCAGCAAATATTTGTGTAGTACCAACAACATTTTCAATAGCAACTGATTGCCTTTCAACAGAATTTGATACGCCACCAATAACATTATTAATATGAGTTACACTATTAACAACAGAGCCGAACTCGCTAGAAGTTTTTTCAATATTTTCTACACCTGTGGTAACTGTTTCACCAGCAAGAGCCATTTCAGATGAAGCCGTAGATGACTCTGATTGTAATGTCATGATAATATCTTCAATTTCACCAGTAGCTTTTTGTGTACGTTCTGCAAGCTTTCTAACTTCATCAGCAACAACAGCAAATCCTCTACCAGCTTCACCAGCACGAGCTGCTTCGATAGCGGCATTAAGTGCTAGTAAGTTTGTTTGGTCTGCAATTTCGTTAATAACGCCAAGAATATCACCAATTTGATTAGAGCTAGAACTTAAATTGTCAATAGTATCACGCAATTTATCAGTTTGTGCGTTGATGTTTAAGATACTTGTTTTTACGTTATCAAGTTGGTTAGAACCTTCATGTGTTTTATTAGTAGTTTCTGATAATGCATCAACAGCATTGTTTAATTCATTAGACGATTGTTTTGATATACTTGTAATCTCTTCAATATTTTGTAAAACATCAGTAATTTGTTCAGTTTGTGTGTTAAATGTTTGAACTAGTTGCTCCATTGTTGCGGCAAGCTCGTTATTGCCAGATGCAACTTCATCAGCAGATGCTTTTACTTCGCAAATAATTTCACGAACATTCTCTATAAAAATATTTACATTGCCAGCTAAATCTCTAGTAAGTGCAACAAAGTTAGATAAAGGTTTTGTGATACCAATCCTTAGCGCTATTACAGATGTTAATGATACAAGTATAATAAGAATTCCTACAGCTGTCATGAACCTAGTAGTATATACATTAATGGCAACGTTACCTACCATTTTTTCAGTTGTACTTGATATAATGTAATCTTCAAATTCTTTAATAGTATTATTAACACCTGAAATAATACCGTCATAGCTTATAAGTTGCTGTTGTAATAATGCAATACTCTCAGACAATGTAATCAATGCATTCTCAGCATTGTAGTAGTTTGAGTAAATTTTATCAGCTAAAGATTTATATGACGGTAGCGTATTGTTCATAATGTAGTTAAGTGACTCAAGTGCCGTAGTATCAGCTGCCATCGCTTCTATTGGTTTTGGATTAATGTCGAAATGTGCCTCTGCAACAACAGCTGTAGCATCAAAAAGAAAATTATTGAAATCAAAAATAACTTGTATAAGCGTATTATCACTTTCAGCGCCTCTAGCAATTTCAAGATTTCCCATCTCGTTTATTACATCTACTGCATTACTAACTTCATTATTAAAGTTAGTATTATCATTATCTACAGCAGAGTTAGTAGATAAGATGGCTGAAGTAGAGGCAATTAAGTTATTAACATCTTCATTGAAAGCAGGTAAGCCTTGATAAATAATAGATG
>CAYJIW010000167.1:0-2965 GCA_964370335.1 uncultured Deferribacteraceae bacterium
TCGTTGTCACTCCATCTTCGCCCTGTGGCAACACAGTGTGTTGCTCTGTTTGCTCACCACGTCGCTAACACTCCTCGCAGAGACGTTTCTAGTCTATGGTATTTAATAACTTGTCGATGTTAAATGCTTATTTACGTCATTGCGAATTGCCAAAGGCAATGTGGCAATCCATAAAAACTATAAATAATTAATAATGCATAATCCTAGCCATACGCATGTGTTAGCGTCAGCAAAAAGACACGTCAAGGTGAACACGAGGGTACAGCGGAGTGAAACGACGCCATTGTCATCATTTTCACAGTTGCTAAGGTCGAAACAACGTCATAATAATGGTTACAAGATGAGAAGTTTCGCAGTTGTGAGAACGAAAGACAAGTGGTATATGTTCCAGTAACGGAGTGTTGCACCTTGTTAAAAAAACGGGTCGTCATAGCAACACAAAACAATATTAACACTTAATCGTAGCTAATGGCTACAATCTAGCATTAGTATTATAGCAAGTTTTTATGGACTGCCACGCTGTCGCTCGCAGAGACGTGTAAACATAGCCATACACATAACCAATAGCAAAACTTTTATGCTATAAATAGTGCTATTTAGAGTATAACGATAGAATTTGTGCTGTATTTTTTATTCTGGCTAGGCGTGTGAGATGAGTATGTGTTGAATTTGCAACTATGCTTTGTGCTATAAATAGTGCTATTTAGAGTATAACGATAGAATTTGTGCTGTATTTTTTATTCTGGTTAGGCGTGTGAGATGAGCAAGTGTTGAATTTATAACTATGCTTTGTGCTATAAATAGTGCTAATGCTAGGCGTCTTTAAAAATTCCGATACGAGTTTACAAGAGCTTAGCGTAAATGACTGAGGAATTTTTAAAACAACAACGCAGTAGTGCTATTTAGAGTACAAAGAAATTTAAAATGAGAAAGTCGGTATACAAACATATACCGACTTGACACGAGAGCTCCATCTCTCAGGCGAGGTTCTTCCTCTACCTGACTATACACTAGCAAATTACATGCCAAGTCTAATAAGTACAATTCCAGCGCATATTATCAGCGCACCGATAATTCTTTTCCCACCGGCGTACTCTTTTAAGAAAATTATTCCTATTGCTACACCAAATATAGCGCTTATCTGCCTGAGTGATGTTGCATAAGACACTTGCATACCTTCAAGCCCAAGCCTGTAAGTTACTGTTGATAAAGCGATTGCAACACCGCCTATTATTGTTAGCTTCCATTCGGTTGGTTTATGTTCGTTTTTAGCCTTATGTTTTCGCTCCACAACAAACGATAATAAGTAGGAAAAAAATGCCATAAATATCAACATTGCATAAATATATAAGACTGTATCGACACTATTTACGCCCATTTTATCTAACAACGCACCAAATGAATAGAATAATGCCGACATAATGGCAAATATTACACCCTTTGTAGCTGTAGCGTTTGTACCACGTGTAAGGTTCATAACATATCCACCACCGATTATCAACACAATACCAATAACGCCACCTAGTGTTATATGCTCATGCAATATGAAATAAGCCCAAACAACAATAAACAATGGCGAAGAAGTAGTGATTGGATATACCATTGATACATCAGCATATTTGTATGCAACTGCAACTAGAACTTGATACAACGCAAAAAAGAATGCTGATGCAAATGCAAAAATAAGTGTAGATTTATGAAATGTAAGACTTTCTGGATACCAAATAAGAACAACAGGAGTAAATAGAATTGGCGCAATGACCTGTATGTGTACGCTATAGACGACCTTATCTTTTGAAAATTTTAATGCTAAATTCCAGCCTGCATGAAAAACTGCACTAATAACTACAAGTAAAAAACTACTCATAAAATCCTCTATTTGCATTTAATTTTAAGCTATTACAACTATAATACCTTTTAATCAAATATACAATATAAATTTATGCAGATTTTACAATTAATTTACCTTGCACTTCTTCCATGAATACAGTTATATTATAATCTTTAAAAACAACCCTAAATCGCTTATAGTTTGTACCGCCAGCGCCATAATGTTCTTCTTGAAAAACACGTGCGACATCAAGCAACGCTTCAAGGTTACCATCTTGCATGTAATACTTTTTAGCTAGTTCAGCAAAATATACTTTTTGAAACTCTGTACCTTTTGGTACTTCGCCTTTAAATACATCGTTAATATGTTGGTTATTATATGCTATGCTGTGGATATTTTCCACCCTAAGCACATT
This sequence comes from uncultured Deferribacteraceae bacterium, assembly GCA_964370335.1. Lineage (GTDB taxonomy): Bacteria > Chrysiogenota > Deferribacteres > Deferribacterales > Mucispirillaceae > CAYJDR01. The sequence goes on from CAYJIW010000167.1 coordinate 2,247, forward strand.
AGGTATAAATAAAGCCATTGTAAGCCGTCCTTGTCTTTTTTCTCAGCGTCCATGCCAAGCGGTTTAATATTACATTTATATTATCGTCAAATTACTAAAAAACTTTAGTTGTTGTATTAATTGAAATCATATGTATAATGCAAATATGTCATTAAAAGGTTGCAATCAAGGCTGTATCTACAGAAAAGAAATTAAACTTGAACAAATGAAAGATATATATGTCTTTCGATGTGTGGCACTTAAAAAGTATTTCACACAAGACGATATAAAATCTAGGTGTAATCTCTATGAAGGTCATATTAAAATTACGGAATTTACACTCGATGAATTCCTTCAAGGAGAATAAGTTATATGAGCAAACATCCGTTTGTGTACATAAAAAAACACGAAGTATTTAGCGCTATTACTCATGGTATCGGCATTGCTTTTGGTATAGTTGGTTTAACTGTGCTTGTTGCGTTTTCATCTGTTGATGGTGACGTGTGGAAAATTGTTTCATCTATTATTTTTGGTTTATCAATGATAGTTTTATATTCTGCATCAACACTTTATCATGCTTTATCACACACACGTTTACGTAACGCAATGAATATGTTCGACCATATCTCGATATATTATTTGATAGCTGGTACATACACACCGTTTGTGTTAGTAAACCTACGTGGTATGTGGGGCTGGATTGTTTTTGGAATAGTTTGGAGCTGTGCAATTATCGGCAC
>CAYJIW010000168.1:0-2961 GCA_964370335.1 uncultured Deferribacteraceae bacterium
CTATATTACCACTTGACGGCGGACGTATATTAACCAATTTTTTACCACGAGAAATGGCTTATAAATATGCAGAAACAGAAAAATATGGTTTCCTTATATTAATAATGCTTTTATTTACTGGCGTAATAAGCTATATTATGTCACCATTGTTAAGTGTGGTATATTCTGTATTCAATAATATAATAATGTAAGAGGGGTAGTAGATACTATGTCTAAGGTTGTGTATAGTGCAATGCGTCCTACAGGCGAATTGCATATCGGGCATTATTTTGGTGCTTTGAAAAATTGGATTGCGTTACAAAATGAGTATGAGTGCTATTTTGCTGTAGCTGATTGGCATGCACTAACTACTAATTATGATAATCCAGAAAATATTAAAGAAATGCGTCGCAAAATGATTATTGAATGGCTTAGTGTTGGCCTAAACCCTGATAAATGTACTATGTTTATCCAATCGCACAACTTATATACTGCGGAACTATACTTATTACTAGGTATGGTTACGCCTGTTTCGTGGTTAGAGCGTTGCCCTACATATAAAGATATGATTCAATCGCTATCTAATAAAGATATATCGAACTATGGCTTTCTTGGTTATCCTGTCTTAATGACATCAGATATTATTATGTACAATGCAAATATTGTTCCTGTTGGTGTTGATCAGATACCACATATCGAGCTTGCACATGAAATAGTTAGACGATTTAATAATTTTTATGGCAATGTATTTATAGAACCACAAGCAAAGCTAACTGATATACCTAAACTTATGGGACTTGATGGTAGAAAAATGAGTAAAAGCTTTAATAACTCTATTATGCTATCAGAAGAACCAGATGTACTAGAAAAGAAAGTTAAAACAATGGTTACAGATACAAAACGTCAACGCAAAACTGATGCTGGCGACCCTAATGTTTGCCCTGTATTTGATTATCATAAAGTATTTTCTACTGATGACGAGCGTGATTTTATTGTTAAAGGCTGTACAGGTGCAACTATTGGTTGTATTGAGTGTAAAAAGATACTTATTGCACATTTAGATGAGTTCTTAACACCTATTAGAGATAAACGTAAAAAGTTTGAAGCAGAAATTACTGATATTGATGAGTTTTTAGCACCAATGCAACAAAAAGCTAACGATGTCGCAGCACAAACTATGGAAAAGGTGCGTAACGCTATAAAATTATGAATGAATTGTTAGAAGTAAAAATATCAGATTATGAAGGCCCGCTCGATTTATTAATACACCTTGTTTATAAAAACGAGATGAATATATTTGACATTTCGATATCTGATATTACATTTAAGTTTATTGCTGAAATTAGGAATATGCGTAACTTGGATATCGAAGTTGCTGCCGAGTTTATTAATATGGCATCATACCTTGTATATCTTAAATCACGTATGTTATTGCCACGTGATGGCATTACAGATGAAGATATCGACCCTGAAGAAGCAACATTTAAGCTTAAACAACTACTGATAGAGTATTCATTTTATAAAGATATATCGCTAAAATTGCAATCGCACGAAAAGAACGCTGGGCAATTCTTATCACGTAATGAACAAATAGTTATATTGAAAGAAGAACTACTTACTGAGGACTCGTTTAAACTAGCATCAAGCTTTTATGGTATTGCATTTGCTGATAAAAAAGAAAAAAAACTCGTTGTGAAAAACTCACAAATTGCAACAGAAGAAGTTGCAAAACGTGTTAAAGAGTTCCTGCTATCTAGAGAAACAACACTCTGGAGCGAGATTATGGAGCAATGTGGCGAAAAAGTTGAAGCTACTGTTTCATTCTCTGCAGTATTAGAACTTATAAAATCTAAACGGTTGAAAGCTTTTCAAGAAAGCGCTTTTATGGAAATATTGCTTAGCTTGCTTGCAAAACAACAAGAAAAAGTTCAATAGGTTAATATTATGGAAGATAATAAAAATAATAAAACTGATGCTACAATAAGCGAAGCTATGAACGAACTTGCAGACTCGTTTATAGAGCATATGAAAGACGAACTTGATGAAGTAGAACTTGCAAAAAAATTCGATGATAATATATTTGAAGAAGAACAAGATGCAGAAATAGAAGAAGATACTTACGAAGATTTATCTGAAAACAGAGAAAAACGTATTTTCTATTCTGCGTTATACTTATCTGGCAAACCGATAGAGCTTAAAACATTTAGAAAAATGATGAAGCCACTTAACCTAGAAAATAGGTTGCTATCATATGCAGAAGATTTTAATAAACTTGCTATAGGTATTAAAATTAGGGCAGTCTCTGGCGGTTATCAAATAGTTACAGATTCTGATGTGACATCGTTTTTAGAAAAATTCTTTGGTGAGCGTACAGAAACGCTATCCAAAGCAGCACTTGAAACAGCAGCAATAATCGCATATCGTCAACCTGTTACAAAAGCAGAAATTGAAGAAATGCGTGAGGTAAACTCATCTGGTACGATGAGATACCTATTAGATAAAAACTTAATAAAGGTAATAGGACGTAAACAAGTTCCGGGCAAACCGCTTTTATACGCCACAACAAAATACTTTCTTGAGTATTTTGGACTTAACGATATATCAGAGTTACCAACATTTAGGGAATGGCAGGAGCTTAAGCAACACCAATGACATTAACAAGAATTAACAAGTATATCGCCTCGATAAGTAAATTTTCTAGGCGCGAGGTTGACGCACTAATACAAGCAGGCAGAGTATCTGTGAACGGTGAAAAAGTGTTAGAACAAGGCATGAAAGTAGATGAGGATAACGACGTTGTTTTTATTGATAACGAACCTTTATTCCCATCAGAACCTGAAGTGTTCAAATTCTATAAACCTCGTGGCGTCTTAACAGCATACGGCGAGGGTAGAGGAAAACGCACATTAGAAGATTTTTCTATATTCGCAAATAGAAAAATTCCATACTCTGGCAGGTTAGATTTTGAAAGTGAAGGGCTGT
>CAYJIW010000169.1:0-2953 GCA_964370335.1 uncultured Deferribacteraceae bacterium
TACGTGTATCATCTGCTACATACGCTGGTGCTAGCAATGTTATGACTGTAAATGTAACAGCGACAGAGGGTAACGGATACTTTGTTGCTAATAACGGCACATGGCTTATTATGAATGGAAACGGTATGGAAAAGTTTAGAGATAACGTAACTACCGACGGAAATATTAGAACATCTGCAAGACTTATGGCAGATATTGAGCTTGATAATACTACTAGTTGGACACCAATAGGAGTTGCTCCCGGTTATTCTGGCATATTTGAAGGCAACAACAAAAGTATTAGCGGATTATATATAGCAAATAGTACTGACATACAAGGCTTATTTCATACTATTTCTTATATAGGTGAAGTAAAAAATCTTACTATTATTGAGCCTAATATTGTAAGTAGACATGGTGTTGGAGCAGTAACTGGTGGATTATATGGCAAAATAGAAAATGTACACGTAATGGGCGGTACTGTTTTAGGCTTAAGAAGTGTAGGCGGTATAAGCGGATTTATCAACCAAACGGCATCTATTATATATAGTAGTAACTCCGCAAAGGTTGCTAAAAATTTCGATCTGTCAAGCCCAGGTGGCGAAGATACTGGCTTTGGCGGTATTGTTGGTCGTAATAATGGCAATATTGTAGCATGTTGGAATACTGGCGATGTAGATGGCACTTTAATTCTAAGTAGCTCTGAAATCGGTGGCATAGCTGGCGTAAATAATACTGGCATCTATGCAAGTTACAATACAGGCACTATTAGTGGTGGCGGTAGTTCTATTAAATCTAGGAAAGGCGGTATAGTTGGTTTTTATCCAAATTATGATACAGAGACTCAAAATATTGTAGCCTCATATAATATTGGTAATGTTGTACCTTCTATTGCTCAACCCCAAGATATTGGGGCATTAGTTGGAGAGTTTCAGCTAGATAATGGAGAACCATCCCCAGTAAAATCATTGTATTACTTGTCTAATAGTAGTGTTAATAGTGGACTTGATGGTAATTATCAAAATCAAGATAACATGACAAGCGTTAGTAATATATCAGATTTAAACTCCCCTAGCGTTATTGAAGAATTAAATAACGCATTAGGTAGTGATAGACAATATGAATTTAAAGCAGGTATTGGTGAGCAACCACCATATATTGTAAAAGTTAAAAACTAGGGGATAAACATGAATAAATTTTTAATATTAATAATAACTTTACTGGTATCACTTAGTGCATGTAGCAATGATACATCGTCATCTAGTAGTTCATCTGATGTTGGCATAATAAATATATCTGTTGTTCCATCACTTTTTGTAGCAAGTGGAGCAGATGTACAAGTGATATATGTACTTACACCAACTAACGCTAGTAATCAAAATGTGTCATTTTCATCTAGTGATAATAGTGTTGCAACAGTTGATGATAATGGAACTGTTACTGGCGTTTCATATGGTAAAGCAATAATAAATGTAGAAAGTAACGATGGCTCAAATATTAGAAGGGTTGTTTACGTAAATGTTGAAAATGCAGTTGATGACAAATGTTCAACATCTGTTGATGGTTTTGAGGTTGTTAATGGTGATTATCACATATATAATGCTACAGGGTTACACGCATTTCGTGATGAAGTAAATGCAGGTAATTATACTGCCAATGCAAAGTTGAGATGTAATATACAACTTGCTCCTAGCGAGCCATGGGATACAATAGCACCATATATACAATCTGAAGGTATCGGTTACAAAGGCACATTTGACGGCGATAATTATACAATAAGTGGCTTGTATATGTATCATGACCCAAATAACGGACTTGGTACGAATAGTTTTTTTTCAGCTATAAATGCTACAGGCGTAGTTAAAAATGTAACTTTCGACAACCCATTTTTAGTAGATGCTCACAATTCAGGAGTAGTTACTGACATAAATTTTGGTCTTATTGATAACGTATCTGTAATTAACGGTGTTGTAGTTGCAGATTCAAGTGCTGGCGGGATAGCAAATGTAAATGAGGGTATAATTTCGTCATGTTATAACTCAAGTGAGATAAAATTTATTGGTACAAGTAGTAGCGCAAATGTTTTTGGTGGCATTACTGCAATAAATAGAGGTAAAATAATTGCTAGCTATAATGTAGGTACCATTTTTGCTGAATCTCGTGAAGAGAGCGAAACTGGTGGTATTGCTGGTAGTAATAATGGTGAAATTATAGCAAGCTACAATAGTGGTGAAATAAATAGTTTTTCATTCGCTGGTGGCATAGTTGGTCGAAATTCAATAAATAATGTAGCTGGTAGCGTAATAGCTAGCTACAATGTTGGGCAGTTGAACTTAGATAACGCTGATGCAGGTGGAATTATTGGCAATAACGAAAGGATATATATTGGTAGTCTAATTACTGGCAATGTTAGCTCATCATATTACTTACAAAGTAGTGCTACTAAAGGCATTGCAGATGCAATAGGTGGCGATATCGTAGGCACTACTGATAATGTTAGCACTATTGGTGGTTTTGTTAATAGTAGAGTTATAGATGCATTAAACAACTCGATTTCAAATATATACAATTATCAGTATGTTAGGAATGAGTTTGAAGATGTAGCAACTAGACCATTAATAGTTATAGCCAAGTAATTGATAATATTACTTTAAATGTGCAAAAGCGTCACTGCGAATGCGTAGCATGTGGCAGTCTATAAAAATTAGTAAGAGGAAAATATGAAAAAATTGAAAATATTGTTATTTATGCCAATGCTGTTTGCATTAGTCGCATGTAGTGATGATAGTGTAACTACCGCTGGTGATGAATTTGTACCTGTTTTTAATGTAATAGGTATAGAATTTGTTGATGATAATATCACTATTGATAAATTAAGTGGTGCAAATTCTGGCGCATTCGTCACACCTAATTATATTTCAGACCAACGTTTAACGTTTGTATCAGCCGACCCAAACATTGCAATAGGCGATAA
>CAYJIW010000170.1:0-2951 GCA_964370335.1 uncultured Deferribacteraceae bacterium
CAAAATCTATGAAATTTAATGCAAATTGGAAAGAATTTGAATTTTATCTTTATGAAACTTATTTTGAGGATACTTTGACGTATTTTACATTATCAGTTTTGACTATTACTATTAGTATATCAACTTTTATTTACTTTATAATAGGATTTTTCAACGCGCGACTCAATAGAATTAGAGATGAAGCTAACCGTGATGCTCTGACAAAATTACCAAATAGAAAAGCATTAAGCTTCTATGGCAAAGGACCTGTAAAACAGTTTAAAGAAGGATATACAGTGTTTTTTATCGACTTGAACAAGTTTAAACCAGTAAATGATGAGTTAGGTCATGAAGTTGGCGATAAACTACTCATAGCATACGCAAAAAGGTTAAAAACTAACTTTAGGCGTGGCTCTACAATTGTTCGCTTAGGTGGCGATGAGTTTGTTGTAGTTATTAACGAAATACTAAACGAAAAAGAAATTGAATCAGTTTATAAAACAATTAAGAAACTGTCTGAAAATCAATTTTCTATTAAAAGACATAAAATCAACATTGGTGCAAGTATTGGTATTGCACAATATCCAAAAGATGGAAAGAATATTGATGAAGTGCTTGAAAAAGCTGATAAACTTATGTACGAAGATAAAGGTAGCAAAGCTAGGTAGTATTATAGTTATTACACAAATTTAATATTTACATTTCGTTAAGCTCCCTATATAATCACTTATTGTGAATATGTAGGGAGCTTTTATGCGTTTATTGTTATTTATACTACTTATCATTACTTCAATACCTGTATTTTCATCTGATACAGGTGTTACTTTTTATTGTAGCTGTCCGTACAGTATTAATTATGTTCATGGTAAGAAGGCTACCAATATTGATGCTGATAGCTGTGGTTTTGAGTCAATCAGCGGAACAAGTATTACATTGCAACGTGAACATATTGTACCAGTTTCTATATTTGCAAAAGATATGGAGTGCTGGACAACGCCTATTTGCACAGATAAAAACGGTAAATCATATCGTGGGCGTTCTTGCTGCCTAAAAACAAATCCTCTATTTAAAAAAATGTATTACGATGAAAATAATATCCGATTAGTAATTGGTGAGATTAACCGTGCTAGGTCTAATTATGAATATGGTGATGTTGTAAATATTGATGCTAGATTTGGTGCATGTGATGTTTATATTGATAGAGCTAACAAAACTGCACAAATGCCTAAACATTTACATGATGAAATTACAAGTATTGAGCAATACATGATAGAAAATTATGGGCTAGATTTAGAATAAAAAAGCCCGTACCTATTAAGATACGGGCTATATGATTTATTAAATTGTGTTAATTATAAACCAGCTTGTTTACGAACTTCTTCAGCGAAATCGTCTTTCTTTTTCTCGATACCTTCGCCAAGTTGGAAACGAGTAAAGCGGATAACTTCTCTATCGCCTAGCATTTGAGCAACAGTTTTATCGCCATCTTTAACAAACTTTTGGCTAGTTAAACAAGATTCTTCTTTAAACTTTTTAACTTGACCATCAACGATTTTCTCGATTATGTTATCTGGCTTGCCAGACTCTTTAGCTTTTATTGTATAAATTTCTTTTTCGTGTGCAACAACAGCTGGATCAAGCTCGCTATCGCTAACGCAAAGTGGGTTTACTGCACAAATATGAAGTGCAACATCACGCACAAGTTCGCTATCAGCAGATGTAGCGCCTTTAACTTCAACTAATACGCCAATTTTACCACCCATATGGATGTATGAATCAAGTGTAGCACCGTCAGTTGCAGTGTATAAAGCAAAACGACGTACTCTAATGTTTTCGCCAATTTTTGCAACTTTTTCTGCCATAACTTTTTCAACAGTTTCACCACCCATGTTGATAGCCATAAGTGCATCAACGTCGCTTGGGTTGTTATCTAATATAGCTAATGCCATTTCTTCACAAATAGCTTTAAATTCATCAGTTTTTGCTACGAAGTCAGTTTCGCAGTTTACTTCAACAATAACGCCTTTTTTAGCATCGCTAGATACGTGTGCATAAACTAAACCTTCTGCAGCGATACGAGATGATTTTTTTGCAGCATCAGCTAAACCTTTTGTACGTAGAAAGTCGATAGCTTTATCCATATCTCCGCCAGTTTCTGATAGTGCTTTTTTGCAATCCATCATGCCAGCGCCAGTTTTTTCACGAAGTTCTTTTACCATACTTGCATTAATTTCAGCCATGATTATTTCTCCTCGCTTTCTTCAGTAGTTTCTGCTACTTTTTTTGCTCTAGTAGCTCTTTTTGGTTTTTCTTCAGTTGTTTCATCTGCACTTTTAGCTTTAGTAGCTCTTTTTGGCTTTTCTTCAGTAGCTTCAGCAGTATCTGCTTTTTTAGCCCTAGTAGCTTTTTTAGGTTTTTCTTCTTCTGCTGCAACAACTTCAACTACTTCTTCAACAACTTCGCCATTAGCTTCTGCCATAGAGATTATTTCTTCATCAACTGCATCTTCTTCAACAACGGCTGCAGCACGTACTTCTTCAAGCATACCATCTTCACGTGATTGGTAGCCTTCGATAACTGCATCTGCTAATCTGTTAGCAATAAGTTGACAAGCTCTGATAGCATCATCGTTACCAGGGATTGGGAAATCAACCATTTCTGGATCGCAGTTAGTATCAACGATAGCAACAATAGGTATGCCTAATTTGCGTGCATCAGCGATAGCGTTTTGTTCCATTTTAATATCAATAACAAACATAACATCAGGTATATCTTTCATCTCTTTGATGCCACCTAAGTTTTTTTCAAGTTTGTCGTATTCTTTTTTAAGTAATGATGCTTCTTTTTTAGTGAAGCGTTTGATAAAATCACTAGAAAACATTTCTTCAAGTTCTTTCAGCCTAGCAACACGCCCTTTAATAGTGTTGAAGTTAGTAAGCGTACCACCTAACCAACGTTGGTTGATGTAGTAA
>CAYJIW010000171.1:0-2943 GCA_964370335.1 uncultured Deferribacteraceae bacterium
CACGGTTGGTTTTTGTCATAAGTCATTAATATTAAACCTACTTTTTAAGTTTTGCTAAAGCTTCATTAATTTTATTAAGTTTTTCTTCTGCTTCTGCAAAAGTTTTCTTATCTTTTTCTACAACATTAGCAGGTGCTTTTTCGAGGTATCTTTCATTTTTTAGCTTACCACCATACAAGTTGTAATCTTTTTCAGCTGCTTTTTTCTCTTTTTCAAGCCTAGCAATTTCGCCAGCAATATCAATAGCGCCTTCAAGGTTAGCTTTAACCTCAAACCCATTACCAACACCGTTAGCACTATCGGCAGGTGCAGTGCTAAAGTCATAGTTGATATTAGATTTTGCAAGTTTTTGTATTAATGTAGAGTGTTTTTTATATGTATCTTGTAAATCACTTTCAGCATTGACAAATATTTCAAGTTCACTAGCAGGTGGTATGTTATATTCGCCCCTAATATTTCTGATAGAGTTTATTAGCTCAATAACGCTATCAACACTATTTTCTTGCTTGTTATATTTATAATCAAGGTTGTCTGGATATGTTTCATACATAATTGTATCTTTTTCAGTAACAGTTTGATAAATATGCTCTGTAACAAATGGTATAAAAGGGTGCAACAATATCATAGACTGTTCAATAACGTAAACTGCTGTAGCTATTGCTTGTTCTTTGTTATCGCCTTCACCTTTGAATAGCCTTTCTTTAATAATTTCTAAGTACCAATCGCAAAAAGTCATCCAGAAAAATTGGTATAATTCGTTAGCCGCTTCGTTAAAGCTATATGTATTGATGGCATTTGAAGTCTTTTTTGCAGTTTCTTGCAACTTCATAAGTATCCATTTATCTTCATCAGCTAGTTTATTGTGGCTGATTTCAGGCACTTTGCCTTCCATATTCATCAATACAAACCGTGCAGCGTTCCATATTTTGTTAATAAAGTTTCTATAGCCTTCAACTCTATCAACATTCATTTTAATATCTCTACCTTGTGCGGCAAAAACAGCTAATGTGAAACGTAGTGAATCTGCACCGTATTGATCAATTAATACTAACGGGTCAATGACGTTACCTTTAGATTTGCTCATTTTTTGACCTTTTTCATCACGCACTAATGCATGAAGATAAACATCACTAAACGGGGCTTTACCAGTAAATTTTATACCCATCATCATCATACGTACTACCCAAAAGAATAGGATATCAAATCCAGTAACTAATGTAGATGTAGGGTAGAATTTATTGTAAGTATCAGTATGTTCTGGGAAACCCATTGTAGAAAATGGCCATAAAGCAGATGAAAACCATGTGTCTAGTACATCAGTTTCTTGATGTAGATTTTTAGAGTTACATTTTTCACAAGTTGAAGGCGTATCCATAGCAACTGTAATATGGTCACAATTGTCACAATACCAAGCAGGGATACGATGTCCCCACCAAATTTGGCGAGAGATACACCAATCACGTATGTTGTTCATCCATTCAAAGTACGTATTTTCCCATTGTTTTGGAACGATTTTAGTTTCACCAGAAGTAACAGCCTTAACAGCTTCTTCTGCAAGTGGTGCAACTTTAACAAACCATTGCATAGAAACACGTGGCTCGATAACTGTGTTACATCTGTAACAAGCACCGACGTTATGTTTATGTGGCTTTATTTCGCCCATGACATTAAGCTCTTTAAACTTTTCAATAACTATTTTACGTGCCTTATATCTATCAACGCCATCAAGCTCAGGTATAAAACCAGCAATAATACATGCATTTTCGTCAAGGCAAACAATTTCTTCAAGGTTATTACGTTTGCCAGCTGCAAAGTCGTTAGGGTCGTGTGCAGGTGTAATTTTAACGCAACCAGTACCAAACTCCATATCAACAAAATCGTCAGCAATAATAGGTATTTTACGATTAATAATAGGTAGGACAACATTTTTGCCAACTAAGTGTTTATATCGTTCATCATCTGGGTGTACTGCAACAGCAGTATCGCCAAGATATGTTTCTGGTCTAGTTGTAGCAACTTCTAGGTATCCGCTACCATCTTCAAGTGGATAGTGCATATGGTAGATGAAATCATCTTTTTCAATAAATTCAACTTCTAGGTCGCTAAGTGCGGTGTGACATCTAGGGCACCAGTTTACCATGTAGTTAGAGCGGTAAATGAGGCCTTCTTTATATAGTTGGTTAAATACGTATTTGACAGCGTGTGATAGTCCTTCGTCCATAGTGAAGCGTTCACGTTCCCAATCACAACTAGCACCAAGTGCTTTAAGTTGGTTAAGGATAGTGCCGCCAGATTCGGCTTTCCACTTCCAGACACGCTCGATAAATTCTTCACGAGTTAAGTCGTGCCTAGATTTACCTTCAGCTGCAAGCTGCTTTTCTACTACGTTTTGTGTAGCGATACCAGCGTGGTCTGTACCCGGCATCCATAAAACTTCAAAACCTTTTAATCTTTTGTATCTAGCTAGAATATCTTGTATAGTTTCATCAAGAGCATGCCCCATGTGTAGCGAACCAGTGACGTTTGGTGGTGGAATAACGATAGAAAATGCAGGCTTTTTAGATTGTTCATCTGCATGAAACAAGTTATTTTTCATCCAAAAGTCGTAAATGTTGTTTTCGTACTCCGCGGGATTAATTCTTGACGATAATTCTTTAGCCATTGAAATGAAGCTCCTAAAACTGAATTTAATAATTAATACTAGTTTTGTATTATACACATTTTTTTTAATCAATCAATGCCCAAAATCAAAAAATGCAAAATTTTATGAAACTGATATGTTGTCACCCATGCCTTCAGATACAATTTGCATAAATAAATCATTCATATCAGCAATATACTGCTCGATTAGTGTAATTTTATAATTGTCGTTAATATCGTTTAAATCCGTTAATTTATCAAGTTCATTTAGATATAGACACAAATTTTCTAGTATATCTTTAA
>CAYJIW010000172.1:0-2936 GCA_964370335.1 uncultured Deferribacteraceae bacterium
TTATCGCCTATTGCAATGTTTGGGTCGGCTGATACAAACGTTAAACGTTGGTCTGTAATATAGCTAGGCGTGACAAATGCACCAGAATTTATACCGCTTAATTTATCAATAGTGATATTATCATTTACAAATTCAACCCCTATTACGCTAAATACTGGGTCAATACTGCCACCTGATGTTATTGTTACGCTATCATCACTACATGCAACTAATGCAAATAGTACGGGCATAAACAACAATAACTTTATTTTTTTCATATATTCCTCTTACTAATTTTTATAGACTGCCACATGCTACGCATTCGCAGTGACGTTTTTGCACATTTATAGTAATACTATCAATTACTTGGCAATAACTATTAATGGTCTAGTTGCTGCATCCTCAAATTCATTCCTAACATAGATATAATTAGTGTCAAGCGGTAATGCATTATTTAGTGCATTTATAGCGGTACTAGATACAAAACCACCTATCGTGCTAACATTATCCGTAACGCCAGCAACATCGCCACCTATAGCGTCTGCAATACCTTTAGTAGCAGCACTTCGCAAGTAATATGATGAGCTAACTTGCCCACTAACACCAGTATCTGTATTTTTACCAACAACTCCACCTAAGTTAGCGTTATCTAAGTTCAACTGCCCAACGTTGTAGCTAGCTATTACAGTACCAGTTTCATCATTTTTTGAATTTTCACCAACTATACCACCAGCGATTGAAAAGCTCTCTATATCACCACTATTGTAGCTTGCTATAATTTCACCATAATTACCACCAGCAATACCACCAGCTTTACTTTCATTAGAAGATTTTGCAACAATCGTACCAGCATTATAACTGGCAATTATTGTACCTCTATTATCTCCAGCAATTCCACCAAGATGCTTTATAATACCTGAATCAGATACAGCATTAAATATATTGCTAGAGTTATAACATGATGATATTGTCCCAAAATTACCATTTACTATCCCACCAGCTGTTGCATTTGCAACTACATTACCATTAATGACTGATACGTTATCAATAAGACCATAATTCGATATGGCAACTACTGCAGCAGCGTCAGTGTTTATTAAAAATGGGTTATCGAAAGTTAAATTCTTAACTACTCCTGTATCACCAATAGCATAAATAAAACTATTCAAACTAATACCACTACTACTGCTAGGGGAAGCATCATAATTATATAAGCCACTAATTGTATAATTATCACCATCAAATGTGCCTCCGTAACTGTTTCTAATGTGATCATCTGGCACTATTGCCACCCATGATTTATTATATTCAAGCTCTATATTGCATCTCAACCTTGCATTAGCAGTAAAATTACCTTTATTTACATAATCGCGAAATGCATGCAATCCTGTAGCGTTATATATATGATAGACATCGCCAACAAGCTCTATACCATCAACAAATGTTGAACATTTTTCATCAACTGCATTTTCAACATTTACGTAAACAATCCTTCTAATGCCAGAACCATCGTTACTTGTTACATTTATGATAGCTTTGCCATACGCAACACCCGTAACATTTCCATTACCATCAACTCTAGCAACACTAGTATCACTAGATGAGAATGACACGTATTGCTTGCTGGCATTAGTTGGCGTAAGTATATATACCACTTGTGCATTTGCTCCACTTTTTACGGAAAGTGATGGAACTACCGATATATTAACAAGTTCAAAATTTGATGAGTCGCTGGACGATAAATCATTGCTACATGCACTAAGCGATACCATTAAAGTTATTAATATTAAAAATTTATTCATGATTATCCCCTAGTTTTTAACTTTTACGACATATGGTGGTTGTTCACCAATACCAGCTTTAAATTCATATTGTCTATCGCTACCTAATGCGTTATTTAATTCTTCAATAGCGCTAGGCGAGTTTAAGCTTGATATGTCAGTAACTTCTGTCATGTTGTTAGTATAATGATAATTACCATTAATACCACTATTAACACTGGTATTAGATAAGTAATATAGTGCTTCTACAGGAACTCCTACTCCAGCAGGTATTTGAAACCACCCAACTAATGCCCCAACGTCTGTTCTAGATACGCCTTTTTCAAACACAACATTACCAAGATTATATGATGCTACAATATTATCAGCACTTCTATCAGAATTAGTATAATAGCCAACTATACCACCTATAAAATATTCTACTTCCTCATAAGCACCACTAGGTCTAGATTTACCGCCAGTAATAGTACTCGTATTATAGCTTGCATAGATACTACCAACATTATAGCCAGCTATCCCACCTATTCTAGTGCTTCCACCAACATCAGCAGCGAATACACCATCTACATCCCCAGTATTCCAACATGCTAAAATATCGCCATAATTATTGCCAACAATACCGCCATAATTACTGCCTTCTTCATTTGCATATAAGCTGTCAGGATTTCTAGTAACCTTTGCAGAGTTGCTACTATATGTAATAGATGCTGTACTTTCACTATATCCACTTATACCGCCTACACTGCTTAAGCCTAAAACAGTACCACCTTTTACGTGTACATTTTCTATTGTACCATATGTTTGCCCAGCTACTGCACCAACATATTCTCTTGCTGAAATATTAGGTTCAATGATAGTAAGGTTTTTCACTTCACCTATATAAGAAATAGTATGAAATAAGCCTTGTATGTCAGTACTATCTGCTATATATAATCCGCTAATACTTTTGTTGTTACCATCAAATACACCGGAATAACCGGGACCACTTCCTATAGGTGTCCAACTGGTGGTATTATCAAGCTCAATATCTAATATAAGTCTTGCAGATGTCCTAGCATTTCCGTCGATAGTTACATTATCTCTAAACTTTTCCATACCGTTTCTATTCATGATGAGCCATATGCCGTTATTAGCAACAAAGTATCCGTTACCCTCTGTCGCTGTTACATTTACAGT
>CAYJIW010000173.1:0-2832 GCA_964370335.1 uncultured Deferribacteraceae bacterium
TTTTCTTCGATATTCAAAGACTTACCCTCCATGATTAAAACTCCAATCCAGCTTCACGAGCTGCATCAGCTACCGCTTTAACTCTACCGTGGTAGATATAGCCACCTCTGTCGAAAACGACAGACTTAACGCCTTTAGCAACAGCGCGTTCAGCAACTGTTTTACCAATAACTGTAGCAACTTCTTTATTAAGCTTACCGCCAAATTTTGCACGGAAGTCTTTTTCTAATGAGCTAGCAGAAATTATCGTTTCGCCAGTAACGTCATTGATAACTTGAGCATAAACATAGCAGTTACTTTTAAATATAGCTAAGCGTGGACGTTCAGCAGTGCCACGGATTTTTTTTCTTAATCTGAAATGACGTTTAACACGTTGTTCAGCCTTACTAAAATTACTCACGATTCACTCCTTACTTCTTACCAGATTTACCGGCTTTCAATATCACACGCTCACCCGCATAACGAATACCTTTACCTTTATAAGGTTCTGGTTTTCTAATTTTACGGATATCAGCTGCTACTTGGCCAACTTTCTGTTTATCAATACCTTTTACTGTGATTTTTGTAGTGCCATCAACAGTAAACTCGATACCTTCTGGTGCTTTAAAGACACAAGGATGAGAAAAGCCCATAGATAAATCTAAGTCTTTACCTTTTAGTGCAACCCTGTAACCAACACCGATTATTTCTAAGCCTTTTTCAAAGCCTTTAGATACGCCTTCAACCATGTTTGCAATAAGCGTTCTCATAAGTCCGTGCTGAGCATGAACTTTTAAGTCGTGTCTTAAGCAAACAATCGTCAATTCGGACCCGTCAAATTTTAAATCTAGCCCATCAGCTAGTTCTTGTGACAGTTTCCCTTTAGGACCTTCTGTGTAAACTACGCCATCTCTTAATTCAACCTTAACACCACTTGGTATAGTGATAGGGCTTTTACCGATACGTGATAATTTAACGTGGTCAGCAGGTTTTTGTAATTTATTATTTTCCATTATCAATCCCCTCGCTTACCAAATTTGACATAGGTATTCGCCGCCAACTTTTTCGTTAAGGCATTGCTTTACCGTTTTTAAACCACTAGATGTCGATATAATACCGTTACCAAGACCACCTAGAACTAAGTTTAAGTTTTTAGTATTAACATAAACACGTCCACCAGGTTTAGAGATACGCTTTAAACCACGGATAACAGACTCGTTCATGTCAGTGTATTTTAGGTATATAATAATATCCTTGATGTTACCATTAGTAACAACGCGGTAGTTTTTAATATACCCTTCTTCTTTAAATATATTTGCGATACTCTCTTTCATTTTAGAGTATGGCACCGCTACTTCTGTATGCTTCACCATAAGCGCATTACGCATACGAGCAAGCATATCAGCTATTGGATCAGTTAATCTCATTATATAACTCCTTACCAGCTTGACTTACGTACGCCAGGTATGTCACCATTAAGCGCAAGCTTACGAAAACACATACGGCACATATTAAATCGTCTCATGAATGCACGAGGACGCCCGCATAATGGACAGCGGTTATTTTTACGCACTGCGAATTTCTTTTTCAAAAATGCACTGTGAAATTTTGCTGTAGTTGCCATCTTAGACTATCCTCCTACGCAAAAGGCATGCCGAGCGCACGTAGCAACTCTCTGCCTTCTTCATCTGTTTTTGCTGTAGTAGTGATGATAACATCCATACCACGCACTTTGTCGATTTTATCATAATCAATTTCAGGAAAAATAATTTGCTCTTTAACGCCCATAGCGTAGTTGCCACGTCCGTCGAACGATTTTGGGCTAACACCCTTAAAATCTCTAACACGAGCTAATGCAATGTTGAAAAACCTTTGCATGAACTCATACATGTTATCACGACGTAGCGTAACTTTACAACCAATAGGC
Source organism: uncultured Deferribacteraceae bacterium (assembly GCA_964370335.1). Lineage (GTDB taxonomy): Bacteria > Chrysiogenota > Deferribacteres > Deferribacterales > Mucispirillaceae > CAYJDR01. Next base: position 1,907 of record CAYJIW010000173.1, read on the forward strand.
ATACCTTCACGAAGCTTGAAGCCTGCAATAGACTTTTTAGCTTTTGTAAGCATAACTTTTTGGCCAGCAATTTTTTCCATATCGCCAACTGCATGGTCTAATACTTTAGAGTTAGCAGTAGCTTCACCTACACCCATGTTTAAAACAACTTTAACTACTTTAGGAACTTCGTTCACGTTCTTGTAGTTGAAAGTTTTCATCATGTGCGGAACAACTTCTTTAAGATATTTATCTTTAAGTTCAGTCATATCTTCTCCCTTAATCCTTATCGACTAGTTCGCCACAAGATTTGCAAAAGCGAGACTTTTTGCCAGTGTCTAAAACTTTAACACCAAGGCGAACGCCTTTATCACATTTCTTGCAGTGATACATCACATTAGAGATGTCGAACGGCATAGGCTTTTCAATGATACCGCCGTCTGGGTTAGTTTGGTTTGGCTTAGTATGGCGTTTAACCATGTTGACACCTTCAACAACCACTTTACCCTTCTCTTTATCAATAACTGTTATTTTCGATTGTTTTTTCTTGTCTTTACCAGCAATTACAACAACCGAGTCATTCTTTCTTAACTTATATTTTACAGGCATGCTATACCCCTATAATACTTCTGGTGCCATAGAGACAATCTTAAGGAATCCTTTTCCTCTAAGCTCTCTAGCAACAGGACCAAATACACGAGTGCCAATCGGCTCGTCTTGTTTGTTCAACAAAACAGCTGCATTGTCATCGAATTTAATATAAGTGCCATCTGGACGACGTTTCTCTTTAGAAGTACGCACAACAACTGCACGAACAACTGTACCTTTTTTAACGTTTCCATCTGGACTAGCTTCTTTAACACTTGCAACAATAATGTCACCAACTTTACCATAACGCTTACGAGAGCCACCGAGTACTTTAATACACATAATCTCTTTAGCGCCAG
>CAYJIW010000174.1:0-2763 GCA_964370335.1 uncultured Deferribacteraceae bacterium
ATGCTTTTTGCTTACGCTAACACATACGTATGGCTAATATTACACATTACTAATTATTTATACTTTATGGATTGCCACGCTACGCTCGCAAAGACGTGTTGGATTATTTATGCGTATTACCACACCTACCTATAACAACAATTTAATATTTCTTGACATTTTGGTATAAAAATTATACATTTATTATATGGTTTTTGAATATGACACAAATAAAAGTCTTTCAAATAAGTTAAAGCATGGGATTGATTTTGAAGAAGCAAAGAAACTATGGCAAGATGAAAACTTGCTTGCTATCCCGTTAGAGTTTGCCGATGAATGTCGGCACGCATATATAGGCGCAATACAAGATAAAATGTGGACAGCAATAACTACACACAGGAATAGTGTTATTAGAATTATATCTGTTAGACGTTCACGTACAAACGAGGTTTTTGAATATGAAAAATACTGATAAAGAAACAACTGCTGAAGAATTTGACGCATTATTCGATGATGGTACTGATGTTATACAATTTGCTGATATGTCAAAAGCTACACGCCCTAACAAAGTTAAGCGAGTAAATGTTGATTTCCCAATATGGCTTGTTGAAGCTATAGATAAAGAAGCGCAACGTATTGGTGTAACAAGACAATCGCTAATCAAAGTATGGTTAGCTGACAGGGTTGAACAATAAGCTCAATTACTTAAATAACGCAAAATTTTTACTTTCGCTTTTTACTTATGGCTCTCGAGAAATATTGGGCTACTTCTAAGTTGCTTTGCAACAAGAATTAACGACAATATTTTGATTTAGGCAAGGCGTCACGCACAAATACGTTAATAATGAAGTATTTTTTATTCTGGCTAGGCGGCTTGCCTCGTCATGAAGCGATTTTACATAGAGCAAAGCATGTCTTTGCCACAAAGCGAAGGTGGAGTGACAACGACAGCGGGGGTTGTAAGTTTATGAGGAGTGTACACATAAATTTACTCGATTGAGGCTTTTGAGGAACAACAACGCTCAATTACTTAAATAACGCAAAATTTTTAATTTAGACAAGGCGTCACGCACAAATACGTTAATAATGAAGTATTTTTTATTCTGGCTAGGCGGCTTGCCTCGTCATGAAGCGATTTTACATAGAGCAAAGCGTAAATGAGCAAATGGCGAGGTAAATAACAACGCCAGAATTAAAAAGACTCATTATTTTTTTATTTTCCTACGTATGTTGGAAGATTAGTAAGCAACGTCGTCGCATACTCTATCATCACCGACAGCATCCACGGCCCTGCTATTGCGCCGGCGATCATCATGCCTATGATTTTTGGTATGAAAGATAGCGTCATCTCTTGGATTTGTGTAACTGCTTGGAATATACTGACTATTAGACCTATTGCTAGCCCTACTATTAGCATTGGAGCGGCGATCATAAGTGCTATTTCTAATGTTTTCATCATCAGTGATACTGCTAAATCTGCATTCATTATCTCACCCCTTTAATAGTAGCTTTTCACAAGCGAAGTTATTAACAACGCCCAACCGTCAACAAGTATGAACAGTAATATTTTAAACGGAACAGAAATCATAACAGGCGGTAGCATCATCATACCCATACCGAGCAGAACGCTTGATACTACAAAGTCAATAATAAGGAACGGTAGAAACAGCAAAAACCCTATCTGGAACGCAACTTGTATTTCGCTAAGTACAAACGACGCGATAACAACCATATCAGGTATTTCGTTAACTGTACGTGGTTTAGGTGTTTTTGATAGCTCAAGGAACAGTATCAAATCTTTCTTTTGTGTGTTTGATATCAAGAACTTACGCATTGGTGCTTTCGCTTCTGCAACAGCTTGCGTAAATGTAATATCTTCTGCCATGAACGGTGCGAACGAGTTTTGGTTAATTTCGTTAAACACGGGTGTCATAATATAGAATGTTAATAGTAGCGCCATACCTGTTAATATTTGGTTAGGTGGCATTTGCGCAGTACCTAGCGCAGTACGTAGGAAGTGGAACACAATAACAATACGTGTGAAGCTAGTCATAACCATGATGATTGATGGCACGAGTGCAAGCACAGTAAAGATAAATAATATTTGTAGTGATAGCGCAACATCTTGCGGTGTATCGGCATCATCAACGCCAAACGTGATTGCTGGGAACGGTATTGGTGTTTGTTCTTGAGCGAACGCAACTCTACTAACAAGTGATAAAAGAAGAATTACGAATGTAGGTGTTAGTAGCGATTTAATTTTCACCATTACTTTTTTCTACCCGCTTTTTGTCGTAAGTTATCGACCTTATCGGCCACAACTGTGTTTGTTATAGACATATCATCATCTAGTTCGGCATTAGTACGGCTAAAGAATGACATATATCCGCTAAATTCACGTTTTTTAATAAATCCAGCTTTAATTTTATTAATTTCTGTTTCGTCTGTAATTTTATCGACTAATTGTATAGAATTATCTGTACCACTAAGTATATACAACATATCGCCAAGCTCATAAAAGTATAGCGTACGTCTCATTTCTAGGTCTACTTTGCCAAGCAGCCTACCGCTACCGGGAATATCTGTAAAAACTTTTTTACTAGCGTATGAGCGAAGAAACCTATATATAATTAGGATAATACCTAGCACAATCGCAAGGCTAAATATCATGCGTATGTATGATGACATAGCTGGCAAAGGTGTTGTATTATTATTTTCTAGGTCAGTGCCATCATTTGTAGTAGTTCCGTTGATACTGCCAGCAGGTAACTTGAACAATATTTC
>CAYJIW010000175.1:0-2745 GCA_964370335.1 uncultured Deferribacteraceae bacterium
GCTTGATTCCCACCTGTTTTTTTACCTTCACTATTTTTATCACGGTTTCCTTGGTAGCCACCTGTTCTGTTGCCATCACGATTATTGTCACGATTGCCTTGATAGCCACCAGTTCTGTTGCCGTCACGATTATTGTCACGGTTGCCTTGATAACCACCTGTTCTGTTACCGTCACGATTATTATCACGGTTGCCTTGATAGCCACCTGTTCTGTTACCATCACGATTATTGTCACGGTTGCCTTGGTAGCCACCTGTTCTGTTACCGTCACGATTATTATCACGGTTACCTTGGTAGCCGCCTTGACGATTATTATCACGATTGTCACGGTTGTTATCACGATCATATTGGCGAGGCGGTCTATTGTTATAGTCACCTCTATTTTCGCTATATGTACGAGTAGTTTGTGTTTCTGGGTTAGATGTTTTAGGTTTTTGTGTGTCAACTACAGTTTTAGTAGCAGTTGTATCTTCTTGTTTTTCAACAATTACTTCTTTTGTTTCAACAGGTATAGTTTCAACAGGTTCAGCAATAACAGGCGCACTTTTTTGTTCAGCTTCAGTACGTTCTTTCATTACTTCTCTATCTTCATCAACTTTTTTGATACGTTGATCAAGCTCTGCTTTCTTTTTCATTAAGTCTTCTTTACTAACTTTGCGTGATTGTGGATATTCTGGACCACCTTTACCAACAACAACTTCAGTAGTTTTAACGCCTTTTTTATGTCTTTCGAGTGCTTTTTTAAGCATTTCTTGGCGTTTATCTAGTTGAGAATGTTTGCCCTCGCCTAGCATATTTGCGTCATCAAGTGTAATTACATCATCGCCACTATTAGCTTTTACGCCAGCTTTTGCAAGCTTACTAATAGCTTCTTCTACACTTATGTCAGCTTTTTTTGCTGCTTCGCTAACTTTAATATTCGACATCTGCTCTCCCTGTTTACCAAACAATAACATCGCTGTACACACGCCAACCCTTTAATATAGAGCTGGCAAACCCATCCGCACAAACCGCCATTATAGATTTTTCATCAATTGATAGTTTATCGGCTATTTCTGTTTTTTTATCTAAAACAATAATATTTATTTCTTTTTTTTCGCTTAAATGTAACGCTTTACTTTCTATACTATTACCAGCATCGCTAGCAAGTATTAATAATTTAGCTTTGTTTTTATCTGCCATATAAAAAACAGATGTATTGCCAAGCGCTAATTTGCCTGACTTACTTGCTAAATTTAGTAATGAGTAAACATAGTGCTTATAACCGCTTGCTGTGTTTTTTGCAAGAATTTCTAATGACTGTTCAACATCATCTTTCTTTAAAAAACGTGAAAAACACTTCTTTTTCAATGCTTTAGTTAAGCAAGCCTTATCTGCACAAACATAAACACCTCTACTTTGTATTTTATGTTTTACATCACAGACAAGCTCGTTATCAGGTGATAACACATAGCGTAAAAACTCTGATTTATCGCCCTTTTTACCGCATGCAACACACGTCCTAATGGTGTTTGTACCATATGGGCGATTATCAACAGCTAATTCTTTTTCTATATTTTCTATTACTATTTACCTTCTTCACTTTCGGCAATTTCAACATCAGCAGGTGCTTCAATAGCGTCATCATCTTCATCGCCACTATCCATTTCTTCAAGTTTAGCAGCAAGATAATCTATCGCTTCGTTAATAAGTGTAACTGCTTCATCTTCAACTATAGCAAGTGATGCCATAACTTCATCAACACTAGAACCTGACAGTTTTTCAACATCATCTATACCATGCTCAATCAACTTTGAAATCATTTCATGGTCAAGTGACGATAAGTTTTCTAGGTTATATAACTCATAAAATAGTTTAAGGTCTTGTTCTTGTTCTTCAAGTCTAGATTCACGAATTTGTGCATATTCAGACTCTTTCAACACGTCTAAGCGCCACTCTGTAAGTATTGCTGCAAGCCTAACGTTTTGCCCACGCTTACCAATAGCTAGTGATAATTGGTCATCAGGCACGATAAGCTCAAGTGTTTTATCATCTTCAATAATGTTAGCTAATATAACTTCTGCTGGGCTGATAGCGTTACATACGTATTGCACAGCATCAGGCGACCACTCAACTACATCAATTTTTTCGTTTTTCAACTCTGATGATATTGCGTTGATACGTGAACCTTTAACACCAATACATGCACCAACTGGGTCAATATTTGAGTTAGTAGTATATACAGCAACTTTTGCTCTATCACCCGGCTCTCTAGCAGCGCCTTTAACTTCGATAATACCTTCAAATACTTCAGGAATTTCTGCTTCAAATAAACGTTTTAGGAACATAGGGTGCGTACGAGATAAAACAAGTTGTGGCCAGCCTTTAACCATTCTAATATCTAGCAATAAAGCACGGATATAGTCGTTACGGTTAAAAAAGTCACCCGGTATCATCTCACGTTTAGGGATAATTGCTTCTGTTTTACCAATATTGATAATAATGTTATCTCTATCAGTTTTTAAAACTGTACCGTTAATAATTTCGCCAATTTTATCTTGGAATTCGTCCATAATGACTTGCTTTTCAGCTTCTTTAATGCGCTCCATAAGCTTTTGCTTAGCGATTAAAATAGCTTGTCTGCCAAGTTTTTCAACAGATGTTGGTATCATTAAAATATCGCCATACTGTGGGTCGTCTTTAAATTCTTTAGCTTCTTCAATAGGTATTTCATGCCAGTTGCTAAATGGTGATTCTGATACTTCT
>CAYJIW010000176.1:0-2717 GCA_964370335.1 uncultured Deferribacteraceae bacterium
AATTTACTTTACAATTAAGATTATTTTCAACAGCTGTATCTATATCTTTAAAATAATCTATCATAACATCTTCAATTTTACCACAAGTAGTACATACTGCATGGTAATGTTGATGAGTGTCAGCATCAAATCTGTCTGGTGCATTAGCGATTGATAGTCTATTAATGTAGCCAGCATCAGATAATTGTTGTAAGTTACGATAAACTGTACCCAAGCTAAGTTGTGGGTTTTCTGGTTTTAATAAATTATAGATATTTTCAGCTGTAGGATGCACACGATGCTCTGAAACAGCTTTGTATATAAGCTCACGTTGTCGAGAAAATTTTAATCCAGTCATATTATTACCTCCAATAACTAGTAATCGTTATCATTATTATATCAATAAAATTAAATTGTCAAGGAATATTATTTAATTTGATATTTTTTTTTATTATTATGCTTGTATATATTACTATTTTTTTATAAACTATAATCACGGATTTACTATAACATATTATTGAGGGAATTTATGGAACCAGTTGTCGTTGGTATTTTATCTATTCTTCCGCCACTTATCGCTATTACTTTAGCGTTATGGACGAAAGACGTAATATCATCATTAGTCATCGGGATACTGTCAGGTACGCTTATTTACGCTATTGTTACAGGTGGCGGTGTTATTTCTGCAGTTGATTACATGTTTACACTTATGGCAAGTGAGTTTAATGCTATGATGATAATTTTCTTGTGTATTTTAGGCTCTCTTGTTGCAGTTATTACTATGGCTGGTGGTGCAAGAGCATATGGTCGTTGGGCTTCTAGCAAAGTTAAATCTGCTAGTGGTGCAAAGTTATCTACTGCGTTATTAGGTATGATAATATTTATTGATGATTATTTTAACTGTCTTACTGTCGGTGCTGTTATGCGCCCTGTTACAGATGAATATAATATTTCTCGTGAAAAGCTAGCATATATTATTGATGCGATGGCTGCACCAATTTGTATAATTGCGCCAGTTTCATCATGGGCGGCATCAGTTATATCATATATTGGTGATACAGGACTTGATGGTATGGGAACATTTATTGCAACAATACCTTATAATATATACGCAATATTGACAATCATTATGGTATTCATATTGTCTGTTACAAAACTTGATTTTGGACCAATGAAAAAGTATGAAAATGCGGCTCGCAATGCTAATAATATTGACGAAGAAGTGAAAAACACTTCTGCTCATAACGATTTTGAAAATACTGTCGTTTCAGAAAAGGGTAAAGTTTATGATTTAATAGTTCCAGTTGTTTCATTAATTGTTTTAGCAACATTAGCGATGTTATACACTGGTGGTTATTTTGAAGGTGGAAAATCGTTATTCCAAGCATTTGGCGATACTGATGCAAATAAATCACTAGCACTAGGCGGTGGCGGAGCATTGTTTGTAGCATTCTTATTATATTTTCCACGTAAGGTGTTAACGTTCCCAGATTTTATGAGCGGGGTAGTGCTTGGTATAAAATCAATGGTATCAGCTTGTACAATATTAACTTTAGCATGGACAATAAAAGGTGTTTGTACTGTATTATCAACAGGCCCTTATGTTAGCCACCTAGTTGAAACATCTAACATGCCAGTCATGCTGATACCTGTGTTGATTTTCTTAGTAGCAGCGCTATTGTCGTTTTCTATAGGTACATCTTGGGGTACATTTGGTATTTTGATACCGATAGTTGTTGTTGTGGCGCAGGCAGTTGCACCAGAGCTAGTTATTATTAGTCTATCTGCAACATTAGCTGGTTCAATATTTGGTGATCATTGTTCACCAATTTCAGATACTACAATTCTATCTTCTACAGGTGCGGGTTGCTTACATATTAACCACGTAGAAACTCAGTTGCCATACGCAGTTTTAGTTGCTGCATGTTCGATAGTTGGATATGTTATAGCTGGATTTACGCAGAATGTGTTTATCACATTAATTGTTTCAATATTATTGCTGTTAGCGGCGTTGAAATTTATGCACAATAGGCAAATGAGTAATGCAAGTTAGTAAATAATATAGAAATCCCTTATCTGATGATAAGGGATTTTTTTTGATTAATCTTCTGGGTTATCTACACTTGATAAAGGCAGCTTGATAATAACCTTAGTATATTTATTTTCTTCCGATTGAATATCTATACTACCCTTATGGTCTTTGATAATCCTTGCTGTAATAGAAAGCCCTAATCCAGTACCAGCATAAGATTTCTTAACATTGACAGCACGATAAAAGCGTTTAAAGACTTCGTTGATAGCTTCTTGCGGTACGCCTGCACCTCGGTCTCTGCATGTAAGAACATAGTCATTGTCAGTTCTATAACCAACTATTTCGATATTGCCATTATCATAAGAATATTTTATTGCGTTAGATATTATGTTATTAATTACGATAGAGAATGTTTCGCCATCGACATATAATATTGCGTCTTTATCAATAGAGATATCAACAGCAATATTTTTACTTGCAATATCAAGTTCAAACGAATTGACAGTTTCTTCAACCATATCGTATATTTTTACTGGTATTTTTTGGTAAACATATTGGTCATGCTCTAGTCTACTAATTGTGATAATATCATTAAACATCATACGGATAGAGTTGATATTATGTTTCATGCTAGATGCAAATTTATCGCGCATTTCGTCATTTTCTAATAGTCGTACATCGCTAAGTAGTTCAGAATAGGATAAGA
>CAYJIW010000177.1:0-1276 GCA_964370335.1 uncultured Deferribacteraceae bacterium
CCACCGCTACCTCTGAAATATTGGTTAGTGTCACCAATCTTACCAAACCCACCGGCCAACTTGCCAAAATCAAAGGCATTGACCCAACTGCCAACATATTGTGCTAATATAGGCACAATACCAGAAAAGAATAGAATAGCGAAAACTAATGCGACATAGCCACTAACTGGCACTTTCACATCAGTGTTAAACTTGTTGTCCATTCCTCACCTCCTAAAATATTTATTTAGTATCGTATAATTTTGAGGAAATTGCAACAAGATATATTGATATTTTATTATTTATTTTATAAAAAAGAACATATTTATATTTTAATGTTTTAAAAAGTTCTTTTGGGTAAATTTGAAAAAGCGATAAAAAATAATGTGAAACATAACAAATAGATGAAAAAACAATAATAATCTTAATGTAAATAATAAATATTCATCATTTACATTAAGATAACTTAAAAATTCACTATGTATTGTATGTTAAAAGCCTAGGTATGCCGATTTGACTTGTTCGTTATTTAATAGGTTGCTAGCAGTATCTTCCATTGTGATTTTGCCTGTTTCCATAACGTAGCCACGTGATGCAATAGATAGCGCCATGTGAGCGTTTTGTTCAACAAGTAAGACAGTTGTGCCGTTAGCATTTATTTCTTTGATAACATTAAAAATGTTTTTAACATATATAGGTGATAGACCAAGCGATGGCTCATCTAATAGTAACAAACTAGGGCGTGTCATCAACGCACGTGCAATCGCAAGCATTTGTTGCTCGCCACCAGATAGTGTGCCACCAGCTTGATTAAACCGTTCTTTCAAGCGTGGAAAAAGCGCTGTGACATATTCTAGATCGTCGTTTATCTTTTGTTTATCTTTATGTAGGTATGCGCCAACCATAATGTTTTCATAAACTGTAAGTTGTGGGAATATTTGTCTGCCCTCTGGCACTTGTACAAGTCCAGCTGCAACAACTTTTTCAGTAGGTGTTTTGTTTATAATTTTACCTTCATAATAAATATCGCCAGTAGTAGGGCGTATCAAGCCAGATATAGTATTGAGCGTAGTAGTTTTGCCAGCACCGTTTGCACCAATTATTGCGACAATTTCGCCCTTTGCGACGTGCAAGTTGACACCCTTAAGTGCGTATATATTACCGTATCTTGTTTTTATATCTTCTAGTTTTAGCATGTTATTCGTCCTCGTCTGATGTGCCAAGATATGCATCAATAACACGTTGGTTGTTGCGTATTTCTTCTGGTGTGCCTTCTGCAATCTTCTTGCCATAATCA
>CAYJIW010000177.1:1286-2706 GCA_964370335.1 uncultured Deferribacteraceae bacterium
TATAGATTTATTAAGATCATCTTTAATACGTTTAATTGTTTGCATCATGTTAACAGTTTCAGATGGGTTTAATCCAGCTGCTGGCTCGTCCATAAGTAGTAAATCTGCACCAGTTGCAAGCGCACGACATATTTCAAGCTCACGTTGTTTACCATAAGGCAAGTTTTCTGCACGCATTTTCTTAAAATCAGCTAGGTGAAAATAGTCTAAGTATTCTGTTGCTCTATCTTCAAGCTCACGTTGTTCACGCTTATATTTTGGTGTAGAAAATATAGAGTGAATAATACTTTCGCTACGGCTGTGATGCATAGCTAGTATGATATTTTCTAATACTGTCAACTGTTTAAACAATCTGATATTTTGGAAAGTTCTAGCAATACCAAGGTTAGTAACCTCGTGCGGTTGAAGTTTGTTAATAACTTTATCTTTAAAAATCATTTCACCAGCAGTAGGCGTATAAACGCCAGTAATCAAGTTAAATGTAGACGTTTTACCAGCACCGTTAGGGCCAATCAAGCTTAAAATTTCGTTATCATACATTTCAAAACTAACTGAGTTTACAGCTTTCAAGCCACCAAATTCTAGTGTTATATCTTTAAGTTCAAGTATTTTATTCATTATATTTATACCGTTCCCAGATTATATGTTTACTTTTATTTTGCCAAACAGCCCTTGCGGACGGAACGCCATCATAAATATTAATACAGTACCGTAAGTCAACATGCGATACTCTGATGCAAAACGTAGCAACTCTGGCACAGCAGTAAGTGTAATAGTACCAGCAACAACGCCAACCAAGCTACCCATGCCACCCAAAACTAGCATACATAAAAACTCGATAGATTTTGAAAATGCAAAATCTGTAGGGCTGATAAAAGTAATCTGGTGCGCATATAATGCACCGCCAAGCCCAGCAAACGCAGAGCCTATCGCAAACGCCATAACTTTATATTTTGAAATATTTATACCCATCATTTCTGATGCTATTTCGTCCTCTCTAATGCTTCTGAGTGCTAGCCCAAACCTTGACCGCTCAAAGTTGCGCATAAATAAAAGCCCTAATATCGCAAGCACAACGACTAATGTTGTAGTAGTTTCGTAAGGGATAGAACGTATACCTAACGCACGCCCAGCAGGTGCAAAGTTTAGCCAAAATACACGTACTATTTCGCCAAACCCAAGTGTCGCTATAGCTAGATAGTCGCCCCTAAGCCTAAGGATAGGGATACCTAGTAACGCACCAACAACACCAGCAACAACCGTTGCAATAACAAGTGAAAAGTAGAATGGAACACCTAAACTAAGCGTAAGCATAGCAGTCATATAAGCGCCAACACTCATAAAGCCAGCATGTCCAAGCGATAACTGTCCTGTAACGCCAGTAATCAAATTTAAACCACTAACAATAATGATATTTATG
>CAYJIW010000178.1:0-2650 GCA_964370335.1 uncultured Deferribacteraceae bacterium
TTAAAGAAATAGTAAGTAGCTAAACAAATCATTATTTTAACAAAAAAACACCCCTTACATTTTCATGCAAGGGGTTATTTTATAATCTACTATCTAAGATAATTATTACTTATTGAATGCTAAAAATCTTGCACCTGTTTGAGTAATAACTTTCAAGCCAATAATTTCGCCTTTTTTCACGCTGTTATACATATCGTAAAATGATTTTGGCGAGTTAACAGGTTTCCTATTAAACCATACAATAATGTCGCCAGCCCTTAGCCCTGCTGTATAAGCAGTTGTATCTTCTTTTACATTATCAACAACAACGCCTTCTGTAATATTCAACGCACTCATTTGTTCTTGCGTAAGTGGCGATGTCGTTATTGGTAAATCTTGCTGTTTAGGCGTTTGTGTAGGTGCAGATGTACCACCTTCAACTGGTCTTTCACCAAGTATAACAGGTATATTCATACGTTTACCATCACGTAATATTGCAAGTGTTGCTCTTTGTTTAGGTGCTTTTGCTCCAATCAGTTTAATAAGCTCTCTGCTATCAGCAACCATTTTGCCATCAATCCCAACGATAATATCGCCTGCTTTTATTCCTGCTATATCTGCTGGGTCGCCAGCAATTACATCAGCAACAATTACGCCTTGAGTATCAGCTGGTAAGCCAAACGATTTTGCTAAATTTTCGTTAAGTTCTTGTAGCGTAACACCTAACCAACCACGGCTAACTTTACCTGCTTTTAGTCTTTCTAAAATATCTTTAAGCATATTTACAGGTACTGCAAATCCAAGCCCTTGTGACGCTTGCAATATAGCTGTGTTCACACCAACAACTTCGCCGTTCATGTTTAATAATGGTCCACCAGAGTTACCCGGATTGATAGAAGCATCTGTTTGTATAAAGTTATCATAAGGCCCATCGCCTAGAACTCTACCTTTTGCAGATATAATACCTGCTGTAACCGTACCACTAAGCCCTTGCGGATTACCGATAGCAATGACCCAATCGCCTATTTCTGCTTTATCAGAGTCACCTAAAACTATAGGTTTTAAGTTAAGCCCTTTTGGTTCAACTTTTAGTAACGCTAAATCTGTAAGCGGATCTGCACCAACAACTATTGCCATAGCTTCTTTACCGTCAGTAAATTTAATAACGATTTCGTCTGCATCAGCTATAACGTGGTTATTAGTAACTATAAACCCTGCCCTATCAATAATAAACCCTGTACCTAATGAGCTAGTTTTATATTGCCTTTGTTGGCCTTGATTGCCACCAAAGTTGGGATCGCCAAAAAAATATCTAAAAAAGTCGTCGTTCATAAAAGGCGAAGCTTGCCTAGTAACAAGTTTTGTTGTACTGATATTTACAACACTGTCTGATGTTTTTTTAACCACATCTGAAAATGAATTTGGCACGCCCTGTGAAAAAGCAGGTAGTGCCATAGATAATGTTAAAACTAATGTGATTAAACTATTTTTAATCGTCCTCAAGGAGTTCCTCCGTCAAAAGTTATTTGCATTTTATTATATAAACTTTCAGTTATATATTTACCGTCATTAATTTCGTCTATAATTAGACCTTTATTGTTAGAAAAAATATCAACAATAGCTTTCATCTCTTGATGAGGTAGCGAACCTAACACAGTATATTCCACCTTATCTACAGATTTGCTATATAAGTTATTGCCATAAAGCACTTTTTCTGTTTTCTGTGTTTTCTTAGCAAATGGGTTTACAAATACAGAAAATCTATTAACGCCATCGCTAAAACCAAGGTGTAGCGAGCCATCTGGCATAATCTTTGTATTATTGTGATAATAGCCAGAGTAAAAATGCTCATCTGCGCCTTCTGATACTCTAGCGTACGTATCTGCTGCTCGTTCCTTTTTACTATTAGACATGCTAACGTAATTGAAAGCAACAACTAACGTGCCAAGGTTGCTATATATTTCACTTTTAAGTATTTTTCCATATTGATCAACCCAAAGCACACGTGGAAATCTATTATTCTTGATAGGTTGTATTTCGTATTGGGTAACCTTGTTGCCGAAAACAACAACATTATTTGTGGTGATGACATTATAATATTTATTAGGTATGCTAGCTATATCAAACTTTGCATTTATCATACGCTTCATTATAGCATTATCAAATGATTGGTTTGTTTTATATTCCGACTCACTACTTAATATTGTTGTATAGCTATTATCGTCGTTCATATACTTATACACATAGACATCTTCTGCATAACTATATTGAACTAGCAGTACAACAAAAAGTAACTGAGTTATAGCAATTTTTTTCATCATCTTTCAAAATTCACAGAGATAATACTTGCATTAACAGGACTTTCAGCCGGTTGGCTCACATGTTCAAGCGCATAATTATCATATCTTTCTTCTTCTGCAATCATTGTATTTGTTTGGCTACCAGTGTACATAACAGTACTTAAAACTAGGGCAAACACTACAACTGCTGCTGCGCCATATCTATAGAAATAGCCTAAAGCTTGTTTGCTTCTATTAGGTTTCTTGAAGTCTTTTGGCTCAATCCTAGCCATGATGTTAGAAGAAAAGTCAACTTCATTTTTAAGCGAGTAAGATGAAGAAATCATTTCTTTAATTGCATACATGTTAGCTAATTCCACCCTGCATGCACT
>CAYJIW010000179.1:0-2288 GCA_964370335.1 uncultured Deferribacteraceae bacterium
ATATATGTGTGAGGTGTTTTTAGTAGCATGAAAATCAAAAAGTATGAATTAACCTACATGAGAGAAGCTTTACGTATGATAAAATAGGAACTTGGTTCTGATGCCGTCATACTGTCTACACGCAAAGTTATGAAGTCAAATAACTTTGGGCTTTTCTCGCGTGAAATAATAGAGGTTACTGCCGCAGTTGATGATTCTGTCGCAAAGAAAAAGCTACCAAAAAAACCGCAACAAGCAAAAGAAGTTAACGACTATGAGGATTATGACACTTACGAGTCGCCTTACGCATCTAAACCAAAGCAAAAAAAACAAGTAGCAAAACAACCAGCACAAAAGAAAAAAGTTGTGCTAGATGATGAATATATGCCATCAGAAGACTTGCTAAAAGTCGCTATGGAAAAACGTAAAAATAATAATCAAAAAACATCAACAGTTTATGACGAGTTTCCGATTGATGACATGTACGACGATGATGATGGTATGATAGATGATATTATGCCAGAGCCAGCACCAGCACCAGCACCACGTAGGCGTTCACGCCCACAAAATGCTTATGAGCAAGAGTATAATAAACATATAGCACAAGAAGATACATCGGCAAAAATGGCTGAGGCGCTTGCGTCACTTGGGCTAGATAAGTTGCCATCCATGCTTGCAGAAATAGGCGATATTAAACGCCAACTATCAGAGATGAAAACAACAATGTCTGATAATGTCGTTATTGATTTATCATCGCAACTTAAAGATTACCACACAAAAATGGTAAAAAATGGTGCAGATGACGTTATTGCATATAGAGCATTAAAAAATATTGAGCGTCACCTTACAAGCGATATGTCAAATGCACAAATCAGAAGCGTTATTACAGAAGTTTTAGCGCAGATGATTACGCTTGAAAGCGATTTTTTAAACGTGATGAAAAATAAAGTGCTAGCGTTTGCAGGTCCAACAGGTGTTGGTAAAACAACTACTATAGCAAAAATTGCTGCCACTATGACACTTAAACATAGGCTAAATGTATGTTTAATTACGTTAGATAACTTTAGGATAGGTGCTGTTGAACAGCTAAAAACGTATGCAGAGATTGTAAAAATACCGCTATACGTTGCATCTAGTCCGGGCGAGTTAAGAAAGATATTACAAGAAGTACGCAAAGCGTATGATTGCGTTTTAATAGATTCTATGGGTAGAAGTCAGTATGACGTCACCCAAATTAGCAATATTAAAGAATTTGTCAGTATATCGGACGATATATCGGTAGCGTTAGTGCTATCCATGGCATCTAATCCACTAGAAATGTTTGATATTGTGGAAAGATATTCCGAGCTTGTGCCAGATTATTTAGTTTTTACTAAACTAGATGAAACAAAATATTTTGGTTCGTTGCTTAATATTCCTGTTAAAAAACGAATACCGTTATTGCTTTTCACGACAGGACAAAATGTGCCAGATGATATGGAATCGCCAAATGGCAAGAAAATTGCTAAGAAATTATTACAAGACATTCCAAGCGTCTGGAATAGCAAATAATACGCTATTTTAGTTATGCTTTTAGCGCTTAATGTGCAATATAGGGAGAAATAATGGCTGATCAAGCTTATAATTTAAGAAAACAAGCATGGGAAAGTAATAGAAAAAGTAGATATATTTCTGTGTCCAGCGGTAAGGGTGGCGTCGGAAAAACTAACTTTACAGTAAACTTTGCCTACCAACTTGCACAATTAGGTAACCGTGTTCTTGTTTTTGATGCAGATTTAGGGCTTGCTAATGTTGATATTATGTTATCGTTATCAGTTAGTTCTACTGTTAAAAAGTACCTTGAGGGTAAGGCTAGCATTGATGGCGTATTAAAGAAAAATGTCTACGGGTTTGACGTTTTTCCAGCATCTAGCGGGTTTATGGAGCTTGCAGAACTTACTGAAGAAGATTACGAGAAAATTTTTAATATATTTATTACGCTAGATGAGCAGTATGATTTTATCATATTTGATACTGGTGCAGGTATAGCAGATTCTGTCGTTAGGTTTGCAAGTGTTGCAGATTCTGTAATAGTTGTTACGCAACCAGAGCCAACTGCTATCACAGATGCTTATGCTTTTATAAAGGTTGTTAAAAAGACTTATAACATTAACGAAATTAGCATAATTTTAAACAGAGTTGATGATATACCAAACTCTGATAACGTATTTAATAGCTTAAAAGGCGTTACGAAAAAGTTTTTAGGCGTAAATTTGACTTTGTTAGGTCATTTGCGTGATGATAAAAATGTTAGGCGTGCAATCCGTATG
>CAYJIW010000179.1:2337-2614 GCA_964370335.1 uncultured Deferribacteraceae bacterium
ACTTAGGTTTACCTGTTGAAAAGCGTAGTGTCGGCATATATAATTTATTTAAGGAGGTATTCAAAAAATGATATCTTCGTTAAAGTATTTACCAATTTTACTTGCATCAGTTGTGATGACATCTTCATTTTTGTTTAAGATTTTGTTTGTTGATGTACATTGGACGTATTTTTTAAGAGATATCGTAGTATTTTTTATTGTGTATTTTGTTACAAAAACACTTACCGATAATTTAGCTAAGATATTTAAAAACTATTGGAAGATACTGTGATAGCTT
>CAYJIW010000180.1:0-2605 GCA_964370335.1 uncultured Deferribacteraceae bacterium
ACCGCAAAAGTCCTAGAAGCATCAGCATGGAAGCCGTCTAAGAACGCTCCAACATCAACACTGACAATATCACCTTCAAGCAATACCCTATCATTAGGGATTCCGTGGACGACTTCTTCGTTTACTGATACACATGCCGCCGCCGGAAAACCTTGATAATTCTTAAATGAAGGTAACGCGGACATTGAGCATATAATACTTTCAACCAATTTGTCAATATCTTTTGTTGTAATATTTGGTTTTATATAATCCTCGAGCTGCTTGAACACTTCTGAAATGATTGCTCCAGAAGCTTTTATCTTATCAATCTCTGCTCTTGAATAATATTTTATCATTTGTTTAAACAATCCTGTATTGTAGCATAAACTTCATCTGGCGACTTAGTACCATCAATAATATGAAGTTTTTCGCCTTTGTAATACTCTTTTAACATATCAGTTTGTTCATGAAAAACTTTCAATCTATTTAAAACTGTTTCTTCTTTATCATCATCACGTTGTAGCAATGGTGTTGTACCGTCTTCACTCATGCCTTCTACAGCTGGTGGGTTATACTTAACGTGATAAATTTTTCCAGTAATTGGGCTAACTCGTCTGCCAGTGATACGCTCAACAATTGAACTATCAGGAACTTCAAGACTAATAATATGCGTTAACTGAGTTTTTAAAGACTCTGTCAACATTGCATCTAACGCCTTAGCTTGCATCTCTGTACGAGGAAAACCATCAAGAATAAATCCGTTTTTGCAATCATCTTCTTGCAAGCGTTCCATCATTAAGCCAATTATTATATCATCAGTAACTAGCTTGCCTTCTTTCATATATGTTTCAGCCGTTCTGCCAAGTGGTGTGCCTGCTTTAACTGCTGCACGAAGCATGTCACCTGTCGATATTTGAACAACATTATAATCTCTAACAATATATTCTGATTGAGTGCCTTTACCTGCACCCGGTGCTCCTAAAAAAACAATATTTTTCATTGTGATCCCCTTCTAGTACACAAAATAAAATAAGCTTAGCTCCAGCTACGACCTTTTATTCTACCACCACGCTTTAAAAATCCATCGTAGTTATGTGTCATCAAATGCGACTCAATTTTTTGAATTACATCTAAACCAACACCAACAACAATTAATAAACTTGTACCACCAAAGTAGAATGGTAAGTTAAACCCTTGAATAAATATCTGTGGCATGATTGATACTAATGCTAAGTATATAGCACCAATAAAAGTCAATCTTGTTAATACGTAATCAATAAATGATGACGTTTCTTCACCAGGACGTTTACCCGGTATAACACCGCCTGAGCGTTGGATATTTTCAGAAATATCTTTTGGACTAAATATAATCGACGTATAGAAATACGTAAAGAATATAATCAATGATATTTCTAAGAAGTAATATATTGGATACTCTGGCGAGAAAAATAAGTTAATTTTATCTACTATTGGATCGTTAGGTGCAAATGTCGCAATAGTAGCAGGTAGTGTTATTAATGTAGATGCAAAAATTATCGGTATAACACCAGCTGGGTTTAAACGTAATGGTAAATATGAAGTAGAAGTTTGAACTTTACCACCAGATGTACCTTTTCTGACATATTGTATAGGTAATCGACGTTGCGATGTTTCCATAAATACAATCGCAATAAACGAACCAACCATAATAATACCAGCTAGCAATAATGGAATTAATTGTAATTCGCCCGTACTCATCAAGCCATATGTGTTATAAACAGCTGTTGGGAATGCAGCAATAATACCTGCCATAATAATTAATGACATACCATTACCAACACCCATAGATGTAATTTTTTCACCAAGCCACATTAAGAATACTGTACCTGTTGTAAGTGTAAGCGCAGTTATAAGTCTAAATGACCAACCGCCAATAAATACAACCGGGCTACCATCAGGTGCAACCATGCTTTCAATACCAATTGCAATACCTAAACCTTGCACAAGACTTATCACAACCGTTAAGTATCTTGTATGTTTAGTAATTTTCTCTCTACCTTCTGTACCGCGTTTTTTCAATTCAGCAATATATGGTACAACTACAGCAAGTAGCTCCATAATAATAGATGCAGAAATGTATGGCATAACACCTAATGCGAATACAGTAAGCCTTTGTAATGCACCACCAGTAAACATGTTGAAAAAGCCAAGCATGTTTCCACTAGCTCTCGCAAAAAATTGTGCTAACGCTTCGCCGTCAACACCCGGTGTTGGTACGTGTGCTCCAAGTCGAAACACAGCTAATAAGAATAACGTCATAAATATACGTTTTCTAAGTTCTGGTATAGAAAATATTTGTTCAATCTTTTTTAACATAATTACTCCGCAGCACCCTCTAAATAATTTCATAAAAACATTCGGAAAAGAACGTACTGTGTTTTATAAAACACGAATTAAAAACAAAAACAGAGGGAACAACAGCTCCCTCTATATCTTGTTATAAGTTTTAGGCGTTTTCGCCAATCATTTTTACTGTGCAACCAGCTTTTTCAAGCTTTTCTTTTGCAGAAGCAGACATTTTGTCAACTTCGATAGTAAGTTTTTTAGTTATTTCGCCATTACCTAATAGTTTGATACCATCTTTGTT
>CAYJIW010000181.1:0-2595 GCA_964370335.1 uncultured Deferribacteraceae bacterium
CACGTTGTCAGAAATTTCGTTATGTGCAATAATATTTAGTGTTGGTGTGTACTTTTCAACAAATTTTCTAACTGCATATCTAATCGGTTGCGAAACAAATAATACTGGTGGAATGCCTCTGCCTGTAACTTCTTCTGTTTTCGCCATGAGTGCAGTAATGATTTTCCTAGCAGACGTTGGGTCAAGCACAACTTCTTTACCCTCGTCAGATGCGTGCATATTTTTAGACATAAGCTGTTCTGTAGCTGGTGGGAACGTAAATACGCATAATTTACCTTCACTATCAAGCACGCTTTCGCATATTTGCCTACGCAGTGCGTATCTAACTTTTTCTGATAAGTATTCAATTTCTTTATTCATTGTGCCATAAGTTGCTAGTGCTTCAAGAATTATCTTAATATTTCTAATTGATACACGCTCACGCAATAAGTTTTGTAATACACGGTTAACTGTGCTTAAATCAACTATATTTGGTACAACATCATCAACGAGTTTAGAATTTTTCTCTTTCAGTTTATCAAGAAGTTCTTGAGTTTCTTCCCTGCCTAGCAATTCAGGTGCATTCTTTTTAATAATTTCTGTTAAGTGTGTTGCAACAATCGTTGCTGGGTCGATTATTGTATAGCCAGCTATTTCAGCTTTTTCTCTTTCAAACTCGTCTACCCATTTTGCTGGTAGGTCAAATGCTGGTTCTCTCGTATCTATTCCTGATACTGCATCTAGGTTGCCTATAGGGTTCATAGCCATGTACCTATCTGGCATAACCATGCCTTTTGCAGTTTTTACACCACGTATTATGATGTTATATTCGTTCGAGTCTAGCTGTAGGTTATCACGTATCCTAACAGGTGGAACAATTATACCAAGCTCAAACACTATCTGTCGCCTAATGGATTTAATACGGTTTAGTAACGTACCACCTTGTGCAACATCAACAAGTGGAATAATGCCAAAGCCTATTTCAAGTTCCATAGTATCCATATCTAGCAATTCTTTAACTTCTTCTTCCTCTGGTATAGGTGGCGTATCAGTTTCGACACTTTCATCTTCATCTGTGCGTTGCGCTGCACCTTTTTTGCTCATCAAGTAGCCAGTACCGATAGTCAAAGCTGATAGAAATAAGAACGATATTTTTGGCATTCCCGGAATAATAGCGAAAAATAGTAAAATACCGCCTGTAATATATAAAACACGTGCTTGCGGAAATAATTGCTTTGATAATTGTTTCGATAGTGAGCCTGTATCGTTACCAGCCCTAGTAACAACGATACCTGCTGATGTAGATATAATTAATGCTGGTATCTGGCTAACTAATCCATCACCAATAGTTAATATTGTGAATACTCTTGCAGCGTCGCCCATGCTCATGCCGTGTTGGAAAACACCTATTAATAAGCCACCAACAATATTGATAGCTGTAATGATTAAACCAGCGACAGCATCGCCACGTACAAACTTACTAGCACCATCCATAGATCCATAAAAATCTGCTTCCCTACGTACAGTTTCACGTCTAGTACGTGCTTCGTTTTCGTCAATAATACCAGCGTTTAAGTCAGCATCGATAGCCATCTGTTTACCAGGCATAGCGTCTAATGTGAACCTTGCTGCAACCTCTGCAACCCTTCCAGAACCTTTAGTGATAACCATAAAGTTGATCATAACAAGGATAATAAATACAATGATACCGACAACAAAGTTACCACCAACAACGAACTGACCAAACGCCCTAATAACTTCACCAGCGGCATCTTCGCCGTTATGTCCGTTTATTAGTATTGTTCTGGTAGATGATACGTTTAGTGATAATCTATATAATGTAGTCATTAATAATACGAACGGGAATGATGAGAAATCGAGTGGTTTTTCGGCATATAGTGCAACAAGTAAAATCAAAACACTAATTGTTATACCTATTGTTAAAAGTACATCTAGCAACAAAACAGGTACAGGAACAAGCATAATGACTAAAACAGCCATTACCGCGACTGCAAGCAATACATCTGATTGCTTTAGCATTTTGTTCATCAATTCTGTAGCTTGTGTTTGTATATTATTAACCATTTACCACCAGTTTTATATGTAGGTTTATATATTATATACTATTATATTACCTATGTCTTTTAAATTTTTCAAGTGTCATTAATATTTCTGCTAACGCTTTGTAAAGATTTTCCGGTATTTCTTCGCCTATGTCAACAGAATTAAACAAAGTTCTTGCAAGTGGCGGATCTTCATGCACTTTCACGCCAGACTGTTTTGCTATCTCTTTAATTTTTAATGCTAGTAATCGTTGCCCTTTTGCAATAACTTTTGGTGCTCTATCTTCGTTAATATTGTATGCAATCGCAACTGCATAATGTGTAGGGTTAGTAACAACAACATCTGCTTTTGGTACTTCTTCTGTCATACGTTGCCTAGCAGCCTCACGTTGTGCTTGCCTAATCCTGCTTTTTATTAACGGGTCACCTTCCATTTGTTTATATTCTTCTTTAACTTCTTGTTTCGTCATTTTTATATCTTGGTTATGTTGCCACTTTTGGTAAGCATAGTCTGCAACACCTAGTATAAAAACTAGAATACCTAGCTTTAGCC
>CAYJIW010000182.1:0-977 GCA_964370335.1 uncultured Deferribacteraceae bacterium
ACTAAGGTTAGATAAATATGAAACACTTGTTGCTAGCTTTGGCGAATCGCAAGATTTAGCTCCTGATGATGAAAGTGTTATCCCATCTGGCGCCTTAACTAACCCAACTATTGTAATAGTTAAGTAAATAATTAATTGTAACTGCCCTATTTTATATAGGGCGTTACTTTTTAGGGAGTATAAATGAACGAAATATCACAAACAAATATTGGCAGAGCCTCTATATACGAATTTTTGTTCACAGTGTATTATAAAGTATTATCATCTGAACAACTAAAATATATTGAAACTTTTGCCGAAGTTATACAAAGTATTGATAGTCTTGAAAATACTAAACCACTTATTGAAGAAATAAAAAAAATAATTAAAATAGACGACCTAGAATTAACACTTAATAGTGGCTTTTCAAAATTGTATGGCACTGGTACTAATGTTAAAATTAAAGAGCGAAATTATCTACCTGATGCGTCACAAACTGACATAATCATGAGCTTATCAAACATGTTTTCTAAGTATAATGTTGTTAAGCCTGATGGGATCAATCACACTATAGACAGCCTATCTATAGAATTGTTATTTATGAATAGTACTGCTATTAAAGCTGCTAATTCAGATATAGATAACTCAAAAGCGATATTGAAAGACCAACTAGAATTCCTTGATAATCACTTATTGAAATGGTGTGAAAAATTTGCTGAAAGCACAAAGGAAAACGCAACGACAAAAGGTGAGCTATTTTATACGTATATGTCAGAAATATGTTGCCAGTTTCTAAAATTTGATAGAGATGTAATTATTGCACTATTAGAAATGTAAGCAACAAAACTATACTATTTTAATGAAGCTTTTATGTAATCCGGTACACGTATTGGACGATTGCTTTTTGCATCGTACGTTGCGTGTACTGTTGTTGCCTCAGCATAAACTGTTCCGTTACCATCATGTACTGTGTATTCAAACGTAAACTTTACGCCTTT
>CAYJIW010000182.1:1034-2578 GCA_964370335.1 uncultured Deferribacteraceae bacterium
AACTGTATAAACTTTTTATATTTTACATTAGACTCAACTAAAATAAACCAGATTTGTTCATCACGTGCCTTAATTAACTCATCTTTAAAAGTCACATTACGCCCTAGCTCTAAATATGTAATATAAACAGAATTATTTACATGCCCATAACCATCTAAATCTGTAAACCTTACTTGTACTTTAACATCATCAAATTGCATAATAACCTCATCTAAAAAAAGGGAGCATAAGGCCCCCTATAATTATTTACTCATACTGTTGAGAAAATCCATATTTGTTTTTGTGCCACGCATTTTATCAAGTAGGAACTCCATAGCATCTACTGAATTCATGTTTGATAGGAAACGACGTAGTATCCATACTTTGTTTTGTTCTTCTGCTGTGTGTAATAAATCTTCACGACGTGTGCCAGATTTATTCAAGTCGATAGCTGGGAACGTTCTACGCTCGACAAGACGTCTATCGAGGTGTAGCTCCATATTACCAGTACCTTTAAATTCCTCGAAAATAACTTCATCCATACGGCTACCAGTATCAATTAATGCTGATGCGATGATTGATAAGCTACCGCCATTCTCGATATTTCTAGCTGCACCAAAAAAGCGTTTTGGTTTATGTAGTGCGTTTGCATCAACACCACCAGATAACACTTTACCAGATGATGGCTCAACAGCGTTATATGCACGTGCTAGACGAGTGATACTATCAAGCAAGATGACAACATCTTTACCGTGTTCAACAAGTCTTTTTGATTTATTAAGTACCATTTCTGCAACTTGAACGTGTCTATATGCAGGCTCGTCAAATGTAGAAGATATAACTTCAACAGCCATAGGTGTTTTACCTTCTTCTATAGCTTCTTTAGTCATTTTTTGTGCGAATTTTTTGAAATCTGTAACTTCCTCTGGACGTTCATCAATAAGAAGAAAAATCATATATACTTCTGCATGGTTTTTTGCAACGCTAGATGCGATAGACTTCATCAAAACTGTTTTACCCGTACGAGGTGGTGCAACAATAAGCCCACGTTGACCTTTACCAATAGGCGAGATTAAGTTGATACAACGAGTATCATACTTAGTAGGGTCTGCTTCAAGGTTGATAATTTCATCAGGGAATAGCGGTGTTAAGTTCTCAAAAAGGCTACGAAGCCTTGTTGGTGCTTCAAAATTGACAGTTTCTATTTTTAGTAATGCAAAATATTTTTCGTTATCTTTCGGTGGTCTAATTTCGCCAGCGACAGTATCGCCGTTACGTAACCCAAAGCGTCTAATTTGTGCTGGTGATACGTAAATATCGTCTGGACCCGGTAGATAGTTATAATCTGGTGAGCGTAAAAAACCAAACCCGTCAGGTAGTATTTCTAATACGCCTTGCCCATAGATTTGACCGTTTCTAGCACTTGTAGCTTTCAAGATTTCAAACATAAGTTCTTGACGTAACAAGTTTCCTGCGTTTTCAATTTCAACTGCGCCTGCAATAGTGACAAGCTCTTCAATTCATTTCTTTTTTAAGTCGGTTAAATTCACAAAAACCCTCTAATT
>CAYJIW010000183.1:0-2522 GCA_964370335.1 uncultured Deferribacteraceae bacterium
AATTTAATCGCCCTGTACCTTGGTGTACACTCCTCATAAATTCTGCGGTACGCCTCGTCTTGAAGTAAAATAAGCATTAATCCGCTTTTTGATATGTTGTTTGTGTAGCTAGAATTGTCGCTATATCATCTTTAACTCCAATGCTTTGTTGTTCCTCGAATTTAATCGCCCTGTACCTTGGTGTACACTCCTCATAAATTCTGCGGTACGCCTTGTCTTGAAGTGAAATAAGCATTAATCCGCTTTCTGATGTGTTGTTTTTTTTGCTAAGATAGTTAATACATCATAAATTGACATCAATACTGTGCTGTTCCTCGAAAACCTCAATCAATTAGTCACTATTTTCAGCATTATTTATGTCTATATATTTACTCATAACGAATTGTCCTATTGCTTGCCCAATTATGCTAAACAATAGGAATAATGGAAGGTAGCCCCAACCGTAACCAGCTACGCGTCTAAAAACTGCTGATATTGGGATAGGTGCATGGATGCAGAGTATCCATTGAATAGAAAACTTCTTAGTTTTTGCACGAAGCATACCAAATGGGATATTTATCATAATACATGAAATCAATATCAAAATTAAATCAAAATCTACTATATTAAACATTGATATATGTTATACTTCTTGCTATCATATGTAAAGCGAAAATATTTTAAGGTAGATGTAGTGAAAAATATACTATACGTTGGACTTGGCGGTTTTTTAGGTGCATGTTGCCGTTATTTATTAGTTACTGGCATGTATAAATATTTGCCATCTTTTCCATATGGTGTACTTTTTGCAAATATATTAGGTTCATTTTTTGCAGGCGTGTTATTTGCATTATCAGTTTTCAATTCACAAGTTAGCCTTATGGTGTTCACTGGATTTCTAGGTGCATTTACTACTTTTTCAACATTTTCGCTAGATACTATCACATTGCTTGACACTAATAGAGTTGGAGCAGCAATATTAAATATTTTTTTAAACGTCACGCTTTGCATACTCAGTTGTGGCGTTGGCTATTATATAAGTAAAACGATTGTGAGGATATATGTCAGGTAATATTTTTGGTGAAATGTTTAGAATATCGACATTTGGCGAGAGTCATGGCGAGGCGTTAGGTGTTGTTATTGATGGTTGCCCAGCAGGTATAAAGTTATCTGTTGATGATATTATGATTGAACTTGAACGTAGAAAGCCGGGTCAAAGCGATTTAACTACTACTAGGCACGAGGACGACAAAGCAGAAATTTTGTCAGGTGTGTTCGAGGGTAAAACAACTGGTACGCCAATAGCTATTATGGTGCGTAACACTTCACAACGTTCTAAAGATTATGATGCAGTTAAAAATGTGTTCCGCCCGGGTCATGCCGATTATACATATTTTAAAAAATATGGCATACGTGATTATCGTGGCGGTGGCAGGGCATCTGCTAGGGAAACTATTGGCAGGGTTGCTGGTGGTGCTGTCGCTAAAAAGATACTAGATGAAAAAGGGATAGAAGTTTTTGCATACGTCATACAAGTTGGCAATGTAAAGGCTACTGATTTTGATAAAAGCTTTATCGAGCAAAATGCAATGCGTACAGCATCACGTGAAATGGCGGAAGCTATGGAACAAGAAATCCGTTCTGCAAAATCTGTTGGTGACTCTGTCGGTGCAGTTGTAGAGCTTGTTATAACTGGCGTGCCAGTTGGTTTGGGCGAGCCTGTATTTGATAGATTAAATGCACGCTTAGCATATGCAATAATGGGTATGCCGGCGGTAAAAGGTGTTGAATTTGGCAAAGGATTTGAAGTTGCAACTATGCGTGGTAGCGAAATGCATGATGAAATGACTAAAGATGGATTTGTAACAAACAACGCTGGTGGTACACTTGGTGGAATATCTAACGGCGAAGATATCGTTTTACGTTTTGCACTAAAACCGACACCATCTATCACGATACCTAAACGCTCACTAGATGTTGACGGTAAAGAAATTGAAGTAGTTACAAATGGCAGACACGACCCGTGCGTTGCGCCAAGGGCAGTGCCTATTGCTGAGGCGATGGCGAGGATAACTATATTAGATTTTATTTTGCTTAATTTAAGCAGAGTTATACGCTAATAAAAAGAGCTAAACTATTGAATATTATAAAATCAACATTATTAATCTTATTGTTTGTGCCAAGTTTATATGCAAATACAGATGCATTTAAAGAAATTGAACAAGCGGCTTTACAAGGCGATATTGAAGCTCAAGATTACTTAGGGCATAAGTATTACAAAGAAAAAGATTACGCTAAAACGATTGAGTGGCTTGAAAAAGCGATGTTGCAGAATTATCCACCAGCTATGTTGAGTCTATCATATATGTACCAAAATGGCATAGGCGTTAGTAAAGATAGTAACAAAGCTAATGAATTATATAAAAAGGCTATGGAGCTAGGCGGAGTCAATGCAACGGACTACTGGACAGTAGATGAACTTAGCACAAAAATGGTTGAACACCATGCTGAAAGTGGCGACTTAAAAGCACAATTACATTTGT
>CAYJIW010000184.1:0-2499 GCA_964370335.1 uncultured Deferribacteraceae bacterium
TATCTCTATTATTAATTAGTTGCCTAGCGTTCATTTCTATACCAGCAACAACTTTTTTTGGTAATTCAATTACTTCCTTATAGCTATCAAGTCCAAAATTTATGGTTCTTGTGCTCCTAGTAGCTACCTCTATCCACCTAGAAAATGCCGACCTTATTACTTTTTCTGGTTCATCTGGGTCAAGATGTACACCACCGCTTTGTGGTAGGTTATATTCATGCCAGTTAGCTGGGTATTTTATAGTATAGCTAACACCGTATGATTCGCAAGTGTACTCTTTAAGGTCTGCTGCTGAAGCACCATCTGTCATCGTTCCAAACACTAAAAATAGTGCTGATGAAGTAAGTAATCTTTTCATATTTTTCATTTTTTATTCCTCTTAATTATTATTTAAAGTTTGGGTCGAAGCTATCAGCTTTAACCGGTGGTTTAATGTTACCATACACGTTAGCGTTATTAACTACGTGCCAGTTACCATCAGGGAATTGTTTTACCCAAACAGCTCTATCAGTAGTTGAACCAGAGCTTCTGATATATACTTTGCTATGGTCGCTTTCTTTCGTAGTTTTAATTACGTATAAATCGTAATAGTCTGGGTTCATTTTATAATTATTTTCAGGTGATGAGCCTTGTGCAAAGCTTCTGAAAATATAGTGATAGTTAGGATCTTTCATTCTTGATACAAATGTGTTGTAGCTTGATTTTGTATCCCAATCTGCATCTTCACGCAAGATATAGCGAAGCATTTTTTGACCTTCAACTCTTGTCGCTGGGTTCATATAAACATAAACACCGTCAAAATATGCCCTAACAGCACCAGTAGGCGATTTCATTAAGCGGTCTGCACGCATTTTCCATTCAGCATAAGTAGCTGGTAAGCCGTCAATCTCAGTATTTGTAGGCTGAGATGTAGTTGCTGTTGTAGCACTTGTTTGCTGTGGCACGCTATAAAAGCATGATGATAACATTACAGCTAAAGCTAACATAAGTGATAATGATAATACTCTTTTCATGATTCTCTCCTTAAGAATATATTTTATTTAAGTTACTACTCTGTTGGTGTAGTAGGTTGTTGTGGTGCATTAGCAGCAGCTGCCGCATTGGCTTTTTTGCCTTTCATAACTAGGAAAGCAATTAACCCACCAACAATAACTAATAGTGCTATACCTAATATTGGTCTAAAGAATAGCCAAGAAAAAGCTATAACTAATAGTGACCATGCAAGCCCAACGATACCTGCGACTGCGTTTGTACCTATATTGACGATATTACCTAAGAATGGTAATACATCAGCTAATACAACTATTGGTCTTAAAATTGCAGAAAGACCTGCATATATCATGAAAGTACCAACAAGTCTTAATATCCATGCTAATATAGAGTTATTTTGTCTATCAGTTTGGAACATAGATTCAGAGCTATGCATGCCAACCATAATAGCGCTATAGCGTTCGCCTTTAGGCGTAACATATTGGTCAAAAGAGTTGCTAACAACGTTAGCTATGATAGACACATCAGTATTAGGCGTATAGAAATATGATATTCTAACATCACCAACTTGTGGTCTTGCCGAGTTTTCACCAACATATATAGTGTTGCTAGCAACTGAAACTAAATCTGATGCAGTAGCGTTATCAGTAGAGTTATCTGTAGTAGCTTTTGGCATTACAGACCTTTCTGCAGCATTTTGGATTTCTGCTTCAACACTAGGATCTAATGTGATATTAAGTATATCATCTGTGTTAATATTTCTAGCTAAAAACTCTGGCACTTTATATGCACCAAAAGTTACTTGACTAGATAGCCACTCTTCATAAGAAATATCGTATATAACATAGTTTTCATGCCCAGCTGGTTTTTGAAACGCACCAGAATCTATTGGAGATGATGTCCACTCTTTAGAGTATGAATATGTTGTAGTAGTTGTAGTTGAACCACCAGCATTTTTTTCTGTTTTTGTTTGTTCATCTTCAACCCATTGGTAATATTCTACATCTCTTATTAAGCTAATAGCATTCTGAGATATGCCAAGTCTATCATCAGTTAAAACTTCATCAGTTTTTGCTAGACCTGTAGCATGTATTAGTTTGCCGTTATATTGCGGGTCTACGGTTTCTATATTGCTAATACTAACAACGACATCTTGAGCGTCGTTTATAGCGCCTGCTCTTTTAACCGTTCTACCCTCGTTCCAGAACAATAGCATAGTGCCAACTGCTATTAATACTATACCGGCGATAATTCCCTTAAAAGCACCGCCTAATCTTGAACCCCAACCTTGTGTGGTCACCACAGTATGCGTGTCATTTGACATACTCACCCTCCATAGATGATGTTATGTACACATAAAATGTACATTTTGAGCATATAAGATAGCACAATTTCAGTGCATTGTCTACTAAGAATGTAATTTGACAATAGAGAAAAAATATAAACTCCTTATGTACAAAGGATTGTAGGGGATAGTAAAATGAAAATAGTTAGTAAAATGACTATTTT
>CAYJIW010000185.1:0-298 GCA_964370335.1 uncultured Deferribacteraceae bacterium
AAACTACACACAGCTAGAAGCCGTAACGACCAAGTCGCACTAGATGTAAAGATGTACATACGTGAAGAAGCTGAAAGCATAAAAGCGTACTTATTAAACTTGCAAACTGTATTAGTTGAAAAAGCGATAAACAATATCGGTATAATTATGCCGGGCTATACACACCTACAAATTGGGCAACCTATACTGTTTTCACAATACTTGATGGCGTATTTCCAAATGTTTAAGCGTGATTTTGGGCGTATCAACGATTTAGTTATGCGTATGAACTATTCGCCACTTGGTGCAGGTGCGTTAG
>CAYJIW010000185.1:361-2497 GCA_964370335.1 uncultured Deferribacteraceae bacterium
ATAATGATGCACTTATCAAGGTTTTCTGAAGAAATTATTATATTTTCTACATCAGAGTTTTCGTTCGTTACATTATCAGACGATTATTGCACAGGTTCATCTATCATGCCACAAAAGAAAAACCCTGATATACCAGAACTAATTAGAGGTAAAACAGGCAGAACTTATGGCAACTTGATGAATATTCTAACAGTTATGAAAGGGCTTCCGCTTGCATATAATAAAGACTTACAAGAAGATAAAGAGCCACTTTTTGACTCGATAGATACTGTTTTAGCATCACTAAAAGTGTTTGCACCAATGATAGAAAAAATGACTATCCATGAAGAAACCGTTAAAAAAGTTGCATCAAAAGGTTTTTCTACTGCTACAGATTTAGCTGATTACCTAGTACGTAAAGGGCTTCCATTTAGGCAAGCACACCACGTTGTCGGTAAGGTTGTTGCATACTCTATCGAGCATGATAAAAATATTGATGAATTATCGTTAGAAGAATTTGCGCAATTCTCTGATATTATTACTAAAGATGTTTACGATAGCATTACGCTTGAAGCGTCTGTCAATAACCGTAACTCGTATGGTGGGACATCTGCCGAATCTGTTATGACGCAAATTAAATTGGCACAATCGTTTTTAAATGAACATATGTAAACTACTGCTGACATTAATTATTACTGTATTGTTTACTGCTTGCGGTGTAAAGTCTGCACCAGTTGCAGATGAGTCGTTCTTTATACCATATCCAAAGGAAGTTGCGCTTGCATCACAAGATGGTGGCATATTGGTTAAAAATGATAGCGACACGTTTACTGTGTTAGTGGAAGTGCGTGAAAACACTAACAATCTAGCTAGGCAAGATGAATTTAGACGCTTAACTTTAATTTCGCCAAACCAATCTTATCTTGATAAATATGTCGAAGATGGCAAAGTGTATTCATATCGTTTCTACAACTATTATGAATTGCACAACACGTTCTCATACCCGTTGACGAAGCAAATTACGTATAAAGCACCTGTTAGGTTGAACGGATTAACGTATGAGGAGCGTAACTATTCGCTATGTATTAAAGCAGATTTGAACGATAAGACAGAATTTGCCTCTATAAATATTAATGGGCGTAATGTCGGCTTACTTGAAGATATTGAACAATGTTTTGCACTACCAAACACAGCGATTATAGAGCTATTGATACTTCCATACGATAAGAATGGCATACAAGGCACGCCTTACATAAGAACTATCGAACGAGATGTTACAAAAATATTATTACCGCCACAAAACGTGCGTGTTATAAGGCATAACGATAGGATAGTTATATCGTGGGATGAGTCGCTATCAAGCGGTGCAGAGTATGCGCTATACGTCATGGAAGATAACGAGCGCAATCTTGTAAATAAGACAAATATTACAGTTGAGTCCTATAGGGCAGAGGATATTAACAGATGTATTGATTTTGAAATATCATCAATAAAAGATGATAACGAGTCACCAAGTGTTAAGGTGACATCTTGTCCATAATTAATTTTTATTTTACTTGAAAAATTAGTAACTATTCTGTATAAATGATACTTTATTAGATAATTTTAGGAGATGTTGTATGTACACGTTATTATTAGCTATGGTTGTGGGTGTAGTTGGTGGGTTTCTAGGATACATGGTTTACCCAAGCTATTTACTTGCATCTATTATGTTTGTTGTATCTGTTATCGGGTTCAATTTCTTTATGAGCCGCTATTTTATGAAGCAATTAACAGCAATTTTTAGCTCTTGCGAAAAAGATATCCAAGCAGGCAAAATTGATGTTGCGATAGAAAAACATAAAAAAGCTTATGCGTTTAACAAATGCCAATTTATGGTAGATAGGCAGATCGACTCGCAAATCGGCATATTGCTTTATGCACATAAGCGTTTTGAAGAAGCGTTCCCATACTTAAAGAAAACAGTTAAATCAAACTGGATGGGCATGTCTATGCTTGCTGCACACTATTACAGGTTGAAAGATTTTGCACAAGCTGAAAAAGTCATGGCTGATTCTGCAAATTCGTCATCTATAGATAGCTTTACACAAGTTTTAAATGCTTACTTCTTAAACGTGTTTGGCAAGAAAGATGACGCTATCGCTGCATTAGTTAAAG
>CAYJIW010000186.1:0-978 GCA_964370335.1 uncultured Deferribacteraceae bacterium
TTGATAGTGCAGCAACACCAATACCTTCGTGCTTCAAAAAGCCACGTCTAGATAAATTGTTACCCATAACTTCCTCCCTTGTTATTAGAAACCTACTACGATAACTATAATAATTAAGTTCATAAAGCAATGACAAACACTAACAAATTGAGCGGACAAATCTATAATGCTTGCAAAAAAGCGCTATTTTTATTATTTTAAAGTATATTTAAAAACTTCTTTTGATAAGCGAGGAAGAATGGATACGAAATACTTGCAGTTGTTTTCAACATTTGTTGTCGATAAGCAATCTAAACAGCCTCTGTACATGCAACTCGTAGTTTTCTTGAAAGATAATATCAAAAACGGTAATATTACAGAAGGATACTTATTTCCACCATTTAGGTTGCTTGCAAAATATTTTAACGTATCACGTATGAGTGTCGCTGTATGTTTTGACACACTACTTGCAGAGGGATACGTTGTACAAAATAAATCAAGGCGATATGTTGCATCGCAAGAATTTTCTAGAAATAGGAATATAAACTGGAAGCACTTTATATCAAGAGCAAACCATGCAAACAGTGAACGTAATCGTATATTAAGCTCTGGCGACTTCTACATTATTAATAGCGATGAGTTTGGGTTTAAAAGTATGTACTCTGATGCTATTAAAAAAGTTGCTGATAATACATCTTTTACATTTGCAGGGCATGAAAGCGGATTCTACGAATTGCGAGAGCAAATAGCGCTATTCCTTGAGCAACGCGATATTTATGTAAAACCATCGCAAATACTTGTTACCCAAAACGAACATGTTGGGCTATATGTCATATGTGTTGGTTTATTAAATTCAAACTCTACCATAGTTACAACTCATCCTAGTAGATTTTTGAATTTTTCAGCTTTACAAGTCATTGGTACACCTATCATTTATTTAAAAACTGATAATGAAGGCCCTATTATAAGTGACTTATACTCAAAACTAAAACATGCCAT
>CAYJIW010000186.1:988-2494 GCA_964370335.1 uncultured Deferribacteraceae bacterium
AACCCTACTGTGTGTTTAGAGCCGAATTATGCTTATTCCATAAATAGTTACATAAGTGATGCACGTAAAGAAGAAATCTACAAGCTCTGTTTGCAACTATCTGTGCCACTAATAGAGATTGATAACTTACGCGACTATATACACAACTATAATTCTCCACCAATAAAATCACTTGATACATCAAACAGCTTAATATATTTATCAAATCTTGGACAAGCACTCAACTACCACAACAGTATAGGCTTCATTGTTAGTGATGAAATCATCATCAATCATTTTACAAATATTTATCGAGAAGTTGGGCATCAATGTTCCAACTTGACACAAGCAATATACATAGAATTGTTAAAGAATGGGACATATGAAAAATGTTTAAAAGAACTTAAACCGAAAATACATCAGCGGTGCATTGAAGCATTGAAGATGTTGGAACACTACCTATCTCAATACGCATCGTTTGACAAGACAATGATTAATACTTCTGTGCCAATTATATTTAATTATCCAATTAGTTTAGTCAGAATGAATCTAAAGCCTAGCAAATGTAGTTGGATTTACAGTAAAAAAATAAAAAATACTATTCGTATAATGATTGCTTCTTGCTCACTTCAAGAGCTTGAGCATTTTATTGCACACCTTGCAACAGAGTGCGAAAAACAATTTGCAAATAAAAATACCTTACTAGAAGTATCAAAAGAAACTCTTTGACTTTATAAATTTGCTATGTAATATTACTTTTCTAGGTGAATTATTATGCTAAACAAGGCTAAATCTAACGACATTATACATGGCAATGTACTCACAACTTTTTTAAGGTATTCTATACCTAATGTACTTAGTTTTACTGTTATGATGTCATCAGGTTTGATTGACTCAATATTTGTAGGCAACTTTGTCAACCAAAACAGTCTTGGCGCTATCAATATAGTATCGCCATTTTTTAGTTACCTTTTCGGTACAGCGCTTATGTTTTCTACAGGCGGGGCTGTTAGAACTGGCAAATATATCGGCGAAAACAAACTACAAGAAGCTAGAGAAATGTTTTCTAAAACTTTCATAGCTATCTTTATTATCTCAACATTATTATCATTAGTGGCTTTCTTTTTTACAGAACAAGTTGCAAGACTTATGGGTGCTAATGACGAGCTTGTACCTATATCTGTCGAATACCTTAAAATTACCGCCATGTTTGGACCTATCATGACTATAGGATATGCCTTAACAGTATTTACTAGAATTGATGGGCAACCTCTATTTGCCTCATCATCAATCATCGTTTTTGCAATATTGAAAGTTATGTTTAGTGCATTATTCGTTATTGCACTCGATTATGGTGTTGCTGGTGCTGCATTTAGTAATGGTGTAGCTAATGTAATATTTTTTGCGATAGTTAGTTATCGTTTTTTAGCGAAAACAGGTAAACTATGGTTTTTAAAACCTAATGGTAATTATAAAGAAATTTTCCTATCTGCTTATAATGGTTTATCAGAATTTGTATCTGAAACA
>CAYJIW010000187.1:0-2475 GCA_964370335.1 uncultured Deferribacteraceae bacterium
GGTACTGGTTTAATTAATGGAAGAACTGTTTTTGTATTTGCTCAAGATTTTACTGTTTTTGGTGGCTCTTTATCTCAAACTTTCGCAGATAAGATTACAAAAGTAATGGATATGGCGATAAGAATGGGTGCGCCTGTTATCGGGTTAAATGATTCTGGTGGTGCTAGAATTCAAGAGGGCGTTCAATCGCTTGCTGGTTATGCAGATATTTTCTTGCGTAACACATTAGCATCGGGTGTTGTACCACAAATTAGTGCTATTCTTGGGCCTTGTGCTGGTGGTGCTGTTTATTCGCCTGCACTTACTGACTTTATATTTATGGTTAAAGATACTAGCTATATGTTTATTACTGGTCCAGATGTTATTAAAACTGTTACTAACGAAACAGTTACAAAGGAAGAGCTTGGTGGCTCATCTGCTCATAACGAAAAATCTGGTGTTGCTCACTTTGCTACAGAAAACGATGTAGATTGTATCGTTAAAATTCGTGAGCTTATGTCTTATCTTCCACAAAACAATATGGAAGAACCTCCTTTCAAAGCTACTACTGATGATGCTAATCGTCTTGAGGAGTCGCTTGAAAATATTATCCCAACTAACCCTAACACACCATACGATATGGTTGATGTAGTTAAAAAAGTAGCTGATGATGGCAACTTTTTTGAAGTACAAGAAAACTATGCAAAAAATATCATTATTGGTTTCATTCGTTTGAATGGTAAATCAATTGGTGTTGTTGGTAACCAACCACAAGTACTTGCTGGTGCGTTAGATATTGATGCATCTGTTAAAGCTGGACGTTTTGTACGTTTTTGTGATGCTTTCAACATACCTATACTTACACTTGTTGACGTTCCGGGCTTTATGCCGGGTGTTTCACAAGAATACGGCGGTATTATTAGACACGGTGCAAAACTACTTTATGCGTTTGCAGAGGCTACAGTTCCTAAGGTTACATTAATCACTAGGAAAGCATACGGCGGTGCGTATGACGTTATGAGTTCTAAACATATTCGTGGCGATATTAACTATGCTTACCCAACTGCAGAAATTGCTGTTATGGGTCCTGATGGCGCAGTTGAAATCCTTTCACGTAAAGAAATTAGTGAAGCGAAAGACCCTGTTGCTAAGAAGGCAGAACTTACTGAAGATTACCGTAATACGTTTGCAAACCCATATAGAGCGGCAGAACTTGGCTATGTTGATGAAGTTATCGAACCAGCTGTTACTAGGGCTAAGCTTATCCGTGCATTTGAAATGCTAGCTAATAAAAGTGTATCTAACTTGCCACGTAAACATGGCAACATACCGTTATAGTGGGGGTGCATATGAGCGAACAGAAAATTACAAAAGTACTTGCTGCTAACCGTGGCGAGATTGCTATAAGGATATTCCGTGCTGCTAGAATGTTGCGTATCCCGACTGTTGCAGTCTATACGCATTGTGATAGGAAAGCACCTCACGTTAGATATGCTAACGAAGCGTATTGCATATCAGATAGCGACGATGATACATCGTACTTGAAGCCAGAAAAAATTATTGAGATAGCAAAAGCTACTGGCGCAGCTATCCATCCGGGTTATGGCTTCTTATCAGAAAATGCTGATTTTGTTGAACAATGCGAAAAAGCTGGCGTTATTTTTATTGGACCATCATCAAAAGCTATTAGAGAAATGGGTAGCAAAACTGGTGCAAGAAAACTTATGAGCGCAGCAGGCGTTCCTATCGTTCCGGGTACGAAAGAGCCTATCCAAAGCATTGAAGAACTTAAAAAAGTTGCAAAAGAAGTTGGATTACCTGTCATGCTTAAAGCAGTTGCTGGCGGTGGTGGTAAAGGTATGCGTCTAGTTTTTGAAGAAGCTGATTTGGAAGAAATGTTCTTAACTGCTCAATCAGAGGCGGAACGCTCTTTCGGTAATGGCGATGTTTATATCGAAA
Organism: uncultured Deferribacteraceae bacterium; assembly: GCA_964370335.1. GTDB lineage: Bacteria > Chrysiogenota > Deferribacteres > Deferribacterales > Mucispirillaceae > CAYJDR01. Next base: position 1,939 of record CAYJIW010000187.1, read on the forward strand.
ATATATCGAAAACCCTCACCACGTCGAAGTGCAAATATTAGGTGATAGACATGGTAACGTCGTACATTTATACGAACGTGAATGTTCTATCCAACGTCGTCACCAAAAGGTTATCGAGGAAGCGCCATCACCATATATTACTGAGGAAACTCGCAAAAAAATGCTTGAAGTTAGCGTTAAAGCGTGTAAAGAAATTGGCTATTATAGTGCTGGAACAATGGAATATATGGTCGATAAACACCAAAATTTATAATTCCTAGAGATGAACACACGTTTACAATTTTAACACCAAGTTAAAGAAATGATTAGTGTTGTTGATTTTGTACGTGATATGATTACTATTGCTGGTGGTGAAACACTTGCATATACTCAAGACGAGATTGAATGTCGTGGACACTCTATCGAGTGCCGTATTTATGCAGAAGACCCTGAAAATAACTTTATGCCATCACCTGGTATGATTACTGTACACGAACCGCCTACAGGTAGGAATGTGCGTATCGACCAAGCGGCACACGAAGGTTATGAAGTACCTAT
>CAYJIW010000188.1:0-2447 GCA_964370335.1 uncultured Deferribacteraceae bacterium
GCTTGTTGGCGAGAATGATGGTTTAATACTAGCGTCATACGTGAAAGATAGCATAGTAATTGGTAACGCTCGTAACGGTTTTTATGGCGGTATTGCTGGTGCAAACAAGGGTGATATAGTTGCGTGTTATATTTACGGTTCAACAAACCCATTTGAACTTGACATTAGGGATAATAACGTCCGTGTTGGTGGCATTGCAGGCGTGCATGATGGTGGCAACTTAATTGCTAACTATGTCGCTGGGTTAGAGATTATAAAAAAGCGCTACTCCTACTTCAACATTGGTGCAATAGCTGGGCGTACAGCTAGCGGAACTAAAGTCGATAGCAATTTCTTTTTCTTTGTGCATGATGATAGTAATAACGATATAACCGATGGCATTGGTAACGCAAACTTTACGGGCATTGCTAGCAACGATAACGCAACTGAATTGTTATCAATGTTAGAACTAAACGACAATGTAACAATAATGAATAAAGCAATAGATAATTACGACAATAAGAGCGGCGGAAATGTAATTAACTATAGATATGTAGTAGATGAAAGTTTACCGCCTGTGTTGGTGTTGAAGTAATAACATACTACAATACATGTTGTATTTTCAAACGAGTTTACGTTGTATAATTTTTGATTAAGTTAATGTTTGTTTAAGGTTATTTACTTCGTCTTACTTTTTTTGTTCGTTATTTCTTTTGCTCACAAGAAACATAGGGTTATTTCTAAGCTCATACTTTGCTAAGAACTAACGACAATGTTTTATCCTAAAAAGTAACAAAAATGCGGGGTTTCTGCTTCGCCTGTTATACCGTTATTGCCTGTGATTTATCGTATACGCTGTTACATAGTTCTATGGATAGCCACACTCCGCTATGCTCCGTTCGCTATGACGTTATGGATAATTATTTATTTAATAACAGTAGTTTACGTCACTGCGAGGAGTGACAACGACAGCGTAGCAGTCTATGTCTTAAAAAAAAGCAACCCCTGCCGTAAGCACATCTTACAGCGGGTGTTGCCTTTATAATTATATATCTATTACCATCATGGTGAGAGTAGATAAGCTCCATCAATGAGTAATGGCGGATTATCAGCCAAACCATTAATATAAAATATACCTGAATCACTAGGACCATTCAAACTACTCAAATCATTTAAGTCATCAAGTATTGCATCAACTTTAAACCCAGTTAAGCTATCTACCGATTGGATAATGCTAGTATTATCTGTTACTGCACCGCTATTATCGTTAATGCCTGTTAAACCATCATTAACTGTGCTAGTTTGCAAGTAATACATTGCATCTATTGTAGCATTATCACTTAATCCAATAATGGCACCTGTATTAGATGTACCAGATGCGTTGCCTGTATTGTAACCGTTTGATATACTAGCAATACTATTACCAGCAATACCGCCTGTCATATTATCACCTGTGACGTCACCTGTGTTATATACTGCTGCTACGCCAACTCTATCAAACCCAACAATACCGCCTGTACCATTATCACCTGCAATATGACCTGTGTTATAGCTACCTACTACTGTAGGAATACCCTGAGGAATAATAAGTGATCTATTATTATATCCAACAATACCGCCTGTACCATTATCACCTGTAACATCTCCTGTGTTATAACATAATCCAATTACACCTATATTATAACCAGTGATGCCACCTACAGCAATTGTACCTGTTACAACACTACTATTATAACTTGATAATATATTACCATTATTTGCACCAACAATACCGCCGACAAATCCGAAAGAGCCATCTACACTTGTTCCTGTAACACTTCCACCAATAACAGAAACGTTCTCTACTGAGCCACTATTTTGTGACACTAGCGCAGCAACACCTGCACCTGCAGTTATGTTAAAGTCTTTCAATTTTAAGTTTTTAATTGCTCCAGTATTAACGCTAAACAAAGCTTGATCATCTAGTGTGTCATCATCAATAAATAAGTTGCTAATAGTATAGTTATCGCCATCAAATGTGCCAGAATAGAGAACATCATTGTCATAGTCGCCTATTGGTGTCCATTGGTTGCTATTACCACCTTCTAAATCTATATCACATACAAGTTTCACATCAATATCGCCGTTACCACTTGTAACTGCTGTGCCTAGGTTAGCTAAACCGTGTTTATTATAAATTTCCCAAACATTTGTTGTCGCGTTATCAGTGTAGCCTATCATATCAGTTAATGCACAACGTGGGTCAGGATTTATATTTATTGAAAACTCTGCCGTTTTTGTATTATCAACATTTGACGTAACAGTTACCTTAACTGTGCCAGCAGATATTGCTGTAACTACACCTGTATCAGCATCTATGCTTGCATAACTAGTGTTATCTATAGTAAATATAACGCCACGTTCGTTAGTATTAAAAGGTTCATACGTTAATGTTGGGATAGCAGTTCCCCTATCATACATAGTTGCTG
>CAYJIW010000189.1:0-1079 GCA_964370335.1 uncultured Deferribacteraceae bacterium
AGTTCGCACAACTTTTGGTATAGAAACGAAGATGGCTCGTTTTTAAGCATTGTTTTAACAACATCTGATGCTTCTGCATATTTGCCATCTTCTTCAAGTTCAGTAACTTGTAGGTATAATAGCACATTTTTATCGCTACCTTTTTGAGCATATGCTGGGTTAAGGCACAATAATATTGCAACAATAAGCAGTAACAAAAAATTCTTCATTTCAACACCTAAGTTTAGTGATTAAAACTATCTAGCATTTCTAACACGTTCGATATATGTAGCATCTCTCGTGTCGATTTTTAATACGTCGCCAATGTTAATAAATAGTGGAACAGATACAGAACCACCAGTGATAACAGTTGCATTTTTAGAGCCACTTGTAACAGTATCGCCTTTGATACCCGGGTCTGTTTCAGTAACTTCTAGCTCGACAAAGTTTGGTAAAGAAACGCCAATCGGTTTACCGTTAAAGATTTGTACGTTTACTTCTAAATTTTCTGGCATGAATAATGCAATCTCGCCGACTTCATCTTCTTTGATTTGTACTTGTTCGTATGATTCGTTATCCATAAAAACAAACTCTGCACCATCTTTATATAGATACTGCATGTATTTGTCTTCAAAATCAGGCTCTTTTATTTTTTCACCAGAATCGTAAGTACGTTCAAGCACACGCCCGCTGATAAGATTTTTGATTTTAGTACGAACAGTCGCACCACCTCTACCACATTTGATATGTTGCCAGTCGACAACTGCATATGGCTCGCCATCAACTTCGATTTTTGAACCTCTTTTAAACTGGTTAGGTGTAATTGGCATAATAACCCTCACAAAATAAATTACTATAATGTCCAAACAGCAACACCATTTGAAACACTTGTTTATATAACATCATATTTCACAAATTGCAAGAATTTAAGCTACTAATTGATAAGTTAAATAATATAAGTTTTAAAATACTTATTAATTACTTGAAAAATATTTATCTTATCTATATACTATAGCGTTAAACAAATACATATAGAGTGAGTTATAATAATGTTATCTTATTTACTAGAAATCGGTTGTGAAGAAATACCGGCGGGGTTA
>CAYJIW010000189.1:1089-2430 GCA_964370335.1 uncultured Deferribacteraceae bacterium
AAAACAGCTACAATCTGAAAATATCGAGTTTAAAAATATCATATGTGGTGGTACACCTAGAAGGCTATTTATATCTATTGAAGGGCTTAGCGAACAACAAGCTAATAAATCAGAAATTGTGACTGGTCCGCCTGCTAATATTGCATTCAATGAAGATGGCTCGCTTACGCCAGTTGCTATTAAATTTGCCGAATCTAAAGGGCTTGATAAAGATACACTTACAAAAATTACTACACCTAAAGGCGACTACCTACAAGGCGAAAAAAAGACTGGTGGTATCCCTACTGCTGATATACTTGCAAAAATTACGCCTGATATTATACGCAATATCCCATTTGCAAAATCTATGAAATGGGGCGATAACGAGTTCAGATTTGCTAGGCCTGTTCACTCGTTCATTTCGCTACTTAATGGCAATATTTTACCATTTGAAATTGATGGCATAAAAGCTGGCGACACTACTTTTGGGCATAGGTTTTTATCGCCTAGCACGTTTAGTGTTACCAATTTTAACGACTATCAAGAAAAGCTTAAAAAAGCACACGTAATTATTGACACTAATGAAAGAAAAAGCATTATAACACAACAACTTGAAAAGTTTGAAGCATCTGAAAATATCAAAATAATAGCTGATGAAGGTTTACTTAATACAGTTGCTAACTTAGTTGAATATCCGCACGCCGTTGTTGGTAGCTTTAGCGAAGATTTCCTTGTGTTGCCACAAGAAGTGCTTATCACATCTATGAAAGTTCATCAAAAATACTTCCCTGTTACTGATAACGCTGGCAAGTTATTAAATAAGTTCGTCGGTATATCAAACACTATACCAGCCACAAACGATGATTTAATTAGACAAGGTTACGAGCGTGTACTGAAAGCTAGGCTTAATGATGGTTTGTTCTTCTTTAATAACGATAAGAAAACACCGCTATCAAACATGGTTGAAAAACTTAAAAAAGTAGTTTACCAAGAAAAGCTTGGCACTAGCTACGAAAAAATGGAACGATTTAGAAAAATTGCAAACACATTAGCAGATAAATATGCAAAAAATAGCGTAAAAACTATTGATGATACAGCACTTTATGCAAAAGCAGACTTAATGAGCGAAATGGTTTATGAATTTCCTGAACTGCAAGGCATTATGGGTATGTATTATGCCACTTACGCTAACATGGATAAAAACATTGCACTAGGCATTAACGAGCATTACATGCCACGATTTGCTGGCGATGAGCTACCTACTACGTGGGAGGGGCGTATTGTATCTATAGCTGATAAAATTGATACTATCGCTGGTGCGTTTGCTGCCGGCATGATACCTACTGGTAACAACGACCCATA
>CAYJIW010000190.1:0-2429 GCA_964370335.1 uncultured Deferribacteraceae bacterium
AGTTGCTAAACCTGCGCCACTTATTCCCATATCAAAGATTGCAATAAAAACATAATCTAAGATGATGTTACTTATGCCACCAACAAACATTGCAACAAATGATAAGTATGGCACACCTGCAGCTATTAGTGCTGTTTGGGCAACTAATTGAAGTATCACAATCGGTGCAAAGTAAATATATGTGACTAAGTAATCATATACATATTGTCTGCTTTCGTCATTTGAACCAAGAAAACTTAAAATTGGTTCAATAAATACAATAGTAACACATGTGATAATAACACCAACGACGACGCCAAATACAACAAAAAGTGAGAAATTTTGTTTTGCATATTGCTGCATATTTTCACCCAACAACTTTGCACATATTGCATTACTACCTGAACTAATCATCATAGCAATCGCAATCACTAACATAACAACTGGCATAGCAATATTTATAGCTGATAGTGCAGTTTGGTTTATTAATGTTGCAACAAATATACCATCAACCATTGTGTAGAATGCCATAAACAACATTGTCATAATGCTTGGTATAGTAAAAAATACTACATTTTTCAAATTAATTTCTTTGATCATAAATATTACCTCTTTTAATTCTGATATATTTGTTATAAAGTATGACATAATGTCAGAGTCAAGAGGTTTTTTATATGAGTGAATATTTATCAATTGGAGAAGTTGTAAAGAGTAAAGGTGTTAGCCATAGAATGTTAAGATATTATGATAAAATCGGTGTATTAAAGCCAATATACATTAACCATGAAACAGGCTATAGATACTACTCTACAAGCCAAATGGTTATTCTGGACTTGATATTGATGTGTACAGATTTAGGCATCCCATTAAAAAAGTTTAATGAATATGCAAAAGATGGCATGTTTGATATTGATAAAATAATTGCAGATGGTAATACATTAGCTATGAAAAAAATAAAACATATTAAAAAAACAATGTATATGCTCAACTCTTTAAAAAATCATATACATGAAATAAATAGACCATACAACACAACTTATGAAAAATATATTGATGCACGCTATTTTTTAACAAAAGAAGTAGTTGAAATAAGTTACGATATTAGTAAATATTGGGAACAACTTTATATGGTATATACAGAGTTAAAAAATCTTGATCTGACACTATCAGTAAATCAAGGAATGTGCGCAATATATAACGATAGAACTTATAAATATTTTACATTTATCGAAGTAGCAAAGCCTAAAAGAAAGATAGAAAATGTTATGCAAATTACAGGCGGTACGTACAAATGTGAAAAGTTTTATGAAAAAGATTTTGTTAAAGCAGAAGAAAAGTATCTTAAATTATATCCTGATGGTAGTATTTTGATATTTAAAGATGTGTTTCAAAACAATATTGGTGCAGAGCTACTTCCGTTTGAGGTGCAACTATTTAGAGCATGATATTATAAACAATGTGGCTAATTTGTATTCCTACTGAAAGATAGTAAATGTAGGAGATTTTTTATTGACAATCTTATTAAATAAACTACTATATATAGATATGTTGTAAAATAATAAAAAGGAGCTTAAAATGCTTAAAAAACTTATGATATTTGTATTATTTAGCGTATTAGTTGTTACTAGCGTGCAAACTGTGTATGCAGAAAATGGCGTGCATATGATAGGCGATATTAAAGTCATACCTATTCAAGATATTACTATGCAAATGAATGTTGATTTTTTCCAATCATCTGCTGAAAACAAAGCAAAATACGTTCCTAATGGTGTATGTGATGCAGCATTAAATGTCTTTATAGTTGATGACGGTAAAAATGTATCACTTATTGATGCAGGATATGGCGCATCAAACAACGGAAAATTACTTGAAAATATGCTAAAAGCTGGTTATAAGCCAGAAGATATTGATAATATCATTTTAACGCATATGCATCCTGACCATGTTGGCGGTGCTACAATCAAAAATGGCGATATGACTGAGCGAGTTTTCAAAAATGCAAAAGTTTATGTTCCAAAAACTGAGTATGACTATTGGGTAACTAATACATTACAACAAGGTAAAACTAACCATGCCACTAACTTTGCAGATGCATACAAAGGAGCTATAAACACATATACTGGTGAAAAACCCTTAATGAATGGCATTACACCTATAGCAGCTTATGGGCATACTGTTGGGCATACTATGTATGAAATATCATCTAAAGGGCAAAAAATGCTTATTCTTGGTGATATTTTTCATTGTCTATCGCTACAAATAAACGATACGAAGGCATCTATAAAGTTTGATACTAATCCAGCTGAAGCAATAAAAACACGTGAAAAAGTATTAAAAAAAGCAGCAGATGAGAATATTTTGGTAGGTGGTATGCACATACCAAACGGTGGAGTTGGATATATTAAAGAAAAAGATGGCAAATACTCATTTGAAAGTAAAAAATAATATAT
>CAYJIW010000191.1:0-2368 GCA_964370335.1 uncultured Deferribacteraceae bacterium
TACACTTGTTTATGTTCTAGCTGGGCTTACACTAGGTATCACTGGTGGGCTTATCATGAGCAAACTAAATGCTGAACGCTTTTTACAAGACTACCTCAAAAAAGATTATGGCGATGTAAATGTATCATACAACAAAACTAAACTGTCGTTTGCCGATAGGCATAGCTTTGCATATGATGAAACATCTAGCATTACAAAACGCATATGGAAGTGGGTTATAATTGGCGTCGGTATCGGTGCGGCATTGCATGGCTATATGCCAGAAGAATTTGTGAAAGAACACCTTAACGCTAATAACTTGCTAGCTGTGCCGGGTGCTGTTTTGCTTGGCATACCACTATATACAAACGCTACTGGCGTTATGCCTATTGTAGAGGGGCTTATAAACGGTGGCATGCCTGTTGGTACAACAATGGCACTATCTATGAGCGCTGTTGCGCTATCCATGCCAGAACTTATAATGCTTAAACAAGTTATGCAAACAAAACTGATTGCACTATTTGTCGGCATCATGTTTATACTGTTCGTACTGATGGGTTGGTTCTTAAACTTCTTGTCGCCATACTTATTCTAACACAAAAAAAAAGTGCTACCAACTATAGTAGCACTTGATTTTTTTCACGCAATGTATTGCAAACATCTCTATCTGTATTAGCACAACATTCCATCGTTAAGTATTTGATAACTGTGTGCATATTGTCAATATTGGCGTTGTAGCGTTGGAAGCGACCTTCTTGAACACACTCGACAAGGTCAACTATTTGTAGCGTCTTTAAGTGGAATGATAAGTTGTTCGGCTTTATGTTTAACAACTCTGATATTTGGCCAGCAACTACGCCCTCTGGATGATACGAAACTAACAATCTAAAAATATCTAACCTGATAGGTGATGATAATGCCTCAAACACCTTGGCTGCCTCAACTTTTGAAATACTCACCGTTAACGCTCCTCTTTTGTTTGAACAATTATAGCAAACACTACATAATTTACAATAAAAATATCACAAAGTGTAACGACATAGTTGATTTTAATGGAAAATTCTTTTATATTTATTTATTCACGGAGGCAACTTATGGAAAATAATTTTAACATAATGCTGAAACAATGCGAAAAACAAGCTGAAAAAATTATCATTTCATCTAATATTGATGAAATTATCGGCTATTCTTATATATTTAATAACTACTTTGAACAACTAAAACAAATTATTGATAACTCTAAAAAAATCGACACATCACAACTTAATAACCTTCAATCACTCATCGTCAAAATGGAAGAAAAACTCAACCTGCACAAAAACGATGTCACAAAAGCGATACATAATCTTGGTAAAATGAAGGTTACTAACGCATATGGCAAACCGCGCAAAAACCCTGCACGAAAGTTTGACTCAAGAACGTAAATAAATAATGATTATAAAAGCACCTAAATATATTATCAAAGAAATTATGCCAATATTTATATTGAGCAACTTTTTTCTCGTATTTTTGCTGATGCTTGAACAATTAGTTCAACTAGCAGACTTGTTCTTTGCAAAAAATGTACCGTTAGCTGTTATCGTGCAAACAGTCGTCTATTTGCTACCATCGGTGCTATCTATCACTATAACTATATCATGCTTGTTTGGCGTGTTGATAGCGTTTAGTAGATTATCTGCCGAGTCTGAACTGGTCGCTATGCGTGCTATCGGTGCTAGTATGGCTACACTTATACGCCCCGTTTTTGTGTTTGGCGTGTTAGCTGGGCTGTTATGCTTTGCGATGAACTCATACCTTGCTGTTAAAGGTACAACGCTAGCATTTAACAACCTTAACAAAATTATCGAAAATATATCGCTAAAAGACTTAAAAGAAAACGAACTATACACAAATCTTGCAAATATGCAACTATACGTTAAAGAAAAAGTTGATGATTATAACTTTAAAAACGTCGTAGTTATCCGTACAGATGATGATACTATCGTATCTGCACAAACTGGTAAAATATTCCCTACACCAGAAAACAGCATAGAAATGTTCTTTACTAAAGGCAAAATCACTACCGCCGATGAAAATGGCGAAATTACCAGCATAAACTTTGATAACATGTCAATAAATATACCACTAAATATTGACTTTGCAGAGGCGATTAATAGCGTCACTACTATGAGCATAAAAGAGTTAATTGCGTTAGCCACACTAGATAAAAAAGCAGGGTTCGAACTATCTAAGCGGTTTGCTATGCCAGTTACAACAATTATTATGGCTATAATTGGGTTTACGTTTGGGGTTTTCTCTAATAGGTCTAGACGCTCATCAGGTGTTTTATACGCAATACTTGTTGCTTTTATATTCAACATGATGTTGCTATACTTTGAAAGCTCCGTCG
>CAYJIW010000192.1:0-2361 GCA_964370335.1 uncultured Deferribacteraceae bacterium
TAGAACTATTAGACGTCAAGCTTTATCTATTAGGTGGCTAATCACTGCTGCTCGTGCTCGTAAAGAGCGTACTATGACAGAGCGTTTAGCAGGCGAGTTAATGGATGCTGCTGCAAATAAAGGCACATCAATTAAAAAACGTGAGGACACGCACCGTATGGCTGAGGCTAACAGAGCGTTCGCTCACTTTAGATGGTAATAGGAGTTAAGTGTGGCACGTCTTAAACCTTTAGAACTACAAAGAAATATTGGTATTATGGCACATATCGACGCTGGTAAAACAACTACTACTGAGCGTATCCTGTATTACACAGGCGTGAACTACAAAATTGGTGAAGTTCATGATGGTGCTGCTACTATGGACTGGATGGAGCAAGAGCGTGAGCGTGGTATCACAATCACATCTGCTACTACACAGTGTTTTTGGAACGATTACGTTGTTAACATCATTGATACACCGGGTCACGTTGATTTCACTATTGAAGTTGAGCGTTCACTTAAAGTATTAGATGGTGCAGTTGCAGTATTCTGTGCTGTTTCTGGTGTACAACCACAGTCTGAAACTGTATGGCGTCAGGCTGATAAATACAAAGTTCCTCGTATTGCATTCATCAACAAAATGGACCGTACTGGTGCAAACTTTTACCGTGCAGTTGAGATGATGGCTGATAGACTTGGCGCTAGACCAATGCCTATCCAGTTACCTATCGGTGCTGAGGATAAATTTGAAGGCGTTATCGACCTTATCGAAATGAAAGCATATATCTGGACAGGCGAAGAACTTGGCATGAAGTTTGTTGTTCAAGACATACCTGCTGATTATGTTGAAAAAGCAGAAGAATATCGTAGCGCTATGATTGAAACTGCTATGGAAGCTGATGAAGAACTTATGGAAAAATACCTTGAAGGCGAAGAAATTTCTAACGATGAAATTAAATCTGCTATCCGTAAAGGTACTATCAATTTAGTTTTCAACCCAGTATGTTGTGGTACAGCGTTTAAACACAAAGGTGTTCAAAAGTTATTAGATGCTGTTATCGACTACATGCCATCACCATTAGATATACCTGCTATTAAAGGTGTTACTCCTAAAGGTGAAGAAGTTGAACGTCCTGCATCTGATGATGCTCCGTTCTCATCATTAGCATTTAAAATTATGACTGACCCATACATGGGACAGTTGACATACTTCCGTGTTTATTCTGGTGTGTTTGAAACTGGTAACTACCTTTTAAACTCTACTAAGGATAAAAAAGAGCGTATCGGGCGTTTATTAAAAATGCACGCTAACAAACGTGAAGAAATTAAAGAAATTAGGGCTGGTGACATTTGTGCTACAGTTGGTTTAAAGTTTACTACAACTGGTGACACTTTATGTGACGAAAACAACCCTGTTATACTTGAAGCTATGGAGTTCCCAGAGCCAGTTATCTCGATTGCTATCGAGCCAAAAACTAAAGCAGACCAAGATAAACTATCTACTGCATTAGGTAAACTTGCATCTGAAGATCCATCGTTTAGAGTTACTGTAAACGAAGAAACTGCACAAACAGTTATCGCTGGTATGGGTGAACTTCACCTTGAAATCATCGTTGACCGTTTAAAGCGTGAATTTAAAGTTGAAGCTAACATTGGTAACCCACAAGTTGCATACCGTGAAACTTTCCGTAAGGAACTTAAATCAGAAGGTAAATATGTTAAACAATCTGGTGGTCGTGGTCAATATGGTCACGTTTGGATTGAGCTTATACCACTTGAAGCAGGCGGCGGATTTGAGTTTGAAAACAAAATCGTTGGTGGTGCTATCCCTAAAGAATACATCCCAGCTGTTGAAAAAGGTATCATAGAAGCTATGGAAAGTGGCGTTATCGCTGGCTACCCAGTTGTTGACTGTAAAGCTGTATTATATGAAGGTTCTTATCACGAGGTTGACTCGAACGAGATGGCATTTAAAATCGCTGGTTCTATGGCGTTTAAAGATGGTATGAAAAAAGCGTCACCAGTATTATTAGAGCCTATCATGAAAGTTGAAGTTGTTACACCTGATGAATACATGGGCGACGTTATGGGTGATTTAAGCTCTCGTCGTGGACGTATCGAAGGTATGAACGTAGAAGGTAACGCACAAGTTATCAACTCTATGGTTCCACTTAAAGAGATGTTCGGTTACTCTACAGTGTTGCGTTCATTAACGCAAGGCCGTGCTACATACACTATGCAGTTCGACCACTACGAAGATGTACCAAACAACATCGCAGAAGAAATAGTTAAAGCTAAAAATTAAGAATATATTCGGAGGATTTTACAATGGCTAAACAGAAGTTTGAACGTAATAAACCACACGTTAACGTGGGTACAATT
>CAYJIW010000193.1:0-2351 GCA_964370335.1 uncultured Deferribacteraceae bacterium
AAGAGTGCAGGACGTATATACTAGGGTATTAAACTATGGAGAAATATGCAGAATGGAAGAGCATGCTGATGTGCCGCTACCTGATGGCTCATCAAAGCGTTTTTACCTAGAAATAGTTTTTAAACCTTTTGTTATCGAGTCTAAAAACTTTAGAGGCATTGTTGGCGTTGGTAGAGATGTAACCAATAGAAAAATGATGGAAAAACAACTAATCGACGCACGTGATATGGCAAACGAAGCATCAAAAGCTAAAAGTGATTTCCTTGCACGCATGAGCCACGAAATTAGAACACCGCTCAACGGCATTATGGGTATGGCAAATATTGCTATGTCGTCTAATAAGTCGCCAGAAATTACACAGTATTTAAAGATAGTTGTTTCATCTGCAGAAAATTTATTGAATATTATTAATGATTTGCTTGATTTATCTAAAATTGAAGCAGGTAAGATGAAAATTGAACGCATTCCATTTATTTTATCTAGTACACTAGGCAATATCAGAAGCATGATGAGCCTTAACGCTAGTAAAAATAATATCATATTAAGAACGCATATTAATAATGATGTGCCAGAAGTTGTCGTTGGTGATCCATTACGTACTAGCCAAGTTATTATTAATTTAATATCAAACGCTATTAAGTTTACGAAAGATGGCACCATTGATGTTGAAATTTCATGTAAAAAGCGTGAATCAAAACGTGCTGAGCTATATTTCGTGGTGCGAGATACTGGCATAGGTATGACAAAAGAGCAAACAGAAAAGCTGTTTAGTGCGTTTACACAAGCTGATGATACTGTTACACGTAAGTATGGTGGTACAGGGCTAGGGCTAGTTATTTGTAAATCACTTGTTGAGATGATGGAAGGTAAAATTTGGCTAGAGAGCGAGCAAGATGTTGGTACAACAATGCATTTTACTGTTGTTTATGGCATAGATGAAAACTACTTGACAGCAGCAAGCTTGACACAAAAAGAAGCTGATAATAATGCATTATCTAATGATGAAATGTTACTAAAAATTACTAAAGGTAAGCGCATACTCATTGCTGATGATAACGCTGTTAACCTACAAATATTAGAGTTGATACTAACACCAATGGGCTTTATTATTGATAAAGTCACAGATGGTGATGAGGCTTTTGAAGCAGTGCGTGATAATCAAGATTATGCATTAGTTTTTATGGATGTTCAAATGCCACGCATGAACGGACTAGAGGCGACAAAAGCTATACGTCAGCTATCTGCATGGCCTAAAAAGTCAACACCTATTGTTGCTATCACAGCAAACGCAATGACAGATGATGTCGCTATGTGCTTGAGTGCAGGCATGGATGACCATGTGCCGAAGCCGTTTCAACTTAGTGATATTAAAAATGCTATCATAAAATACATCCGCTAATTTGTGAGTCTTAAACTATTTAGCGTTCTTTTTTACTAATACTGCGTTATTTTCATAATCCCTCAGTCATTTACGCTTTGCTCTATGAAAATATTGCCATTAGTTCTTAGCGAAGAATGAGCTTAGAAATAATCCTATATTTCTTGGAGCAGAGCGAACATAAAACTCCTGTCGGTATTACTCAAGCCGCCTTGTCTTAGTAAAAAATTTACGCTAAATGGGCTTAGTCATATTTTTAGTGTAAAATCGCATCGTGGCTCGGCAAGCCGCCTAGCCAGAATAAAAAATACATCACAAATTAAGTAGTATGTATTTTTTACCTCAATCGAGTACGTTTCTGCAATTTAGCGAGAATTTATGGCTACTACGTTGTTGTTTTTTTCGTAGCTTAGTCATTTACGCTTTGCTTTATGAAAATATTGCCATTAGTTCTTAGCGAAGAATGAGCTTAGAAATAATCCTATATTTCTTGGAGCAGAGCGAACATAAAACTCCTGTCGCTACTTAAAAAGACGCCTAGTATTACCCATAAATCTACGTTAAATTAAACAATCCTGCGCTAGCAAAAGTAATGCATAACAACGTATAACAACATTTATGTTAAATCGTAATCTAAGACATGGACTGCCACAGCAAAGCTTCGCTTTACTTCGCAGAGACATTTTTAGTCTATGATATTTACTAACTTATTGATATTAAATACTTATTTACGTCATTGCGAGAACGAGTGAAACGAGTTCGTGGCAATCCATAACAACGTATAACAACATTTATGTTAAATTGTAGCCTAAGACATGGACTGCCACAGCAAAGCTTCGCTTTACTTCGCAGAGACGTTTTTAGTTCATTAACTTTAGTAACTTATTGATATTAAATGCTTATTTACGTCTTTGCGAACGCAGTGTGGCAATCCATAACAACGTATAACAACATTTATGTTAAATTGTAGCCT
>CAYJIW010000194.1:0-2324 GCA_964370335.1 uncultured Deferribacteraceae bacterium
GATCAGGGCGTCACCTCCCCCCTTACTAGCAGAAAGACTAGCAAGCATACTAAAATATATTAAAAATCATCATTTTTCGGTTTATATTCGATCAATTCAATAAATTTATCTAGATCTTGTTTAGGTATGCTATTTTTTTCTGGTACTTGTAATACTTTTACAGATTTATAGTAGTTCCACATATCAAGTTCGATTACATCACCAACTTTTAACTTTGATGATGGTTTAGCATCTCGTCCATTTATTTTAATAAATCCTTCATCTGCGGCTTCGTTTGCCATGGTTCTACGTTTCATTATTTGTGTAGTTTTTAAAAATTTATCTAATCTCAAAACATGTCCTCTGCACGCATAACAACGATAGTTTCTCTATTTTTTTCAAGCCAATTAGTAAAAACTTTAGTGAAGATATCTTCTGATATTTCTTCTTCTAGTTGTTGTCTTGTTTCTTCGTCAAAGTCATATTTGCTTTGGAACTCATCAACCATGAATACTGCCCATTTACCATTTACTTCAAATGGAGTTGTTATGTTGCCAACCTTAGATGATATTAATGCCTTTTTCATGTTTTCAGATAAGAGATCAGCCTCAAGCCAGCCAAGTTTACCATCATTAGATACGCTACCATCAACAGAATATTTTTCAACAGCTTCGCTAAAAGTTATTCCTTGTTTTATCTCGTTCAAAGCGTTGTTAAGGTCTGCTTCACTATTTGTCATAAGCATACGTACGTTATATTTATCGTATAGTTGGTATTCATCTGGGTTACTATCAACCATGTCTTGTAAATCTTTTTCAGATATGACAGTTTTTGGCATTAACACTTGCATACGTACACGTGCGTTTAAAATATCTGTCATAATTTGTGAGCGATACATTGGCAAGCTAAGCCCTTCTTGTGCGACAAGACCAGCAAGTTCATCGACGGATACTTCACTTCGTGCAGCAACTTCAGCGATAGCTGCATCAATTTCTTCATCTTTTACAATTATGCCTTCACGTTCAGCAGCAACAACAATAATATGCTGGTTGATAAGAAATTCTAACGCTTGCGATTCGTATTCTTTAAGCAAAGTATTTCTTTCAGTAGCATCTTCTATAGCTAATATACGTTGATATTCGGTTGGGTTTAAGCTTTGCACATCGTACAATGTGATTGCTTGGCTACCAACGTATGCTAAGACCTTATTAATTACTTCCGAATGTGCTTGAACCGAGATGCTCAAAAGCAGTAAAGTCGATAGCATCAATGTTTTTAATGATTGCATTTTCCATAAGTTCATCTATATATTCCCTCGTTAATTGTTCTTGTTTTTTTGTATATAATTCTTGTGTAATTTGTGATGTTACTTTATCAAGTGGCAAGTTTTGCGCATTTTCATACTTTCTAACTAAAAATATGTGATAGCCGTAATCGCTTTTGATAATAGGGCTTCTACGGTTAACACGCAACTTGAAAGCTTCAGAGAAAAAGTCTGGTAAATTATCTCTATTAACGAACCCAAGGTCGCCACCATCAGCACGCTCTGGCCCTTCAGAATCTCTTTCTGCCACCTCGCTACAAGATATACCACGCCTAAGTGCTGCCATTGCTTTATCTGCTATTGCTTTATCCGTAGTAAATATATGCATAACATGCGCACGCCTAGGGATAGTATAGTTTGCCTTGTTAGCGTTATAATATTCTTTTACTTCTGTATCTGTAACGGATATATCGTTATTTATTATGCTATTTAGCAATGTTTCAATTATAAGGCGTTCTTCAATCAATTTTGTAAGCTCTTGCCTATCCATAGAGTATGTGCCAGTATAAACTCTTAAATCTTGCGAGCCTTCCCTAGTGTTGAAGGAGCTTAATACATCGTTTATACGTTTGTCGTCTATTTTGACATCTTGCAATGCTGCCTCTTGCAGTAAAACATAATGCTCTGTAAAGTCATTAACAAGTTTATCTTTAATAAGTTGGTTATTAGCATCAAGAGCGTCAATCTCACGTAAAATATTGCCCGCAAAAGCAAAAAAGTCTTCTTGTGAAAGCACTTGACCATTAATAGACATTACAGGTTTAGTAAGCTTTGTTAATGGAGTTCCAGCATCATAAACATTTGGTTGCTTATTATTATTTTCAATACATGCTGTAGTTATAGTCAATAATAAAGTTGTAATAATTACTTTAAGTTTCATCGCTACTCCCTTTGGTACTATTATTTATATCATCATAATCGTTCATTGCAATAAAAAAATCGGTGATACCTTTTAGTGTATCAGCTGATGGAACAACAACTGATAAATCATACTCAGATAAAAATTTGTAAATTGCTTTCG
>CAYJIW010000195.1:0-284 GCA_964370335.1 uncultured Deferribacteraceae bacterium
AAAATTAAATAAATTTAAAGTAGAAAAACCATATTGTTACTTATTTATGATAGCGGCTATCGAGCGTGGTGCTGGTAGTAAATTATTTCAATATGGTATTGACACGTACAAAGGCACAAAACTTTACTGGGAAAGCTCTTTTATTAAAGATGACCATTCATTTTATAGGCGATTTGGGGCAAAAGAAATTGGAAAAACAGAAGTTGCAGGTGTAGAGAACGTGTTTTTATATTAGAAAATAAATAAGGTGGCTATTATCTAGCCACCTTTATTTTATTACTTCT
>CAYJIW010000195.1:296-2295 GCA_964370335.1 uncultured Deferribacteraceae bacterium
ACATAGCATTGTAACCAATACGGTTTATAGGGTGCGCAGCAAAGTAGATATGCACTAACAAGAATAACGATACAAGAGCAAACCCTATATCATGCAACAGTCTTGCCAATTCAAGCGTTTCATAAGAAAATACGCTTTTGAATACAATAACACAACCCGATGCCATCATAATTAAACATGCAGCTATAACAACCCATGATGCAAGCATTTGTGCTATATTGTATTTGCCAGTAGTTAATGGATATTTATAGTCAATATACACTCTTTTTAAGTCAACAAGGCCTTCTACGACAACTTCTTTCATAGTTTGTCCGGCACGTCTTTTAGGAAAAATTTCCCAAGAGCGAATTTTAGGCAACATTCTAAATAAGAACGGGATAGTAACTAATATCCATAATAGTGCAGCTGCCCTGTGAACAACCCTACACACTTGCATACCAACAAATAGTATTTGCTCATCACCTGTAAAGCCTTGCACGTATGAGAAAGGAACACCAATCATATAAGCAATCCATGCTAATTCATCATACATAATAGGCAACCCAGTAATAACTAAAAATATTACAAAGTGTAATGTATGCTGGTGATACCAAGTTTGGTTAATGGTAAACAGCTCTATTCTATCAGAATTATGTGCATTCATCTTATTTCCCCTCCTTCTCGTTTACTTCGGCAGTCTTTTTATTTTTATTCCAGTTAGCGACATGCCCAATAATACCAGCAGCAGTAGCACCTGCGATAATTGCTGTACCAGCTCTTAACGCTTGTCTTGCTGCCATATATCCAGAACTAGGATCAGCTGGCAAATCATAAGCTTCCCTATCTTGCTTTGGAGCAACAGAGATGTAGCCAAGCGTACCAACAGGTAAATTTTCGTTACCGTCACCATATACAAAGTACTCAATACCAGTAACTTCTGTATATTTTTTAGCACGTTTTTGTGCTTCTGCCATAACTTCATCAGCATCACCAGAGAAAATAGCAACCGATGGGCAAGCTTCAGAACAAGCTGTTTTTAATCCAGCTTCTAGTCTATCTGTACACATGAAACATTTGTATGTTTTACCAGCTTCTGGGTAGTACTCTGGCACGTGGAAAGGACAAACAGTAACGCACATTTCACAACCAACACAAACATCTCTATCAAGTGTAACGATTCCATTTTCCTGTTTAACTAAAGCGTTAGTAGGGCAAACTTTTGCACAGAAAGGTTTGTCGCAATGTCTGCAATGGTTAAAAGCAATAATCTTTTTAGCATTAGGAAATTCACCACTTTCGCTAGTTTTAATTTTTAAATAGTTTAAATACCCGATATCCGTATCGTTAAGGGTATCAACCATATCAATATTTTTATCACGTTGAAGTCTAATTCTATTTTCTAGACCACAATTTACAATACATGCAAAACATTTTATGCAAGCTTGAGTATCGTGGCATACCATTTTTTTATTAACAGCCATTTAATCACCTCCTAAGGTATTTGTGCAGGTCTAATTTTTACGATAAAGTCATGCGATGCAGACGACGCAAACAATGGTGGAAAATCAAGATGTCCAACATGGTTCGGGTTAAATCCGATAGGAGTCGCATAACGTAAGTTTGTACTATGGTTATTAATATAACCAGCACCAACACCGTAAAATGAGAACAATGAGTTAGGTTCAACAGTTTCACTCAGCACAACTTTTGCAATAGAAACTAAATCAGGCTTTTCAATATTAACTATTTCAACCATGTCGCCAGTTTTTAACCCTAGCGCTGCACCTTTAGCATTGTTGACAAATACTGCATCGTAATCTAGCTGATTACCAACAAATGTTAATACAGGGTTGTTCCTAGTTTGAGAACCAGTAAACGAGCTAAGCGGATGGAAACCTGTGATAGGTATAAATTCATCACTGCCAAGTTCTGGTTTAACTTTTCTCCAGCGTGTTTCAGCCCATATTGGCAATGGAGAGAAGTAAACGGCATCTTCTGCCCTGCCTTCGTCACTAAGTTG
>CAYJIW010000196.1:0-2261 GCA_964370335.1 uncultured Deferribacteraceae bacterium
TTAAAAAAACGGGTCGTTATAATAACGCATAACAACATTAACGTATAATCGTAGCCATACGCATAATGTAGCGTTAGCTAAGAAAAAGATTATTATGTTATCGCCTGAACATACAACTCACCATATCTATATAATATACATATTTTTTTTAAAACCTCTTGTAAAAAGATAAAAATTGTTATATTATAATGTGATTAAGGCTGTATGAGGTATATTTTTAATGAAAAATATAGGAATGTTAATAATTGATCCGCAAAACGATTTTACTTCTAAACAAGGTGCTTTATATGTACCCGGTGCAGACGAGGACATGGGACGACTTGGTAAATTCATTATAGACAATCTTACCGTTATCAGAAAGCTTTATGTTACGCTTGATTCCCACTCTAACTATCACATAGCGCATGGTAATTTTTGGCGTGATATTGATGGTAAAGAGCCAGAGCCTTACACTATCATCACAAAAGAAGATGTTGAAAATAGGCGCTGGATTGCTAAAAATGTTAGCGATAGGGATTGGTCTGTTAAGTATCTCAATAGTCTACATAACCATAATAGATACAACCTATGTATATGGCCTAAGCACTGTATTGTTGGCACTAATGGTCATGCTATTAACGAGCATATCGTTCATGCACTTAACGAATATGAAACAAATACATACATAAATGTTAAATACGTTATCAAAAGTAATAATTCACTTACAGAGCATTATTCTGCTTTGCGTGCTGATGTTCCTTATGAGGGTGATTCTACAACATTTTTTAATAGAAAACTGTATAACGATCTTATGTCTTTCGATAAAGTTATTATTACTGGCGAAGCATTATCACATTGTGTTGCTAACACTATTATTGACATTGCAAAAGCAAATAATGAAGATTTATCTAGCATTATCTTGCTTAGCGATACTACATCAAACGTTGCTGGATGCGAAAATCTAGGCGAAGAATTTATAAAATATGCAACATCAAAAGGTATGCAAATAGCTACAACAGAAACTTTTAAAGAGTTTATTGGTTGATGCAAAACAATAATTTGTTAAATACGCCTCTATTAGAAATTATCAAAAATAATAATCTATTTTATGATAAACTACCGTTTGATGAATATCATCTCGTTATGGCGGCTACTGATGTTCTTGAGAATATGCAAGCTACACCTACGATCAAAACATATTTTTATAGGCGGCCACCTTTCGAGGCATCTTATAGTATTTTTGCTGGGTTATCAGTATTACTTGCAAAACTAAGCTCATTTTCTTATAAAACAATTATTCCATACCTACAACAAAATAACTACGACAATAAATTTATTGATTATCTTAAAACTAGGGATAAGCTACAATTGCGTGTTTACTCATTGCCAGATAACAGTGTTGTATTTGCTAACGAGCCTATTGTTATATTTGAATGTCCGCTTATAGATTCACGCATTATTGAGGGTATGATATTATCAGAGCTTAACTTTGCTACATTATCCGCTACAAAATGGGCTAGGATTGTTACTGCTGCAAGTGGTTGCCCTGTTAGCGAGTTTGGCAGAAGACGTGCACAAAACTCACTAAAAGCGTCACTTAACGCATATATTTCTGGCACAACAACTACTAGCAACTGTGAAGCAAACGATTATTTCGGTATCCCATCATCTGGTACAATGGGGCATGAGTTTGTACAATCTTACGATAGCGAGTTTGACGCATTCGATAAGTGGCTAAAGAACAACCCAACAAAGCCGTGCTTACTCGTTGATA
Source organism: uncultured Deferribacteraceae bacterium (assembly GCA_964370335.1). GTDB lineage: Bacteria > Chrysiogenota > Deferribacteres > Deferribacterales > Mucispirillaceae > CAYJDR01. Next base: position 1,754 of record CAYJIW010000196.1, read on the forward strand.
CTATACACACGCTTGAAAGCGGGGTAGTTAACGCTTGTAAAGCTTTTATTAAGAATAAGCAACTTTTATTAGATAATAACTCGTGGGAAAAAATCGCAATACGTATTGATAGCGGAGATTTAGCTTACCTTGCAGTATCTTGCTACGACTATATGCACAATAAATTATCACCAAGCGATATATCTATTGTGCTTAGTAACGACCTTGACGAATATAGTATTGAATCAATTTTTACACAACTTATTAATGCCAAAAGGCTTGATGTAGCAGATAAACTCGTTTTTGGCGTTGGAACAAAGGGTGCTGTCGCTTGGGGCGAGCCAGCGTTTAATGGTGTTTGTAAAATGTCTGTCTATGATGGCGATAATATTATCAAGCTATCAAATCAAAAAGAAAAAACTACTATTCCGGGCAATATAAGAAGTAGCGTAATAACTGATAGCAATGGTGAATTTGTTACTAATTTGACATATTTATGTGATGAAAACGTATCAGAAATTGATAGTTT
>CAYJIW010000197.1:0-2244 GCA_964370335.1 uncultured Deferribacteraceae bacterium
CCAATATAATGGCACATTTAATGGCGATAACTACACAATAAGCGGTTTATATATTGATAACTCATCAGATTATCAAGGCTTGTTTGGTGCTAGCTCTGGTACAGTTAAAGACCTAATAGTAAAAGATGTTGTAATAACTTCTGAAAGTGATGTTGGTGTAATTGTTGGATTTAATTCTGGTAGCATTATTAACGTACATGTTGTTAACGTAATTATTGATGCTATAAATTTCGTTGGCACAATTACAAGTAGAAATTATGGTAATATTTATGCATCATCAGCAAGTAATATAGATATTACAGCCACACATAATCATGCTAGAATTGGTGGTATTGCTAGTGTTAATGTTAGTGATATAGTCGCAACATACGTAGATAATGCAACAATAACTGCGAATGATGCTGATGTTGCTATCGGTGGCATCGTTGCTATCTATGAAAGCGGAGAAATCGTATCATCATATACTAATGATGTGACTATTATAAATACAGGTGCTAGCATACCTATTGGCGGTATTGTAGGATTACATACTAACGGAACTTTATCATCAAACTTTTTTGTGAGTGGTAATTCATTAAATGGTGTAGGTAATAATGCAAGCAATACCGCAAGCAATACTGATGCAGAACCTGTAATAAATATACAAACATTAAATAATAATGTAAATGATATGAATAATGGTATTGATGCATATGATAAGTCATTTGGCTTTGAATATGTACCCGGTGACCCTGATACTGATATACCGACATTAGTTCCAATTAAGTAATTAATGCGTAATTAACTTTGATAACAACTAACGGGAGTGTAAAAACTCCCGTTTTTTTTGCTATTAATGCGTAATCGACATGATAACTTTGTTGTTCCTCAGACTTAATCGTCATGTACTTGTTTGTACACTCCTCATAAGTCTTGCGGTACGTCTCGTTCTCAAGCTAATTCCATCATTAATGTATTAATGCGTAATCGACATGATAACTTTGTTGTTCCTCAGACTTAATCGTCATGTACTTGTTTGTACACTCCTCATAAATCCTGTGGGACGCCTCGTTCTCAAGCTAATTCCATCATTAATGTATTTTTATAGACTGCCACGCTATCGCTCGCAGAGACGTAAACTATTGTTATTAAATAAATAACCACTTATAACGTCATAGCGAGTAACACGAAGCAACTTGTTGCGTGGTGTGACGCGGCTATCCATAGAAACGTATAATGACATTTATGCTAAATAGTAAGAGTGGACTGTCACAGCAAAGCTTTGCTTTACTTAGCAGTGACGGTAAGTGTATTTTATGTTTTGTGACAATAATTTACGTTAGCATACAATAGCTATATAAAGCGAAGCGAATATAGAATGTTATAGCAGTGTACAGATTATAATTCTATTTACCGTAGCTGATTGTAGCCCATGCGTTATGATTATGTATTGACTCCATATTTTCGCAACTGACTTCAAACCAGACAATTCTATCATCTGCTTTTAGTTTTGCTGTAATATTTCTAACAATATCTTCTACAAAGGCAGGGTTGTTATATGCTTGTTCTGTAACGAACTTTTCATCTTCACGCTTCAATAGCGAGTATATCGGTGCAGAACCGCAACTTTCTGCAATTTCAATTAAATCTTCTATCCATATCAAGCGTTTATCATATTTAACAGAAATTGTTGCAATGCTACGTTGGTTATGTGCGCCATATTCGCTAATCTCTTTCGAGCATGGGCATAGTGACTGGATAGGCACACGCACTGTTATCATATAGTCGTAACCATCGTTATTGCTTGTGCCACTAAACGTACACTCATAATCCATTAATGAAGTTAGTTTTGAAACGGGGGCAGTTTTTTCCATGAAGTATGGGAAAGTAAACTCGCAATGTGACTCATCAGAGTTAAGCGTTTTTCGCATATCGTCTAGCAGTTCGCCAACATTTGCAAGGCTGATGTTATCTTTATATCTGTTTAGCACTTCGACAAACCTAGACATGTGCGTACCTTTAAACTCTTGCGGTAGCCTAACCGATAGCGAAATATTCGCAATAGTAGATTGGCTACCTTTCGAGCGGTCCTTTAGCTGTATAGGGTATGTAATATTTTTTATGCCGACTTTATCAATGGCGATATTTCTATCGTCACGAATGTTTTGTACATCTTTTAGCATTAATTATCTTCTTTTTAATTTTTGCCTTGGTATAAATGTTTGATACATTTTTGCACCCTCTGGTGTTTTAGATAGGTGTAAT
>CAYJIW010000198.1:0-2213 GCA_964370335.1 uncultured Deferribacteraceae bacterium
ACCAAAGATGTTTGTATTTGAACTACTAAGTGATGTCGTGCCATATACATCACTCGAGTTATAACATGATGAAATTGTGCCATAATTATAAACTGCTATCCCTCCAATTGTTGATTCTGCAACTACATCACCATTAATGATAGATACGTTATCAATAAGACCATAATTCGATATAGCAACTACTGCTGAAGTTTCAGCATTTATCAAAAATGGGTTCACGAAAGTTACATTTTTAACTACTCCTGCAATATTAATAGTATGAATAAAACTATTTGAACTATCACCGGTATTATAATAATTATATAAACCACTAATTGTATAATTATCACCATCAAATGTGCCTCCGTAACCATCATCTCTGAAGGTATCGTATGGCACCATTGTATCCCATGATGTCTTAGGGTCAAGCTCTATATTGCATCTCAACTTTGCATTGATATTAAGGTTATCTTTATTTACTTCATCACGAAATGCGTGTAACCCTGTAGCATTATATATATGATAGACATCGCCAACAACCTCAAAACCATCAACAGATGTTGAGCATTTTTCATCAACTGCATTTTCAACATTTACGTAAACAACCCTTCTAATATTAGAGCCATCGTTACTTGTTACATTTATTATAGCTTTACCATATGAAACGCCTGTAACAGTTCCATTATCATCAACTGTAGCAACACTATTATCACTAGATGAGAATGACACGTATTGATTACTAGCATTAGTTGGAGTAAGTACATATATCACTTGTACATCTGTTCCACTTGCTACGGAAAGCGATGGAACTACCGATATATTAACAAGTTCAAAATCTGATGAACCAGCAGATGATGACGATGTATCATTGCTACAAGCACTAAGTGATACCATTAAAGCTATAATTAATATTAAAAATTTATACATGTTTATCCCCTAGTTTTTCACTTTTATAATATATGGCGGTTGTTCGCCAATACCAGCTTTAAATTCGTATTGTCTATCGCTACCTAGTGCGTTATTTAGTTCTTCAATAACGATAGGTGAATTTAGTTCCGACATATTGCTAACACTTGTCATGTTATCTTGAGACTGGGAGTTACCTTGAAGTCCACTATTAACGCTGCTATTAGACAAGTAATACGATGATTTTACTGGGGCTGACTCTCCACTATTAGAGAGATGAAACTCACCAACCAATGCCCCAACATCTGTTGCTTTGTTACTATCCAGTAGAACATTACCAATATTATATGAGGCTACAATATTTTCATTACCTCTATCAGAATTAATATAATAACCAACTATGCCACCTTTATAAGATTTATCACTAGGGCTAGTTATACCTGCATTTATACCACCGCTAATAGTGCCAGTATTGTAACTTGCATATATGCCACCAACATTTGAGCCAGCAATACCACCAATTTTAGTACTACCTTCTTGAGATGAAGATAGAAAAGTGACAAAGCCATCTATATCTCCAGTATTCCAACACGCTAAAATAGTACCAGCATTATTACCAACTATACCGCCATAAAATTCCCCTTCTTCAAAAGCAACTGTTTCATCACTAAGATTTTTAGTAGCCTTTGCAGAGTTACTACTATATATAATAGATGCTGTGCTTAAACTACGTCCACTTATACCGCCAACATATGATATACCTATAATAGTGCCACCTTTTACGTGTACGTTTTCTATTGTGCCACCTATTTGCCCAGCTACTGCACCAACATATCTATCACCTACAATATCAGGCTCAATGACATTAAGGTTTTTTACTTCACCTATATAAGAAATACTCTTAAATAAGCCTTGTTCATCACCAGTATCGTTTATATATAATCCGCTAATATTTTTGTTGTTACCTTCAAATATGCCAGAATAACCGGGGCCACTTCCTATAGGTGTCCAACTGCTAGTATTATCAAGCTCGATATCTAACATAAGTTTTGCAGATGTTTTAACGTATCCGTCAATTGTTACGTTATCTCTAAACTTTTCCATGCCGTTTCTATTCATGATGAGCCATGTGCCGTTATTAGCAACAAAGTATCCGTTACCCTCTGTCGCTGTAACATTTACAGTCATAACATTGCTAGCACCAGCGTATGTAGCAGATGATACACGTATAGTTGTTGTACCCTCGCTTAAACCTATTATTGCACCCGTTTCATTATCGCCTATTGCAATGTTTGGGTCGGCTGATACAAACGTTAAACGTTGGTCTG
>CAYJIW010000199.1:0-2211 GCA_964370335.1 uncultured Deferribacteraceae bacterium
GCTCTTATAGCACATCTAGCGGAGTATTAGGGTTTAAAGCAGCAGCTTTTAGTTTTTCAATATTATTGCTGTTATACGCTTTTTCTAAAATGTCTGCTGGTATATTTGGGTTTTGTATAGCATTGGTAGATATAGGAGTATCTGCAATGGCACGTAAAAAATCTTCTGTAGCGTTTGGGTTGCTAGCAAGTAACTTTAATAGTTCTAGATCATCTTGCGAGCCAACAGTAACATCATCAAAAAACATTTTAGCGCCATCTACTATTTCTATTTGGTTATCTTCTTTAGATGTAAATTTATCTTGTGCAAAATCTACTGCAAAAGGGGTAGCACCAAGCGCTATACCAAGCATTGCAGCAGCCATCAGTTTTTTACCAAGCGGTGTAGAGCTTGCTTTTTCAGTAAGATTTTTATTAAGCTCAGGTTCAATATTATTTTGTACTGTTTCGATAATCTCGTTTTTATCAACAAGTTCGATTGGCTCATCTATTTGTTTTTCAATAGCATCTGGTTTTGTTTCTTCTACTTCTTCCACAGGCTTGCTAGCTTTTTTAGGTGGCTTTGGTGGTTCATTTGCTTCAAGCTCTTTAACTGCTTCTGTAGCGATACTTTGCATATCAATTTTTGAAAGTCCAGCAACAACATAACCATCAAATAGTTGGTAAACAGACGGTTTTGCACCTTTAGCTTCAAGCATTTCAATTACTTTTTTTGCATCAGTTGATGGCACAATTAATGCGCCAGCTGGCGATTTGCCATCTTTAAGATACTTTGCAGTAGACGGTATTAAATCTCTATCAATGATATTTTGCCACGTTTCACCGGCTTTTAGACCGCTTTTTTTACGCTTTCCAACTGCAATATATTCAGAATTATGGACGGTATTATACATATGGAATATTGTTGTATCTTTTGACGAGCCTTTTTGCGACTTATCATTATTTATTCCAAAGCGTGATAAGCCTTCAGTAACTTCTTCAATAAATCTACCGTTAGCATCACTAAATATCATATACCCTCCTTAAATAGTCTATTTCTTAATAGCATCTCTGTAAATGTTAATATATTGTTCAGCAGAGTTTTTCCACGTAAAATCTTGTTGCATACTTGTTTTTATCATCTTTTCCATGTGTTTTGGTCTATCAAAATATGTTGAAACAGCCCAACCCATAGTGTCATACAACGCATTTGCAGATATATCATAAAACTTAAAGCCTGTGCCGTTACCGCTTTCTTCATCGTATTGTATGACAGTATCATCAAGCCCACCAGTAGCACGTACAACAGGGAGCGTACCATATACTTGGCTATACATTTGGTTTAATCCGCATGGTTCATAAAGCGAAGGCATTAGAAAAAAGTCTGCTCCAGCTTCAATTAAGTGCGATTTTTCTTCGTTATAGCCAATAAATGCACCAATCCTGCCGGGATATGTAACCGGAAGCCCGCCAAAGTACCATTGTGCATCTTCATCACCTGACCCAAGTATGACAATTTGACATACCATATTGTTTACAGCTTTTTCGATAGCACCAGCAAGTAATCCTAATCCTTTTTGTGCAGCAAACCTGCCAATAAACGCAAATAACGGTATATTAGGCGATACACTTAGTGAAAACATTTGTTGTAATGCTTTTTTGTTAGCTTTTTTGCCAGCTTTATATGTTTTTATGTCGTAATTTTTTTCTATTAATTTATCAATGCTAGGGTTCCAAACATTTGTGTCAATACCGTTAATAATTCCAGATAAATCATCTGCCCTAGAACGCAATATATCGTGCAATCCACCAGAGCCAATAGGGCCAAGAATTTCGTTAGCATATGTAGGGCTAACAGTAGTAATTTTATCTGCGAATGAAATACCACCTTTTAGTAGGTTAAGCCCGCCGAATGATTCAAATGTATATGGGTTAAAATCATCACCAAAAACACGTGCGTATGGTAAAACAGATGTATCAAAACTGCCTTGGTAACCAATATTGTGGATAGTAAGTACAGATTTTGTTTTACTAAAAAATATATCGTCAGATGTTTTAATAAAGTATGGGATGAATGCTGTTTGCCAGTCGTTGCAATGAATAACATCAGGTTTAAAGTTTAAATCTTTTGTAACCTGCATAACTGCACGGCAAAAGAACGCAAAACGGAACGCATTATCTTTAAACTCGCCACTAGCGTTATGGTATAGGCCATCTCTATCAAAGTATTTAT
>CAYJIW010000200.1:0-2175 GCA_964370335.1 uncultured Deferribacteraceae bacterium
TTACGCTATCATCACTACATGCAACTAATGCAAACAGCATTGGCATAAATAACAATATTTTCAATTTTTTCATATTTTCCTCAATATTATTTTTATATAAATAAATATTACTAATTACTTGGCAATAACTCTTAATGGTCTAGTTGTTGCATCTTCAAACTCATTTCTAACATACATATAATTTGTATTTTCTAACGCTGTATTTAACTCATCAAGTACGCTATTTAGCCTAAAGTGAGCTATACTATCAACTGCTTCTGTTTTCCCAACAGTATCTGTTTCATCAGATATACCTTTGCTTGCACTACTTGCTAAGTAATATGATGATGTAATCGTACCTGCACCATTAGTTCTTGCGATACCACCAACATTAGTGCCATTAAAATATAATTGCCCAATATTGTAGCATGCATTAATTGTACCCAAAAGAGTGTCATTATTTATTGAATTTCCTGAAACTATTCCGCCAACATTACCATCACCATTTATACTGCCTATATTATAGCTGGCTGTAACAGTACCTGTGTTAACACCCACAATGCCACCAAAATCGAAAGCAGTATTTGTAGCTTCTAGTTCTCCAAAATTATAGCTTGCTGTTATTAAACCTGCGCCGATTTCTGCGTCGTTAGATGCTGCAATACCACCAACTTGAACACCTTTCACTTTGTTAGAATTGCTACTGAAAGTAATTGTGCCAAAATTATTGCCAACTATACCACCAGTCCAACTATTCTCACTAGAGCCTGATACGCTACCACCAATAGATGATACATTATCAATTGTGCCATAATTTCTACCAGCTACTGCTCCACACGCTGATGCTTGGTTTACATTAGTGATAAATGGTTCTTTAATTATTAGGTTTTTAACGATACCGCCGTCACCTATTACATCAAAAAGACCACTATATACATCACTTCTATCGTTAGCATAAATATATAATCCGCTTATAGTGTAATTATCTCCATCAAATATACCTTCATACCTAAAGTCATCTCCATTGAAAGCACTATCAGTATAACCTATAGATACCCATGATGTATTTTTATCAAGTTCTATATCACATGCTAACCTACCATTTATATTTACATTGTGATGGATAGTAACATTATCTCTAAATGCTTTTAATCCGCTCTCTTTAAATATTACCCAAATACCATTTTCATCAATAGCATAACCTTGTGTACTTGTGTCACACCTTGTGTCGACTGGGTTATTTACATTAATATAAACTGCCCTTTTTATATTGGGGTTATCATCGCTAGTGACTGTGATTATTGCCCTGCCATATGCAACGCCTGTAACAGTTCCGTTATCATCTACAGTTGCTATTTTTTCATCGCTAGATGAATAGTGAAGTGTTTGATTTACAGCATTAGTTGGTGTGATAAGTGATATAACATCGGCAGTGTTATCACGCTCTATAGTTAATGACGAAACAACATATAGATTAGTAACATTTGAATTTGAACTATCACCATTTGATGTACCATCGCTACATGCAGTAAGCGCAACCATGAAAGCTATTATTAATATTGAAAATTTATTCATATTTATCCCCTAGTTATTAACTTTTACAATGTATGGTGGTTCATTACCACTGCCAGCTTTAAATTCATACTCTCTACCTGTTCCAAGCCCATTATTTAATGCTTCAATAACGATAGGCGAGTTTAAATCTGATATATTGCCAACTGGTTCTACTTTACCGATTTCATCCGCAAGGTTTATACCTCCAGAAATAGCGCTATTAACTACGCTGTTTTTTAAGTAATATAAAGTATTATAAGTTAGATCTACATTACTAGTTATACCACTCCCAAATAAAGCGCCAGCGTCAGCGCCATCAGTAGTAGCGGTAACATTACCTATATTATAACTAGATGTAATAATATTTGTACCACTAGAGCCAAATATGAAAGCTCCAACTATGCCACCTACTCTAGCAGGTGCAGTAACATCGCCAGTATTGTATGAACCTCTAATAAGCCCGCTATTACTTGCTGCAATGCCTCCAGCACGGTCTGTACTTGTACCTGTAACTGTAGCAGAGTTACTACAAAACTCAATCACTCCACTAGAATTATTAGTGGAAGCAATACCACCAACAAAATATTCTACAGAATCAACACTCCCGCCAACAACATGTGTGTTTCGTAAAATACCATTATT
>CAYJIW010000201.1:0-2167 GCA_964370335.1 uncultured Deferribacteraceae bacterium
GCCCTTTTTAGTGTTACAATATACATTATTTATCCTAATAATTGCAATATTAAATGTTACAATGTAAAAAGTAGTATATTTAATGAATAAAAAGCTTGACATATTAAGGTTAAAGGCTGTATTTTGTTATTTTTAACAGGAGAAATGACATGGCAATACAAAAAAAAGAAGGGTACAATATAGCAATAGCTGGCGCTACAGGCGCAGTTGGAGAAACATTTTTAGAAATTTTAGCTGAAAGAAATTTCCCGATTGCAAATTTGAAACTATTAGCTTCTGCACGTTCAGTTGGTAAAGTATTAAAGTTTAAGGGTAAAGATTATATTGTAGAAGAATTGACACACGATTGTTTTGAAGGTGTTGATATTGCATTGTTTTCTGCTGGCGGGGATCGTTCAAAAGAGTTTGCTCCATCTTGCGTTAAAGCAGGCGGTATTGTTGTTGATAATTCATCTGCATTCCGTATGGATGATAGCGTACCTTTAGTTGTGCCAGAAGTTAATCCAGAAGATGCTTTTAAACATAACGGTATTATTGCAAACCCAAACTGTACAACAATTATTATGCTTGTGCCACTTAAACCATTGCATGATTATGCTAATGTTAAGCGTGTTGTTGTTTCTTCATACCAATCTACATCTGGTGCGGGTGCAACGGCAATGGAAGAACTTAAAAGCCAAACTAAAGCATGGGTAGAAGGTAGTGATATTGTTGTCGAGCAGTTTGCTCACCAAATACTTTTCAATGTTATACCGCATATTGATAGCTTTACTGATAATGGTTATACAAAAGAAGAAATGAAAATGTTTAACGAAACACGTAAAATGTTACATTCTGACGAGATAAAAGTTAGTGCTACTTGTGTACGTGTACCTGTGTTAACATCGCACTCTGAAAGTGTCTTTATAGAAACTGAAAAGAAAATCACTGCTGAAAAAGCTAGAGAGCTATTATCTAAAGCTGATGGCGTTAAAGTAATTGATAACCCTAATAATAAAGAGTATCCTATGCCATTGATGGCAGCAGGGCAAGACTTGTGTTACGTCGGCAGGATTAGGGAAGATATATCTTGTGATAATGGATTATCATTTTGGATTAGTGGTGACCAACTTAGAAAAGGTGCAGCTACGAATGCTGTACAAATAGCTGAACTTTTAATAAAATAATCATAGATTTTGTTTGACAAATAGACAAAATGTATTTATTGTTATTAATGGTAACAGCGATATTATATTGTTGCCAATTACTTAAATAAAAAAAATGTAAAAATATTGAAATTTCTACTTGAATATTTTTATAAAAGTATGTTATTAAGTATAAGTTGTTTATTTATATAAAAAGGCATAGATATGCATTTTTATAAATATTATATCTAAACTATTTGTTATGGAGGTTATACGTGAACAAGAAGGAACTTATTGATTCAATTGCTGCTAAGGCAGACGTAAAAAAGGTAGAGGCTGAAAGAGTATTAGCTGCTTTCGAAAAGTCTGTTATCGAAGCATTAAAAAAAGGTGAAAAAGTTACATTAGTTGGCTTTGGAACTTTCACTATTACTGAGCGTAAAGCAAGAAAAGGTCGCAACCCTAAAACCGGTCAACCAATGACTATTCCTGCTAAAAAAGCTCCTAAATTCGTAGTAGGTAAAACATTCAAAGAGTCTATCTAATTAGATTTGTAGAGTAAATTATTACTTTTAAGAATACTTATTATTCCAAGCATTTGCTTGGAATAATTTGTTTCCACCCATCAGAAACTTCATTATCTTAATCTCATATTTCTTTATTTGTATAATATTATTGACTAGCATAATTTTATTTGTTAGCATTGAATACGGTTGATATAAGTATCAATTTATTTAGTGTTAGGGGTTGATTTGCTATGATATGGAACAATGAGTTTGAAACATTACCACGTGAAGCGCTAGAAGCTTTACAGCTAAAAAGATTAAAAACTGTTGCTGAACGAGTTTATGCCACAGTTCCTTTCTACAAAAAGAGCTTTGATGATGCGGGGATTAGCCCGTATGATATTAAATCACTAGATGATTTAGAGAAGTTACCATTTACAAATAAATCAGATTTGCGTGATAACTACCCATTTGGGTTATTTACAGTACCACGTGAGCAGGTTGTCCGCATACATGCATCTACTGGTACAACTGGCA
>CAYJIW010000202.1:0-1637 GCA_964370335.1 uncultured Deferribacteraceae bacterium
CAGAGTACCGGTCTCCAAAACCGGGTGTTGGGGGTTCAAATCCCTCTTGGCCTGCTTAGCTTTATTTGTCGGCTTGACATAGTTTATATGGCTAGCTTAGGTAAAATTTATACGAGGGCGTATTGTGAAAAATTTTAGTCCGAAAAAGTTTTATAGTGAAATCAGAGAAGAACTTAGCAAGGTTACATGGCCTACTAAGGAAGCTACAATGGGTACATCTCTTATAGTTGTTATCGTTGTTGCTATTATTACTGCATACTTAGGTGCTGTTGATGTGGTAGTTTCACGCCTTATGCAAATTATTATAGGTAGTTAAATGTCTAAACAATGGTATGTTGTTCACACGTATTCAGGTTTTGAAAAGCGTGTTAAACTTTTACTAGAAGATAGGGTTAAAACAAACAATCTTGAAGACCGTATTGGCGAAGTGCTTATACCTACTGAAGATATTGTTGAACTCAAAAATGGCAAAAAGAAAGTTAGCAAGAAAAAGACTTTTCCTGGTTATATCCTTGTTAATATGGAAATGACTACTGACTTATGGCACGTTGTTAAAAGTCTGCCTAAAGTTACTGGGTTTGTTGGTGGGATTAATCCTGTACCTATCCCTGAAAGTGACGTTGAAGCTATGGTGGAGCTTGCTAAATCTGAAGCGCCACGTATTGCATCAAAATACATTAAAGGCGATATAGTCGAAGTTATCGACGGGCCGTTCTCTGGCTTTTCTGGCAATGTTGAAGAAGTTAGCCCAGAAAAAGAAAAAGTTCGTGTCGTTGTTAGTATATTTGGTAGACAAACACCTATCGATCTTGATTATTTACAAGTTAAACGTGTAGATAAGTAAGTTATTTTAGTTTAGAAATTAAGGGCTATTAAGCTCATAGTGGATTGACAGAGTTACTGTCAAAGATAATTTGAGGTGCCAAAATGGCAAAAAAGGTTTTAGGGCAGATTAAACTGCTTATCGCTGCTGGTAAAGCAAATCCATCGCCACCAGTAGGACCTGCGTTAGGTCAACGTGGTGTCAATATTATGGAGTTCTGTAAAGCGTTTAACGCACAAACTCAAAATATGGGCGATGTTTCATTACCTGTTATTATCACAGTGTATGAAGACAGAAGTTTTACGTTTATTATGAAGCAGCCACCTGTGTCTTTATTAATTAAAAAAGAAATGAAGATACAAAAAGGTTCGACTGCACCAGGCAAAGAAAAGCTTGGCGTAATAAGCCGTGATGTATTAAAAAAAGTTGCTGAATTAAAAATGGCTGACCTTAACACAACTGACGTTGATCAAGCAATCAAAATTGTTGCTGGATCTGCACGCAGTATGGGTTATGAAGTTGAAGCCTAAAGTGAATTACGGACCAGAGGAGCACGGAAATGTCCAAAAAAGGTAAGAAATTCGCGGCGGCGTTTGCTACAATAGATCGTAACAAAATGTATGATCTAAATGAAGCACTAACGCTTGCGAAAGAAGCAGCCTTTGCAATATTTGATGAAAGTGTTGAAAAAAACAACAATCGTGAACTACTAGAAGAAATAATCGACCAATATGGAGTTGTAAAAAACCTTGATAAAAACATCGTTCAAACCTTTATAAAATCAGTATTCATATACAGTAAAGAGCAGGTTGAA
>CAYJIW010000202.1:1647-2072 GCA_964370335.1 uncultured Deferribacteraceae bacterium
ATGGCACAGGAAAATCAGTACGTGTAGCAGTTTTTGCAAAAGGTGAAAAAGCAAAAGAAGCTGAAGAAGCTGGAGCAGAATTTGTCGGAGCAGAAGAACTAGTTGCCAAGGTTGAGGGTGGCTGGACTGATTTTGACAAGGTTGTTGCTACTCCTGATATGATGGCCTTGGTGGGCAAACTAGGTAAAGTATTAGGACCTCGTGGATTGATGCCAAACCCAAAAGTTGGCACTGTATCTAACGATGTTGCAAGAGTTGTTGGTGAACTTAAATCCGGTATGGTTGAGTTCCGTGTTGATAAAGCAGGTATTGTACATGCTCCTATCGGCAGAAAAAACTTTGCTACAGAAAAATTGGAAGAAAATATGAAAGCACTACTTGATGCGCTTATCAAAGCTAAGCCTGCATCTAGTAAAGGCGTCTAC
>CAYJIW010000203.1:0-2059 GCA_964370335.1 uncultured Deferribacteraceae bacterium
AAGAATACGACAGCTCCACACCCATAGATTGAGCAACTAAATAACCTATCGTTGCTCCAAAAAATATACCATTATCGCCTAAACCATTAGTAGATATATCGTATGTTTTGCCACCTATTTCATATAAAGGCATCATACCCATATTTAAAAGTATGTAAGGTGTACTAGAGCCGTTAGGATTATATTGTGAGTTGAAAGTACCAAAAGAAGAAATGCCTTGTTGAGAATAACTAGGTATCGCTATTAGAACAAATAAAAGGGTGACTAAAAATTTTTTCATATTTTTCTCCAATATATTTATTGAGAAATATGAATTTCCCATATTTTATCTTTATTTTTAAGTAATGCATCAACTATGCGTGGGTCAAAATGAGTACCGCTTTCGTTAACAAAAAGCCCAAACACTTTTTCTTTATCCCAAGCATCTTTGTAAGGACGTTTTGAAGATACTGCATCAAATACATCTGCGACTGCAACTATCCTGCCCATAAGCGGTATATCTTCGCCAGCGAGCTTGCCGGGATATCCGTTACCATCCCACCTTTCGTGGTGAGATAACGCAATCTCTGCTCCTGCTTGCAGATATACACTTCTAGCATCTTTAAGTACCATATAGCCTTTTGTAGTATGTGTGCGCATTATCTCAAATTCGTCATCGGATAACGGACCAGCTTTATTAAGTATATTATCTGGGATACCAACCTTACCAACATCGTGTAATGGTGCTGCCCATTCAATAACATTTTGGAATTCTTCTGACTCGCCAAGTTCAGCTGCTAATAGTTTTGAAATAAATGCGACACGAACAGTATGTTCGCCAGTTTCTTTATCTTTGTACTCGGCAACTTTACCAATAATTTCTAGTGCTTCGTACTCACGCTCTCTAATTTCGCTAATTGCTTTTTCAACTTCAGACTGTAGCAATAATGCTTTATCCATAAGCATTAATTGCGCCGTACGTAGCTCAGACATGTTACGTAGCCTTGCCTTAAACTCGACAACATCAAGTGGTTTATGCAAAAACTCCGTAGCGCCTTCTTCGATAGCTTTTATGCGTAAATCAGCATCGCTACTCATGGCTGTAATCATAATTACAGGAATATCTCTATCATGTTTTCTGACACGCTGTATAACTTCTATACCGCTCATCTCTGGCATCATGTAATCAACAAGAATTAAGTCAACTTTAGTAGATGGATCTTCGATATATTCAACAGCTTCAACTGGGTTAAGAAAACTGCGTATATTAAACCCTAAATCCTTTGAAATAGCTTCTATTAACATAAGGTTAACGTTGTTGTCATCAATAGAAACTACTGTTAATTGTTCTAACATAATTTGTAATACCTAATAATTTATAACTTATTTATATCAAAGCAAAAAAGATTGATATTTAGCATTGGTAAATATATTGATACCCTGCTCATTATATACTATATATTGACGTTGTTTTTTTTTCAACTATTTTTTTAAAAAAAGTACCAATTAGTTAAAAGAAGTTATAATTTGTTGACTAGCAAAAGATATTGTAATACGATAATAAAAATAATTAACAATGAGGCACTATTATGATTGGATATGAAGAAATTTCAAATAGCGTTCAGCAATATATGAACATGCGATACACTGGAATGAACTTAGCGTTTATAGTTTTCTTTATATGTGCATTACTCTTTTTCTTAATTGTATTTATTTATACACTACGCAAACAATACATTTCAGACAAAAGCAAAGTTGATACTTTTGATTATAGACCTAGCAAAACTAAATATCCTGGATATACTCCCGGCGTATTTCATGACGATAGCGAAACATCTTTTGGGCATGAAGAACTGCCAGAAAAAGAGTATAACGACAAATAAAACACGTATAGTGGGCATACTATAAGCTGGATTCTGTACATAAAATAAATTATGTGGCAATCATTTATCTAGCGTATTTGTTGCCAAACACGTCGTTGCAGCTAACCCGTAGCTTAAAATGGGCGAGCAACCCTTGCTACTATTTGCCTTGCACCTGATGGGGCTTGTTCGGCACCAGATGTTACCACCCAGTCGGT
>CAYJIW010000204.1:0-1725 GCA_964370335.1 uncultured Deferribacteraceae bacterium
TCTACATGCTGGACACCAAACATCGTGGTTTATGCCTTTTAGTATGCCCTCTAGCTTATTAGAGTGCTTAGAGAATAGCCAATCAAGCCCAAGCCCATATTCTGATGATAAAAGTTCTTTCGCAAATGTTGGGCTAACAGTCGTAACGTAATCTGCAAACACGACACCGCCTTTCAAAAATGAAACGCTATCAAAATACTCTAGTTCATCAATATTATATAAGCTCCATGGCAAGTTCATCGAGTCTAAACAAAACTTATTAAACACGCCTAAGTTTTCTGATGAGTGTATTGTCAACACTGTTTTGCACTCTATATCTTGAAAACTAATCTTTTTATAAACAGGTATTAACGCAGTTGCCCATTCGTGCGAGTGTAGCACATCTACTTCAATAGAGTGGTACTTGATATAGTTCATCACCGCGTGACAAAATGTTGCAAACCTAATATCGTTATCGGCATAATCAAACGTGCCTGCACCATAAATTCCGATACGGCTAAATAACGCTTCGTTCTTAAAGAAAACGTATTTAACGCCATCATCGTCAAGCTCGTATAGTTCATACTCATACACAGTAGTGCCTGCGTCTACCCATGTTTTTAAACCATTCGATTTTATATCGTGCTTATCAATATCAACTGATGCATAAAGTGGCGAAAACACATAAACTGTATTATCAAAATCTGCCGCAAGCTTTATCGCAAGCCCACTAACAGCCTCAGCAACGCTAGAGTGCCTAGAAAACGGATAAATTTCAGGAGTAACATGTATTATATTCATTAGTTATCAACCTCCTTTAAAAATAGTGCTGCTTGTTCTGGCGTGATAGGGTTGACCGCAATACCTGTTGCCCAGCTAATATTTGTAGAATGGCTGATAACAGGGCGCAACGCTAAATGCCAGTGAAAGCAATGTCTTATATTACTGTAAGTTTGTGTTAAATCTTCCCTATACTCGTAAAGCGGTGCATTCCTAAGGGCTATATTAACAGCCACATCGCCTAACAACGCAGAATAACGTGATAGCACTTCACGCAGAATATCTGCTAGTTGTTTCATGTAAGTATCGGTACAATCTTCAAACTTATGCTTATGTTCTTTAGGGAAAATTTCAACCTCAAACGGATCAAGCGACGCATAAGGAGTTATCGCTATAAAATCGTTATTTTCATATACTACACGAGTTTTTTCATCTCGCTCTTGTTTTATCATGTCACAAAAAATGCAACGCTCTTTTTCTAAAAAGTGTTGTTGAGCGTTCGACAACATTTCCGATATATTCTTTGGCACGACTGGTAACGCAAGCAGTTGCGTATGCGGATGTTTAATAACCTCGCCAGCCAAAAAGCCGATATTCTTGAACACGCAAATATATCTAAACCGTATATCACGTGTTAAATCTTGTATGCGTGCTTTTACAGCAACAAATAAGTTGTGTAGCTCAGCTTCGGTATAGTCGCCAACTTTTAGCCCATGACGTGGCGAATCAATAATAATTTCGTTAGCACCAATACCGTTAATATTATCATAATATCCAACGCCAGTACGCTTTAGCACGCCCTCTACAGATAGCGACGGTTGCTTATTAGGCGTAACGACAAGTTGCTTTTCGCCATTGTTGTTCGATATGCTAAATATTTCCCACATATCGTTTGATAGCACATTATCAGTACAAAATGGGCAATAGCTATCGTCTACAGTATGGCTTTCATTAATGAACATACCT
>CAYJIW010000204.1:1802-2020 GCA_964370335.1 uncultured Deferribacteraceae bacterium
AAGTTTTGCTCAAAAGGTACACTAGCCGATATAGATAGCCCTTGTGACGTCAAATCAATACCAGCCTCTGATTGAGAAACAGTAAATATCGAATAGTACATAAATGTAACTTCTCTATCGTATTCTATAGTGATAGATTTGTTTATGTGCTTGTTTACGATAGTGAAGCTTTTTGCAACAAACTCTGCCCTATCACATATTTTTTCGCCATTTATTGT
>CAYJIW010000205.1:0-1950 GCA_964370335.1 uncultured Deferribacteraceae bacterium
GCAATTATCGGCACGATACTAAAATCAATATATGGCGATAGGTTTCGCAAATTTTCAACAACGCTATATTTAGTAATGGGTTGGACTGTACTAATAGCATTCAAACCGCTAACGCAATCAATGGAGCTAGGCGGATTAATATTATTAGTTATCGGCGGTTTATCTTATTCGTTTGGTGTAATATTTTACAAATGGCGTACGTTACCGTTTAACCATGGCATATGGCACTTGTTTGTATTGACTGGCACAGTCAGCCACTTCTTCGCAATACTATTCTATACAGTATTATAAAAAAATAGCCCGCTATCGTAAATGATAACGGGCTTATTATTTATGTAACTAATTTAATATCAATTACTTAATGTCGCTAGATGTATCAGATGTGTTAGTATCAACACTAGCTGCTTGTACATCATCAGAAGTTATTGCATTCCAATTTGCATATTGTTCACTAGGCAAATTAATAACCCTATCAGATAGTTTTACGTGTGATGTAATTATATCTAAATTTTGTATAGATGCGTTATCTGGTAAAACTTCAAGCACCTAATGAATAGGTGCTTGAAGTTTTTGTATCAATATTAATACTGTTTGGTACATCAATGCTCGTAACTGGTACAAAAGGCGGTGCATCTATACCAGGACTACTATCAGCGTCTTGTATTTTAGTTGCATTAATTTTTAATGTTTCACCTGCTTGTAAAATGCCAACATCAATAAATCTATCGTATTCATCAATATTTGCAAGTGACGGTGTAGCAGATGGGTCAATAGTAAATGTCAAGTTATATGTTGGAGGTTCAATCACCTCTGCATTAAGCTCTGTAAAAACATCATCTATAAATGCATTAAGCAGAGCAGGATTTAGTGTTGCTGTGTCAATAGGGATAACTATATCAGCATTGTTAGTTGGATTACTTGAGTTATCAATATACGTGGTATCGTCATTCAATTCAACGCGCATAAACACATATACACCTAGAGGATTAGTGGTTGGGTCAACTAACACATCAAGATATAGCTTACTTTCACTAGTCGGTATCTGTATGCTTCCACCACTAATAGTGTAGTTATCAATTTCGTATGTGCCTAATAGCGACAAAGCGTTACTTGCTACATCAATTGGCGTAACTGTTGGCGTTTCTTTGTCACCATTACTCGTATCTGCTGAGTCAGAGCTACAGCCAGCAATAAAAGCTGTCATAACAAGTAATAAACTAAAAATAATTTTCTTCATTACTAATTTCTCCTTCAAATGTTGTATTTTAAACATGTATATATACCATGTAGATATTAGCTTTTGCAACATTTTTTTGCATGAATAACAACATGTTAATTACTCATTTTTACTTATACTCATACTAAACAGCTTTTTTACTATTATGAACTAATTATCATAACTGTGTTATAGTTTTACATGCGCTTATTTCTTATGACTTATTTTAGATTTTAGCTTGCAAAATACGAAAAAACACTATAGTATTGTTTCAATTGAAAGATATATTACTATAAATATCTTTCTGTATTTTTAAGTTCTGTACTATTATATTTTTTTTGAGGAGGCTCTTATGAGTGAAAAAAAGTGTTTTATGGGCTGGTATTTTAATTCTAATTTATTAGTTAGAATCCTAGTCGGTTTGATTCTTGGTGCTGTTGCAGGTATCATTTTTCAAAAGAATGCTACTTTATTAGCATTTTTTGGTCCTTTTGGCGATTTATTCGTACGTTTGTTAAAGATGATTGTTCAACCAGTTATCGTGTTTACTTTGATTGTTGGTACTGCAAGTATCGCACCATCAAAGCTTGGTAAGGTTGGCGGTAAAATTATTGCATTTTACCTATTAACATCATTGTTTGCGATTGTTCTTGGTTTAATTTTCGGTAACTTATTTGCACCGGGTGCGGGCATGACGTTAATCGAAGGCGCTGGTAATGTTACTAGCAGATCAC
>CAYJIW010000206.1:0-1708 GCA_964370335.1 uncultured Deferribacteraceae bacterium
AGATTGCCCACCGCCAGATAGCATCATAAAAGCAACAATGCCACCAGCAAGTAATACTACAAACACACCCGCCATTAATATTAAAGGTAATTTCGATTTCTTCTTAGGTTTACTTTCTTCCATTTCTTCTGCCATAGTATCCTCCATGTCAATATGCTATATTTATCAATAGCATACAATCTTTAATATGTCACTAATTATTCAAAAATATTTGCACCAGTTTCTGCAAACTCTGGTGTAATAATATTAATTTCTACTCGTCTATTTTTTGATCTATTTGCATCTGTAATGTTTGGTAACAGCGGGTGGAACTCGCCATAACCAGAAGCCGATAACCTAACTGGGTTGAAAGCATCATCAGCAAAAAACTTAACAACTGATACAGCTCTATCAACTGATAAATCCCAATTTAAGCTAGGGTTATTAGCTATAGGTACGTTATCTGTATGGCCTTCAACATTAATGTAGTAAGGAGTATCACGCACTAGCGTAATAATTTTTTCAAGTATAGGCGTTGCAGCAGGCAACAAGTTTGAGCTACCAGTGTTAAAAAAGACAGAATCCATAACACGTATGCTAACGCCTTTATCAGTTTTTATAACAGAAATCATATTTTCTAGGTTTTGAGCTTCAACGTATTCTTTGATAGTTTGTTCAATTTGATCTTGAGATGTTTCCACAGAATCTTGTTGTTGTGTCATGCTTACGATACTAACAGGGTTAAATTCTGATTCACCAACGAGGTTAAGTATGCCTTGCGAGCCAGTAAGTACGCTAAACATTTGCTCGAATTTTATCTTATCGAATGATGCCATAGTGATAAGTAATACGAAAAACGTCAATAACAACGTTACAAGATCAGAAAATGTTGTCATCCATTTAGGAGAGCCTTTAGGGCACTCAGGACATTTACGTTTTTTAGACAATTATAACCTCATTATTAACAAAACACACGTTAATCAAATTGCGACTTACGTTGTTGTGGTGGCAAGTAAGCGTTAAGCTTTTGCTCAACAACACGAGGGTTATCACCTGACTGTATTGCCATAATACCTGCAAGCATAATGCTACGAAGGTGCTCTTCCTCTGCGGAACGTGTTCTAATTTTATTGTTCAGCGGTGCTGCAATCATGTTAGCTATAACAGAGCCGTAGAATGTAGTAATTAACGCAACCGACATCGCAGGTCCGATAGCCGCCGGGTCGCTCATATTTAAAAGCATACCAACAAGACCGATAAGTGTACCAATCATACCCATCGCAGGTGCAAGGTCACCGACCATACTAACTATATCAGCGTTAGCTTTGTGTCTAGCAAGCATATTTTCGACATCAGTTTCAAGTATTTCTTTGATAACTTCAGGCTCTGTACCATCGACAGTAAGCCTAATGCCTTTGCGTAAAAATTCATCTTTCATGTTTTCTTCTTCAGATTCGAGTGATAGTATGCCATCACGACGTGCTTTAACAGCAAAATCAACAAGCATAGCTATAAGCATCTGACCAGATTGCGGGATATGTAAAAACGCTTTTGATACAGCTTTTGTACCGATGATAAGTTTATTGATAGGCCATGCAGACATAATAAGCCCTGTAGTACCGCCAAAAACGATAAGAAACGAAGGAAAGTCGATATAAGCGCCAATACCTACACCAACAACCATAGCCCACAGAACAAGTATCCAAGCTATCAGTAAACCAACAATAGT
>CAYJIW010000206.1:1718-1943 GCA_964370335.1 uncultured Deferribacteraceae bacterium
ATTACTACACAATAATGTGTTAAATCAACACATTATTAAGATTATATCGCTAAAATACATATATTTTCAAGTAAAAAATGAAAAATATTGTAATTATAGCAATATTTTTGCTAATAGTTACCATGCCTCACATTAAGCTTTTAACAAAGCTACAATGCAAAACACTTTATTTATTAATAATATATAGAAGATTATTAAAAAAGAAGGTCGGATATATGAAAATTA
>CAYJIW010000207.1:0-1910 GCA_964370335.1 uncultured Deferribacteraceae bacterium
GTAAACTAAAAAATAAGCCCTGCAATTAGCAGGGCGTTTTTGTGTGTAATATTAAGTAGTTGCTTCTTTTTCTTTATCGTCATCAAAGCCATACATTAGCGCATGTATTAATGTCATGGTTGTATATACAAAGAAGAACGCAAACACAACATCAGTAAAAAAGTGTCTGCCTTGTACAACCCTAACACCGCCAATAATAATGCCGAAAATAAATCCAACAGCTAACATCCTTGTACGAGCAAGCCCTGTTGCGAGTAGACCAAACACCATTAAGTAAAACCCTAGCGATGCATGTCCTGATACAAACGAGCAGTTAGTATCGCAAGCGTTAGAAAAAGTAAACGGTCCAACAAATTCGTGTACGCCATTAAACTCGATAATTGCATCTGGTCTAGGTCTACCAACATTATTTTTTAATATAAGGTTAGATACGACACCGGGTCCAAGCCCTAATGCTAGCGTTAAAAATGCAAACGATTTTGCTCCAACACCAAAAAATGTTTTTTTAGTAATGGATAAGTATATAAGCGACAAAATATAAACGACTGATAACGCATACGTTAAATAGTGTACGCCATGGTAAACAAACATAGAAAATGGGTGACGTGATAAGTAGAACCCTTTTTCTTCATCATAAAAAAAGTCTGCAACATAAATATCAATTTGCGGATAGATTTTAAATATGATGCCAGATACCACAAAAGCAGCCAAAAACCACTTATAGCGTATAATATATTGTTTAAATCTTTCTAGTAATAAGTTTTTCAAGTAGTAATCCTATATGTTGTTTGCGATTGCGTCGCCAATTTCGTTAGTTTTTGCAAGCTTCAAGTTGGCAGCGTCGCCACCCATAATATCGCCTGTGCGGTAGCCTTCGTCTAATGTTTTTGCGACAGCATTTTCGATAGCTTTTGCTTCTGCTTCTAGGTTGAAGCTGTAGCGTAACATCATTGCTGCAGATAAAATTTGTGCAATCGGGTTAGCAATACCTTTTCCAGCAATATCTGGTGCAGAGCCACCACTTGGTTCGTATAATCCGAAACCATCTTCGTTGATAGATGCAGATGGTAGCATACCAAGCGAGCCAGATAGCATAGATGCTTCATCGGTTAGTATATCGCCAAACATATTTTCTGTTAATACAACGTCAAATTGTGCAGGGTTACGAACAAGTTGCATAGCGGCGTTATCAACAAACATGTGTGATAATTCGACATCGCTATATTCTTTTGCGTGCAGTGCAACGACAGTTTCACGCCATAAAACGCTAGTCATAAGTACGTTTGCTTTATCGACGCTACATACTCTGCTAGTGCGTAATCTTGCAGCTTGGAACGCTTTATGTGCGATACGTTCAACTTCTGCTTTAGTATATACCATTGTATCAACTGCAGATTGTCTGTCATCAGAAATTGATTTTGGCTGCCCAAAGTAGATACCGCCAGTAAGTTCACGGAAGAATACAACATCGACACCCTTTTCGATAAGTTCGTTTTTTAGTGATGATGCAAACGATAGAGCAGGATATATTTTAACTGGTCTAATATTAGCGAACAGTTTAAAATGTTTTCTGATAGGTAGTAAAGCGCCACGTTCTGGTTGCATTTCTGGTGGTAGAGTTTCCCATTTTGGACCACCAACAGAGCCAAACAAGATAGCATCAGAGTTTTCGCAAAGTTCGATAGTTGTTTTTGGTAGCGGTGTGCCATGGTTATCGTATGCGATACCGCCAATATCTGCATGCGTAAACTGGAATTTTGTTCCGAATTTATCGCTAATTTTATTAAGCACTTTGATTGCTTGTTCCATAACTTCTGGTCCGATACCGTCACCAGAAAGTACTTCTATTTTATACATTTCGTCCTCCGTATAAATAAAAGTTTTATTAAGAGTGATTAATATACCTTACT
>CAYJIW010000208.1:0-1902 GCA_964370335.1 uncultured Deferribacteraceae bacterium
ATGTCTTTGCCCAAAGCGAAGGCGGAGTGACAACGACGGCGGGGGATGTCCATAATAACGCATAACTACATTAATACACAATCATATCTAAAATACAAAACATAGTTTTTTATGTAAAAATTGTAAAAATACCGAATTATCATAGCCATTTAGCGTTGTTTTTCTTAATATATATTCATGGCTATCAATATGGACAAAACTTTATCTTGACAGTTGCTCGTATTGGATTATACTTATGTTATATCACATCCGTGCGTTTTATGTGAAATATTAGGTGGATGATTTTGCACTATGTTGAAATTTGAACGTGAAATTGACAAAAAATGGTTAAATCGTATTCTCGATTTTAGTGGTGTTGGGCTGTGGGAAATCTATATTGATACTAACACAGGTAAATCCACCATGTATGGTAATGAGCGCATGATGCAGTTACTTGGTATAGAGAGTGAAGTTACTCCTGAGGAGTGTTACGAATGGTGGTATAGCCGTGTTGACGATAACTATAAATCATTGATAAATAACACTGTTGAGACCATGCTGACTACAGATAATACAGATTTTGAATTAGAATATCCATGGTATAATAACGATGATTTAACGTATGTTCGTTGTCGTGGTGGGTTAGTTGAGGTAGTTGACGGTGTGATGTATATAGCTGGTTATCATCACGATATTAGCGAGCATTACGAAACACGTGTAATGTTGCAAAAACAGTTACTTAATTTTGAAATTAGTGGCGAGATAGGCAACTATGCAGTTTTTGAAATGGAATGTTCTAATGGGCAAAAATATTCAGCGTGTACACGTATATTTTCTAATAAATTGTTATCATCATTTTTTGGTTATGAGGGTAATATTACTAATTGCGAACATTGGTTTGCACTTTCTAACCACTTTACAGAAGATATGGCTGAAGTTTGGCGTAGTGTGGCAGACTGTAGCACTTGGGAAGTTGATGAAATCATTAAGCATGAAATGCTATGCACAATGAATGACGGTACTAATAAGTGGTTATCGCTAACATATAAAACTATTAGCGAAGATGGATTAAAACATAGATTAATAGGACATATAAAAGACATTTCAGAATCGAAAGAGCGTGAAAAGTTGCTTCAAGAAGCAAAGCTTAAAGCGGAACAAGCTAGCGAAACGAAAGGTATGTTTCTTGCCAATATGAGCCATGAAATACGCACACCTATGAACGCAATCATTAATTTTGCAAAATTCTTGCAGGATACTCAACTTGATGATACGCAACGAAACTATGCACAGAAAATACTTAGTTCTAGCAAGCATATGCTTACCATTATTAACGACATACTAGATTTTTCTAAAATTGAAGCTAATCAAATGATTATTGAGCATCTACCGTTTAGCACTCACGAAGAAATAGAAAATATTGATAACATTTTTGAATCTGTCATTGATGATAAAGAGTTGACGTATGTTAAAAGTATTGACCCACAAATCCCAACAATGCTTATAGGCGATGCAGCACGCATACGTCAAGTGCTTATAAATATGATTGGTAACGCAACAAAGTTTACATCTAACCATGGTATTGTTCAACTTAGCATTGACATACTTGAAGATAGGGTTGACGAAATTGTATTAAAATTTGCTGTTACTGATACTGGCATCGGTATATCTAATGACGATTTATCAAAGCTGTTTAGCGCATTTTCTCAAGTCGATGCTTCTATCACTAGGCGCTATGGCGGTACTGGCTTAGGGCTTGTTAATAGCAAAATGCTTGTTGAGATGATGGGTGGCGAAATGTTTGTTGAAAGTTCTGTTGGTGTTGGCTCTACTTTTTGGGCAGAGATACCTTTCAGAAAGGTAACAGAAAACGACGCGAAAAGGGTTAACCTTGATGAAGAACCAGCAGAAAATAACGAAAAT
>CAYJIW010000209.1:0-1899 GCA_964370335.1 uncultured Deferribacteraceae bacterium
ACTATAAATGTATCACAAGTTGCTAAGCCTGCTTATGCTTCTAGCATTTATCTTAATAAATCACTTATTACTGCTGGTGCTGGTGTTACTGGGCTTACAAGCGATGTTTACGCATATGACCAAGTAGAAGGTATGCATAATGTTAACGTATCATCAAACGATGCTGGCGATTTATGGATAGCTAAAGATGTTTTTGAATCTAAAGGTGGACAAGTGCACCATAAAAATAGTGGTACTGCTACTACTGGTGGCACATCTGGTTTAAGGATTGATGCTTACGGTGGTGCAAGAGGTAGCTCTGATGAAGAAGTTTCTATGGTATTCCAGTACGATGGACAGGATTATGAACTAAATGTCAACCTTGATTATGAGGCTGGTACAATGATGAGCGCTATTGCTCAAGATCTAGAAGCACAAATCAACGCTGCTATGGAAATGTCTTTTGATACAGGTGGTCTGCAACAAGTTGCAGTACGTGCAGAATATGATGAAACAACAGGCTCACACAGTCTTTCATTTTATGATGTTGCAGCCGATAAAGAAATTGATATTTTTGGCTTTAGAAGTGCAGCAGACCCAACAGCTATATCTCTAACAGCTGAAAGCTTAGGTATTAGCTTGCTTACAAATAGAGAAGAAACTGACACTATAGTTACAACTATTACAGCTGCATCAGCAGAAGATTTACAAGAAAAAATATCTGGTGGCAATACAGATGCTGATATCAATAATAAAGGCGGATTATTTCCGGGTGCGTCGTTAACATTTGATTCTAGCGGTCTTACTGAAGGTAGCTTCCAAGTTTATCAAGATTCTAGTGTGAACGCAAGACCTGCTACAAATTCTCAATTTGTTGGTGCGTCGTTCACTACTATTACTGATGCAACTACTAAAGATGAAATTGATGCATGGTTATCTTCTGCATTAAACGATACAGCAAACTCGCTACTTGAAGAACCAGCTACATCTTCTACTGCAGGTACTATTACAATAAATGATACAGAAATTGAAATCACAAACGAAATGACTATAAATGAGATTATGGCACGTGTCAACTCTAGCGGTGCTGGTGTTGTCATGAAATATGACTATAATAATAACAATTTTGTGATAGAAAATAACGAAGAAGGACCAATCCAAATGACTTTAGGCGATTTTGGCGATACTTCTGACTTGTTTAGCATATTAAATATCTCTGTTGCACAAGGTGGCGAGTTTAAATATGGACAAACTTCTGGTTCAATAGATTCTGGCGCTAATATAGTTGATGCTGGTTTCTCTACTGCTGTAAATTCTGGCGTTTTCACTGTCAATGGCGTTTCTATATATGTTGATAAAGATAACGATAGTGTTGATGATATTATTGATAAAGTTAATAAGTCTGGCGCTGGTGTTACTATGTCATACGACTATGTAACAGATAAATTCTCACTTATGGCAGATGGTACTGATAGGATAGAACTTGGTAGCGAACATGATACTTCTAACTTCTTACAAGCGGCTGGACTAACGTATTTCACTAAAGATCCTACATTTGTAGGTAGTAGCGGTACACAAGCTGTGTTTACTGTAAACGGCACACAATACACTCGTGATAACAACGAAATTGATGACGTATTAAATGGTGTGCAGTTATCGCTAGTTGGTGTTGGTACATCAGTATTAAATGTTGAAGTTGATACAGATACAGCGGTTGAAGCTATTGCCGAAGTTGTTGCTGAATATAATAAAATGCTTGAAATGCTTTCGCCAACGTCAATTACTGACCAAGATAGGGATGATTATGGAAGTCCATTAACAGACGATGCAAAAGCAAGCATGTCTGAAGATGAAATAGCAGAATATCAAAGTAATTATGAAAGAGTAATGTATTATGATATTACTAGCAGTTCTGAACTT
>CAYJIW010000210.1:0-1899 GCA_964370335.1 uncultured Deferribacteraceae bacterium
GTGACGGATTTATTTCTAAAACAGCATTACCTTGAAGCGGTATCATACTGATAATGTTAAAACTTGTAGGATCTGGCAACGACATCAAAAATTCGCCATACGTCATTTGGTCAACACTAACAAGCGAAATATCAGTAATCGTTCTAAGAAAGCTAGATAAGTTCGAGCTAAAGTTACGCGCAAATTTATCGTGTAAGTTTCTTATAGAGCGTAGTTGCTCTTTTGATACCCTGTCTGGACGCCTATAGTCGTATATTGATATTTTTTTAGGAATATAGTCGCCGCCCTGTTTATCGGTTGGGGCTGGGGCGATGGAATCATCTGACACCGTTGACAATAACGCATCAATCTCGTCTTGACTTAAAATGTCTGCCATTATTCATACCTACTTTTTATTAATAGTTACCACTATATTGTATAGTATAACACAAAATTATTTACAATGATAGATAATTCGTTTACTTATTTCTTCTAGTGGCACAATTTCGTGCGCTATACCTAAATCAACAACCGATTTTGGCATACCGTAAACAACGCAACTTGCCTCATCTTGTGATACGATTGTACCGCCTGCTGCGTGTAATTCTTTCAAGCCAATAGCGCCATCGCTACCCATACCTGTCATAATTACGCCTAAAATATCATCTTTATATAACTTAGTTAATGATGATACCATAACATCTACACTAGGTATGTTGAATAAGTCTGATGGCTCTTTAGTAAGCTCTGTATATATACTTGCGCCAACTTTCCTAAATGTTAAGTGCTGGCCGCCTTTTGCTATATAAACAACATTAGGCTCAAGTTTTTCTTTACCTTGTGCCTCGATAACTTGTAACTTTGATAATGAATCTAGCCTAGCTGCAAGTGATGCAGTAAAGTTAGGTGGCATGTGCTGTGTAATAACTATCGGCACGCCTAAATCTGCTGGCAATAACGGAATAACTTTTTGCAATGATTGTGGACCGCCAGTAGATGTACCAAGTGCAACAATACTTTTGTTAGCGCCTTTTTTAGTCATTAATTTAGTGGCAGCAGATGCCGCTGTTGCAACATTAGACTTTGCAGATGTCAAACGCTTTGAAGTTATTAGCTTCATCATGGCGCTATTTTTTGCAAACTTGCGTATTTTTTCTTTTAGTTCACGCTCTAACCCTAAGCCACCAAACGAGTTACTCTCTTTTGGTATAAAGTCAACTGCACCAAGGTCTAACGCTTTTAATGTTGCATCTGCACCTGTTTGCGTAAGCGAACTAACCATGATAGTAACCGTTGGGTTTTTATCCATGATTATTTCTAACGCAGTAAGCCCGTCCATAACAGGCATTTCTATATCTAATGTAATAATATCTGGCTTTAGTTCTGCAGTCATATCGACAGCTTCTTGCCCGTTTACTGCAAGCCCAACAACTTCCATATCAGGCTCTTTAGCAAGCATCGCCTCGATTGCTTTACGCATAAAAACAGAATCATCAACAATTAAAACTTTAACTTTACTCATAAAGATCTTTCAATCTCCTCTTTAATTTTTGTACTGCAGATAAATGAATTTGCGACACCCTCGATTCTGTAAGCCCAAGAACCTCCGCAGCTTCCTTCATTGTTAATTCTTCGTAATAATATAATGCTACTACATTTCTTTCTTTATCTGATAGTTTATCAATCTCTGATGCTAAACGCTCAGTGATTTTTGCTTTTAGTACTTCATCTTCTGGGCTTAGCCCGTTACTTTTTATAAAATCAATTAGTGTGCTATCATCATCGTCGCCAACCGATTTATCAAGCGATAGCATACTTTCACTTTCTATCATTCCTAACAATCTATAAACGTCTTCTTCTTCATAATCTGTGTGTTCAACAATCTCGCTAACTGTTGGCTTATAACCAAGATTTTTGGCT
>CAYJIW010000211.1:0-1881 GCA_964370335.1 uncultured Deferribacteraceae bacterium
ATATCGTGCTGGTGCATATCTTGCGTTATCAGTATCAGCGGCATTTTTTGCATTTTTAGTATGTTTTTTCCAAAATCCGTTTGAAACTGTAGACTTTATACAGCGTGATGGCTACGGTATGAACCCAATGCTACAAAATCCGGGCATGGTTATCCACCCACCTACAACATATATCGGTTACGTCGGTTTTAATGTTGTTGTTGCACACTCATTTGCAGCGTTGATGGCGAAAGATTTTTCATCATTATGGGTAAAACTTAGCCGTGGTTGGACGCTAATCATATGGATGTTTTTAACATTAGGTATCGTAATCGGTGGCTGGTGGGCATACGTTGAGCTTGGCTGGGGTGGCTATTGGGCTTGGGATCCAGTTGAGAACGCGTCACTATTTCCATGGCTTACTGCAACAGCATTGTTACACTCTGGCTATGTTTATACTCGCACAAACAGGCTTAAAGCATGGGCATTTTCGCTTAGCTTAATTACATTCCAACTTACTGTTTTAGGTACGTTCATTACACGTAGTGGTGTTATCGACTCTGTCCACTCGTTTGGTGAGAACGCTATCGGTAACTATTTCTTAATATTTATTGCTATCACATCAGCAATTTATGTATATTTCATGGCAAGGAACAAGAAAGATTTGAAAGATATATCAGATTTCAGCTACTCTAGCCGTGAAGGTTTGATATTTATTTCTAACTGGTTATTTGTTGGTGTTATGTTTGTTGTACTTTTTGGTACATTCCTACCATGGATTACAGAACTATTAGGCGCACAACCTATAACAGTTGGGCTAGACTACTTCAATATGGTATCGTTACCGTTCTTCACATTAATTATATTGGGTAGCGGTGTTGCACCATTGATAGGCTTTGGCGCGCACACAGCAGATAAATTCCTTAAACTGATACTACCATCAGCAATATTTATGGTTGTTGCAACAGTTATATTTTACGCACTTGGTTACACTTTAATCAAACCGTTGATACTATTTGCATTCTCAACATTTGCTTTATTTGCAGTTATGTCAAGAATTTTTATGGTGCTTAAAAAAGGTGGCGTAAAATCTTTAAAAACGGCAAACAACTTTTATGCAGCAATGCTTATCCACTTAGGTGTAGTATTTATGGCGTTAGGTGTTACGTTATCAGCATTCTATAACGAAAGCGTTGATGAAATTGTCGCACAAAATAGTACAATAGCTCTAAACACATCTATGGGCGATTACGTGCTAGAAGTAGGCATGGTGCATACTGAAAAAGTTGCAAACTTCATATCACACTATGTGCCAATACGTATCACGAAAGGTGGTAACGAGGTTGCATGGGCAAACCCAGAAATGCGACTATATAATAACAGACCAGACCAAAACTTTGCGGAAGTTTCTTACTACTCTATGATAAAAGGCGACTTATACTTTATCTTATCTGGGTTTGATTTAGAAACTAACCAAGTTAGGATACAAGGTATCTTTCAGCCACTTATCGGGTGGATGTGGTTTGGGTGCTTGTTGATGACGATAGGGGCGATATACGGAGCAATGAACTTCCGTAAAAAAGACTAAATTTGTATGTCTTTTACTCTAATACTTTGTTGTTTGAAAAATTTTTCAGTCATTTACGCTAAGCTTTATGAAAATATTGCCATTAGTTCTTAGCGAAGAATGAGCTTAGAAATAATCCTATATTTCTTGGAGCAGAGCGAACATAAAACTCCTGTCAAAATTTTTCAAGCCGCTTCGTATTAGCCACAAATCTACGCTAAATGTATATAATATTAAAGGACAGTTTTTTAACTGTCCTTTTTTTGTTTAAGAGTGGACGTCCCCCGCCGTCGTTGCCACTCCGCCTTCGCCTTGTGGCAAAGACATGCTTTGCT
>CAYJIW010000212.1:0-1866 GCA_964370335.1 uncultured Deferribacteraceae bacterium
TAGTGCATTTTTTGCGGCTGTGTTATCATCCTCATTAGAATGTGCAACTTTGATCGCTTCTTCCACATCAGATGATAAATCTGTAGAAGAAAAACGAATAAGTTCTAAAATTTGTTCCTGTAAATTCATTATCAACCCTCATAATTTGACTTCATTTATATACAATTATAAATATTACACTTAAAAAAATAATCTTGCAATAAATTAATGTGTAGTTGCAAATTCTTTAGCTTCCTATTTATTTTTGCTTGCGATTTTATCAGTTAAATGTATATTAAATATTGATTAATTATAATCCTTGGAGGCAAATATATGAGACAATTAAGATAAATATTTTTAATGGTGTTTGGTAAATTTAAACGAAAATGGTTTAAAAAATTTAAGCAAAGAAGTTGCAAGCGGTAACGATAATATTAGTGCTAAGCTTTTAAACGATATCGAGCTAACAAATAAAGCCGATAATATATCTTGGGTGCCAATAGGCGGTACTCGATACCAATACAAAGGCACATTTGATGGCGATGACAAAACAATAAGCGGTTTATATATTAACGATAACACATCAGATTATAAAGGCTTGTTTGGTGTTAGTTTTGGTACAGTTAAAAACTTAACATTAAAAGATGTTGAAATAACTGCTAAGGAATATGCTAGTGCAATTATTGGGTTTAATTTAGGTGATATTACTAACGTACATGTTGATAACGTAACTATTAATGCTAGTACTTACGTTGGTGCAATTGTCGGTGCAAATGACGGTAATATTTATGTATCATCAGCAAGTTTTATAAATCTTACAGCTACATATATTTTTTCTTATATTGGTGGTATCGTTGGTGAGGGCAATGGCAATATAGGTGCAACATACGTAGATAATGCAACAATAACTGCAAATAGTGCAGATGCTAGATTAGGTGGTATCATTGGCTCATATAATGGCGGAGAAATTGTGTCATCATATACTAACGATGTAACTATTACAAACACAGGTGGTAGCATATATGTTGGTGGCATTGTAGGATATAATAATGGCGGAAGTTTATCATCAAACTATTTTGTGAGTAATACTAATTCATTATTTGGTGTAGGTAGTAATGGTACTAATAGTAGTAATGACAACGCAACACGTGTGACAAGCGTACAAGCGTTGAATGATAATGTTACTAAAATGAATAGTGCTATTGATATTTGGGTTCGTGATGGTGTTGATAGAGAATTTGGGTTTAGGTATGATGAGTTGACTGCCCCTGATAATGCGACAAGGATACCTGCATTAATCCCTTATCAACCACAACCATAATTTGTAATTAACTTGAATGATAAACTATATTGGCAACCCCGAGGGGTTGCTTTTTTTTTGTTTTTGCGACATAGACAGCCACGTCGCAAAATGCAAGACTCACAATGACTTTAAAAATCCAACACATATTGTACATGCTATTTTTTTTCATATTTGCTAATTTAATTGTAGACTAATTAGATAAAAAAGGTATAAGATAGAAAAAGTATTTAAAAATATCTATAATAATATTTTAGGAGGATTTCAATGGAATTTAAAAGGACAAAAATTGCATTAATTGGTGGTGGACAAATTGGTGGAGTTTTAGCGCAATTAATCGCACAAAAAGGCTTGGGCGACGCTATTATGTTTGACATTGTTGAAGATTTACCACAAGGCAAAACATTAGATATTGCTGAAGCATCACGTGTTGACGCATTCGGTGTATCCGTTACTGGTACTAACGACTATAAAGATATTGAAGGTGCTGGCGTTGTTATTGTTACAGCTGGTGTTCCTAGAAAGCCGGGCATGAGCCGTGACGATTTACTCGGTATCAACTCTGGCATTATTAAAACTGTTGGTGA
>CAYJIW010000213.1:0-1828 GCA_964370335.1 uncultured Deferribacteraceae bacterium
AAACGCAACACCCACATTATGTCAAAAAATAAATTTGTAAGTAAAAATATTATGTAAACAGCAAAAACAATATATGAAAAATTTACAGTCCATGATGGAGCACGTATAATTTCAAATCTTTCTGCAATATTCCATACAAAAGGTAGCGATATAAATAACATAAGTATTGGTATAACGATATACGATTTATAATTACTAAAAAATGACATATATACTTTAACTGATAAGTAAAATACAAATGTAAACATGATAAATAATACTCTAAACAATATAAACCTCACAAATTATTAGAACCAAACTACGCAAATACACCTGCGTTAAATAAAAATATATAAATCGGAATAACTACCATACTAATTATACAGCTCCACACAGTAACTATTGTGGAATACTTATAATCAGCACCATAATAATGCCCAGTAATTGTAACTTGATTCATGATAGGCATAGCTGCCTGTATTATTAAGACTTCCGTCATCAACTTTGGTGCAGAAAAAAATGCAAGTATCGCAAATATTAGTAACGGGGCAATAGCAAACCTTGCAATCATTACAACAAATATATCTTTTGTAAAATAAAAATCTTTAAAATTTGTACCTGCAAATACTATCCCCATAAATAGTACTGCTAAAGGTGTAGTCATTGCGCCCATAATTTCAAACGAGTTTGTTATCATAAACGGTAGTTTGATGTTAAATATTACTATAGCTAACGCAATAAATGAAGCAATAATTGGCATGTTAAATAACGATACCCACATTGAGCCACCAGTTTTACCTGTTAAGCTACCACGCCTTAATATAAATACACCTACTGTCCAAAACATGATAGTAGTTGCTAGGTAGTACTGCAAAACGTATGGCATACTAACGTCACCAAATAATGCAACGCAAACAGGCACGCCAATATAAACTGTGTTAGAAAATAGTATCATCGCAACGAAAACGCCTACCCTGCTTTCAGGAAGTTTTAGCCATTTTGCAACCAAATACCCAACAGGAATAAGTAACAACATCATGACAAATGATACAGAAAAGCCGAAAACTGCTTCACCTAACATATCTACAGTAAATTTTTCTGGCAATGCAACAATAATATAACAAGGAAACGTAACATTAACGATAAGCCATGAAAATTTACCAGCCATATCCATATCTAATATATTGCGTTTTGTTAATGCAAACCCCAAAGCTATTAGAATATAAACAGATAATACGCTTTCAAGCGATTGAAAAAAAGACATAATTAATACCCCTAACCACAAATAAATATACTATTATATTTGTAAATGTCAATGGTGTGTACAAGTTTAGGCAAAAATTATGTGATAAAATATATTGATAAAGTATTCGTTATATCTGCATATGATTACTTTATTAATTTTTGATTACGGGATATACCCTCGGTAATCATAGCACGTATTTTTTTGTTAGGTGCAAAATCTTGTGCATAGAATAATATACTGACAGCTTTTTCGTGATTGCCATAAAGCTCGTTACATATAGCGAAATTATAGTATAAACTAACAGATATTGGTGTACCTGATATGGCTGTTTCCCAAACATCACATGCCATAGCAATATTATCATCTATAGCATAAACTAGACCATCTTTTAAGTATTGTTTTATTTGCTTATTTTTAATATCTTTGTCATATGATAGAAATAAGCCATCATCTTCTTGCTCAATAACTTTGATAGCACTATCTGCTTCACTCTTGTCAATATCTAGTTTGCTATCAATATCTTTTGATGCACAAGCAGAAATAAATAATATCGACAACATCGCTATAAAATATCGCATAATCTCACCAAATAATATATTTAAT
>CAYJIW010000214.1:0-1600 GCA_964370335.1 uncultured Deferribacteraceae bacterium
CTAAACAATCAGGTTATTGGTTTTTAGATGAGAATTGTTCATATAAGTTGTTGATGTTATTAGAAGTTGTACGCCCAGATTTAGAGCTTGCAACATCTATGCTTTTTGAAATGCCATCAAGTACTGTTAAGACAATTATGGATGCAGGGCTTGTGACAGATATTGAATATCGTCCATCATTAGCTTCTAGGATAAATAATATAGCACACGATATGCCTAGAAAAAGCGTAGCAACTGCGATAGAAGTTGGAGAAGATAAGCAACCACTTGAAGCGATAACTAATAGTGATTATAGCGACGAAATTAAAGCATCCATGTACGATTTAGCAGTTGAAGTAATGCAAGATAGATATTATCAAATGCCTCAGTCAGATGAAAATTCAAAAGAATATACTGATACATTGATATCATATTTGCTTGAACGCTCAAAACTAGGTATAAAGCAAGATTATAAAACAATAAAATCGACAGCTCCTCACGAAGGGCATGACCCATCAAATGTTATACTTGGAGTTGGGCTTGATAATAATAAGTTTTATACAGAGCTTGGCTTTAAAGCTGCTTTCCATACATTATACGATATTGATACTGGGTTCATACCTAATAGCGAGATAACTGTGCTTGATTTCAATATGCGTTGGAACACTGCATATGGTGATATAAAGCTACAAGATATGAAAATTTTGGGTTTACGCACATATACACCTGTGACAAAAACAACTGCTGATTTATCATATAGGTTTGAGTTAGGTGGCAAACAAAAAGAATTTCAAGACGGCGAAACTTTTACAACGTATCTTGACGGTGGTGCTGGTTATACATTTGAGTTTGCAAACATATATGTATGGGCGTTAGGTATTGTAGATTTTTCATTTGCACACTCTTATCAAGGAACTGTTGGTATCGGTTTAGGTGCAGATGTTGGCATATCTTATGCACATGACTTTTGGGGCAAGTGGCTAATAGAGGCTGACTATTCATACTATGTGCTAGGCGGTGGCGGCCATGAATATAATCTTAAAGGCTCGTTCGTAGTTCCTATGACGCAAAATTTTTCTATGCTTTTTCAATATGAATGGGGTTCTTCATGGGATATTTATTCGCATGATTACTCTATGGCGCTGCGATATTATTTTTAGTTATCAACAAATTATCATTTTATAAAAAATTTTCTAAAGTTTTTCTAAAGCTTGGACGATATTCCAAATGTGAGAAGCTATAATTGCTTATTAAGGCGTTATAATCTACCCCAAGAAGGCGGGGATTACAACAGCTAAGTAGTTATGATACTCACATGAGAGATACTGAAACAATCAGGTCGGCAGAGCGAACGAAAAATTCTAAAACAAATCCTTTTCGTGTAAGCTTGTCGACCTCGTAGCCTCAAACATGCAGGCAACGAGGGGGAGAATTATGAGTTGACACGTTATTCTTTAAAATTATAAGCAGATAGCTTGTAGTTTACTAAAACAAACCAATTATACAAGAACAGTTACAAAATTTATTTTAATGAAATGACGTAATGTAGGTACGTAAAAAAATGCCAAACAAGTAGGCAATGATGCCTGCTACCGCAACAAGCGCGGATATATACACGGAG
>CAYJIW010000215.1:0-1592 GCA_964370335.1 uncultured Deferribacteraceae bacterium
TATGATATTTACATTGTTATAGTTGTTTTAGTATACAATATGATTAAATCAAGAGTATTAAAAGAATACAAAGTAACATTATTAGCATTGGTTTTATTAGTTTTAGTATACTAAAAATTGACTAATATCATTAAATCATATCTGAAAGAGCATGTTTCAGTATATTTTATTCTTGGTTTTTTGTTGAGTGTTTGTTGTTTGACTTGTGATATGCATTAGGGGATATGCCTATATGTCGCTTAAACAATTGACTGAACTGTGATGAAGAAGCAAACCCACAAAGGTGTGCAATCTCTGTACATGTATACATGTTTTTTTCCAGTAGTTCGCATGCGTGTTCTATGCGTTTATCAACAATATAATTAATAGGTGATTTACCTGTTATTAACTTAAATTTATGGCGAAAATAATCATAATTATAGTTTAATGATTGCGCCATGTCACCAATTGTTTTATCAAAAAATAAAGTTGAGTCAATTTCTTTTATAATCGCCAGTATATCACTAGTGCTATCATGCGATGTTTTTATAGTGCGTGTAAGTTTAAGCAAAATTTCGCTTATTTTAAGGTTGCAGATGTCGAAATACATCGCTTCTTTTTGCTTATATTCAGCAGAAATTTGCTTGAAAATAAAAAACAACTCATCATCTTTTATATTATATATACCATTATCTAAATTACCAATATTGCTATTGCTGAAAAATCGTAAACAACTATATCGTGCGTCTTCATGGCAAATTTGGCTACGTTTAGTATTGGGTTTAATAAAGCAGACACTGTTGGCAGTGCCATGCTGTTTTACACCGTTTATATCTATCTCGATATGTCCACTAATTAGATAGATTAACTCATAGTATTTACAAGAAAAATCTTTCAGTACATCGCCTTGGTTGTAATGAAGATTAAAGATTGAATGTAAAGTTTGCTTCATACAAAATAACTCCTTAAAAGTATATGTGTTTATACTGTACCATTAAATCATTTTTTTATCAAGAAATTTTTGATATAAGTAAAATACATAAGTGAAAAGGAGATTATATAATGATACTAGAACAAAAAATAACAGGAGGAAAACAATATGAAAATGAGTAAAGCGTCTCAACGTGCTGCGAGCTACCCAGACAATGGACAAGAATGGTTTGCAAGTTTTGCGTACACAGAGGTAAAAGGTCTGGGTTATGAGGAGGGTGTACATCGTCGTGACCCAAGCAGTGTTATAGAGGTAGACGGTATTTACTATGTGTACTACACTAAATCTGTTGGCCCACACTTTGGTAAGTCGGCTAAACGCAATCAAAACTCCAAGATTTACCCTTGGGATTGTGCCGATTTATGGTATGCTACAAGCAGTGACGGCATGGTGTGGGAAGAGCAAGGTATAGCAGTGCCACGTGGTGGCAAGGGTGAGTATGATGAACGAACAGTTTGCACACCTGATGTATTAGCACACGAGGGCAAATATTATCTAGTGTATCAAGCGATTGCAAATGTGGAATACACTGGTAGAAATGAAAATGTAGCAATGGCAGTAGCAGAAGACCCTAGAGGGCCTTTTGTAAAGCTAAACAAAGAGATACTAAACCCTATGGAAG
>CAYJIW010000216.1:0-1578 GCA_964370335.1 uncultured Deferribacteraceae bacterium
TAATTGCGGCGCTTGCACTCACTGCAAGCAAGTGTGATGATTTCTCTCATTGAATTAAACCTTCTATATTTATAGCGCCGTACGACTAAGCTAAATCTTGTTTTGCAACAAGTTACTACCTAAAGTATCGGCTCCCGCTCGTTTATTAATATTGCGGCGGTCAATAAATGCACATAGTGTGCAAATAATACAAATAAGTTTCCTAAATTTGCTAGGACAATATCTATACAATAATAATTTGTAGTTGTCAACAACTTTTTTAAAAAACATTTAACAAAAAAATGTATAGCAGCTTATCATTTTTCTATTTACTAAAATCTTCGAGTTTATAAACTGCAACTATTTTATCTATAGCTAGTTTTACTAATTTATCCATGCTGCTATCAATATCATATATTGCTGGTGCAATAAAGTTTACACGATTATTTTCAAGCAACTGTTTTGCTTCGTTATCGCCCTTTCCGCTGTCGTAAACTGCTATTGACTGTCCACCGTTAACATTTACAAGCTTCATGCATGGTACATCGGTCAGCCCATCACCAATATATATCATATTTTTAAATGGGATATAGCGTTCTTCTTCTGGCGTATAGTTATTTAGGGCTACTGCGCTTGTAGAATCAACCTTGAGGACGCCTTTATTTATTCTAAACAAGAATTGAGTTTTTGCAGTATAATTTACGGCAAATTTTGGCCACTCAATTAAACCATTATAGTTGTACATAAACTCACATGCGTATATATTTTTAAAATACTTTGCAATAGAAGTACCTTCAATAATTTCTTTGATACCAGATGATACAATGTAATGTTCAATTATGACATTATTATCTTTACCGTATTGATTAATACGTTCAAACCACTCTTCTACACCAGAAAAATATTCAATACCTTTTCCTAAATCTGTAAAGACTTCTTTATTAATAACAACCTTTTTATCACGTGCTTTTTCGACCATTTTATACATGTAAGCAAGTATGCTATCCATTTCCTCTTTGTCGGTAAGCTCACCGACTTCACGCCAGAACTCATTAGCTTCCATGCCCATATTTGGGATAAAGCCATATTCTTGCATATCTTTGGTGCATAATGTTTTATCAAAGTCGTATATCAAAGCAATAATCGGTTTTTTCATTAAATCTCCGTGAAATATTATGTAGAAGTAACAAGTAAAGATGATAACTTGTTTAGGATATTTGAAAGATGCTATATTGCTGATTTAGCAATATAGCAATTATTTAGTATTTTACTAATAGTTATTAAACGAATTTACGTTGGATTTACCGCCGTAAATTAGCTAATATTAATTTCATGAATTTGTGAGGTATTTTCGTTCCAGACGAGGCGGCTTGGAAAACTGCGACAGGAGCTTACATTGAACGTAAGTGACTTAGCAATTTTATGTTCGCTATGCTCCATGAAACAGATTGATTGGCTCTAAGCTCATTTCTTTACTAAGAGCCAATGAAATTGTTTTCCAAACAACAAAGTATGAGGCTAAAAGACCCGTAAATTAAGAAATTATTTCAGTAACAACACCTGCACCAACTGTACGCCCACCCTCACGGATAGCGAAAC
>CAYJIW010000217.1:0-1550 GCA_964370335.1 uncultured Deferribacteraceae bacterium
ATGGAGCGCCTTTCAACTCGATTGCTAATAATAAAGCTTTATATAGTGCAAAAAATATAGGTATTTGTATTAACAATGGTAAACAGCCACTAAGCGGGTTTACATTATGAGTTTTATACAATTCCATTGTTGCTTGATTCATTTTCTGCGGATCGTTTTTAAATTTTTCTTTTATTGCAACCATTTCAGGTTGTAGCTTACTCATAGCTTTCATCGACTTCATGCCTTTTAATGTTAGTGGCAGTGTCAATATCTTAACTATAATTGTAAGCATAATTATTGCCAGACCATAGTTATGAAAAATACTGTTGAAATAAATCATAACTTGTAGCATTGGTATCGCTAAAAAGTAGAACCAGCCAAAATCTAGTGCTGTGTTTAAACCTAATCCTAAAGAACGAAGTAAGTTATATTCTTTTGGTCCGATATAGGTATAGAAGCTAACTTCGCCCCTGCTATTAGGATTGACAGACATAGAAGCTGTTGCGCTTGCAACTTCACCGTTTGTATCAGGTGCTATTCTACCTGATGTAAAAATATCGCCAGCAGATGCAAAAAGAAAATATTTTGACGTGTAGCCAACCCATAATGGACTAGCCAGTTCTTCTTCATCGTTATCATCAAAATCTACACGGTATGTTTTACCTTTGTTGCTAATAACTGCGCCTTCAAAGACGTAGTTACTATCTTCAAAATCATTACCCAGACCAGCTCCAACTTCAACTTGTACAGGTATATTTAATGTATTTACACCACTATTTGATGAAATAACTTTTGTATCAATAAGATATGAGCCATTTTTTAATGTATATTCTTTAGTGATGATTAAATCGCCATTAGCTGCAGTAAAGCTAATTACTTTTGCGTTATCAGTCTCTCGTATATCAACTGTATAGCCAGACTCGATAGGTGTAGATATGTTATAATAGTTATAATCGTTACCTTTATTAAATGTAATAGGGTCGCCGGCTTCGTCTTTCCAATTAAGTATAGAAGCATATCTGATATCACCACTAGCATTATCAAACGTAACATCTAGTACATCAGTTTTAACATTAATAGGTGCAAATGCGCTAGTTGCGACAAGAGTATTATCTGACTGGATAGATAGCGATTGTGTTGGTGTTGTAGAATTATCAACAGAGATATTATCACCTTGCATAGCAAGTTGTGCTTGGTGTTCTGGATGTATTTGAGGAGCAGGCCTCATCATTACATTCCATACCAGCAAGATAACTGTGCATAACACTATCGCTAAAATCGTCTTTTTATCCATAGTAAAAAATCCTTTTTTGTTAAATATTTATAACGAAACTACTTGATGGGATCGTATCCACCTTTGTTGAATGGATGACATCTTAATATACGCCAAATAGTTAAGAAAGTTCCTTTGATAAATCCTTTTTTGCTATATGCTTCAATAGCATAAGATGAGCATGAAGGATAAAATCTACAATTATTACCCAAATAAGGCGAAATGCACAGTTTATATAATTTAATCAGCCCTATTGCTAAAGACTTCGGCTGTAATTTTTGTAAAAGTGTGGACA
>CAYJIW010000218.1:0-1527 GCA_964370335.1 uncultured Deferribacteraceae bacterium
ACTAGGTGCGTAGCTCAGTGGGAGAGCGTTGCGTTGACGTCGCAAAAGTCGGCGGTTCAATCCCGCCCGTACCTATTTTTTATTGTGCGATTTATTCGCACACTACCTACAACATCTCGTATTTGTTGTAGTTGTTACATTATGGAGCATTTATGAATATTGTATTACCTGACGGTAAAAATGTTGAATTGAACGATGGCGCTACTGGTTACGAGCTTGCAAAAGCTGTATCAAACAGCCTTGCAAAAAAATCTATTGCTGTTGAAGTTAACGGCGAATTAAAAGATCTTAATGCACAACTCAGCAATAAAGATAATGTTAAAATATTAACTGATGCCGATGCAGAATCATTAGAAATACTTAGGCACTCCACTGCACACTTAATGGCGCAAGCAGTTCTTAGGCTATTTCCTGAAACTAAAGTTACTATCGGACCAGTTATTGATAATGGTTTCTATTATGATTTTGAGCGTGATATTCCTTTCACGCCAGAAGATTTAATAACTATCGAAAAAGAAATGAACAGAATTGCAGACGAAGCACATAGTGTAGTTCGTTCTGAAATGTCATCTAAAGATGCTATAGAAAGATTTACTGCAGAAAACGAACCATACAAAGTAGAAATCATACAAGACCTTGATACAGATACTGTATCACTATATGCACAAGGTGATTTTACTGATTTATGTCGTGGACCGCATATGCCATCTACTTCTAAAATTAGGCATTATAAGCTTTTATCAGTTGCTGGTGCATACTGGCGTGGTGATGAAAAAAATAAACAGCTACAGCGTATCTATGGTACTGCTTGGTTTACTAAACAAGATCTAGATAGCTACCTAAATATGCTTGAAGAAGCTAAAAAACGCGACCACAGAAGGCTTGGCAAACAGCTTAAACTGTTCACTATGGAAGATGAAGCAGGCGCTGGTTTCCCAATATATTTACCGCGTGGTGGTGCGCTACGTTCTACTATTGAACAGTACGAACGTGAAGAACACCTCAAGCGTGGCTACGAAACAGTTTACGGACCAGCCGTACTTAAAAAAGATTTATGGGTACGCTCTGGCCATTACGATAACTATAAAGAAAATATGTACTTCACAGAAGTAGACGATACAGAGTTCGGAATTAAACCGATGAACTGCTTATCGCACATATTAGCGTATAAATCAGATTTAAGAAGTTACAGAGATTTACCACAACGCTATTTTGAGCTTGGCACTGTGCATAGACACGAAAAGTCAGGTGTACTTCATGGCTTGATGCGTGTTCGTGCATTTACTCAAGATGATGCGCATATTTTTTGTAGACCAGATCAACTGCTTGAAGAAATCGGTGGCGTTCTTGACTTCGTTAAAGATGTTATGGATACATTCGGTTTTGAGTTTATATACACAGTTTCAACTAGACCAGAAGAAAAATATATTGGCACAGTAGAAATTTGGGATGTAGCTACAAAAGCACTCGTTGATGCGCTAGAGCATAAACAGCTTCCTTTCACTATTAACGAAGGTGATGGAGCAT
>CAYJIW010000219.1:0-254 GCA_964370335.1 uncultured Deferribacteraceae bacterium
TAGTACGGATAGCAGATTTTAGTGCATTTTTAACCTTTTTCTTAGGCATAGAATAAGAATAATCTCTAGGTTGTGGGCCGAAAGTAACGCCACCACCTCTCCATAATGGAGAACGAGATGAACCAGCACGAGCTCTGCCCGTACCTTTTTGTTTCCATGGTTTACGACCCCCACCAGAAACTTCGCCTTTAGTCTTAGTACAGTGTGTACCTGCGCGTTTGTTAGCTAATTGCATTTTAACGACTTCATGGATC
>CAYJIW010000219.1:264-1513 GCA_964370335.1 uncultured Deferribacteraceae bacterium
TTTCCCCGACTTTAGCATTTTGAACATTGAATACATCAATTTTTGCCATTAGAGTCCTCTGATACTCGTTTTAATAACAGCAACATGGATTGTTGTTGTTACCCGTTTGCATAGTTGAGCCACTAGGGGCCTTTGTCGCAAACTTAATTATTGTACATAATTACGTTATTTTCGTGCGAAAATCACATAATTAAAAAGCACAGACTGACAGAATAGCAAATCTGTCAGTCAAAATGCAAGCTTTTTTTTCAAAAATTTAAAAATTTATCTAGGTTTTACTGTATGCTTGATATAAACGATACCGTTTTTATGTCCCGGAACAGCTCCTTGGATCAATAAAACATTCGTTTCTGGCAACACTTTAACAACTTTTAAACGTTGTGTAGTTACCACTTCAGCACCCATGTGACCTGGCATTTTTTTACCTTTGTCAACTTCGCCCGGCCACTCTTTCATCCCGATAGAACCAGGACGTCTGTGAAATCCAGAACCATGACTTTGAGGTCCGCCACCAAAGTTATATCTTTTCATAACACCTTGGAAGCCTTTACCTATAGATACGCCTTGAATATCAACGACGTCTCCCTCTGCGAATATATCTGCGTTGAATACTTGACCAACTGTGTAGTCATCAATCGCATCTACTTTCACTTCACGAAGATACTTCATTGGCTCAACACCAGCCTTTTTGAAGTGTCCTGCAAGCGGTTTATTAACTTTCTTCTCAGAGAGAATCTTTTCGAACCCGATTTGGATCGCATTGTATCCATCAGATTCAACGGTTTTCTTTTGCGTTACAACACAAGGACCTGCTTCCACTACTGTTACTGGGATAACAATGCCATTCTCTGTAAACACTTGTGTCATACCAATTTTTTTACCGATAATTCCCTTTACCATTATATATAATCCTGCCTTTTTACAGTTTTATTTCAACATCAACACCAGCAGATAGCTCTAATTTCATAAGAGCGTCTATCGTTTGTGGGTTGTGTTCAAATATGTCCACAAGTCTTTTGTGGGTACGCATCTCAAACTGCTCACGAGAATTTTTATCAACGTGAGGCGAACGAGTAACACAGAATTTCTCAATGCGTGTAGGTAGAGGTATTGGACCAACAACTCTAGCACCAGTACGCTTTGCAGTGTTGACGATGTCTTTAACTGCTTTATCAAGAATAGTGTGCTCGTAAGCTTTCAGCTTAATTCTAATTTTTTGGTTTTCCATATTAATTTCAATCCTGTTAAA
>CAYJIW010000220.1:0-1500 GCA_964370335.1 uncultured Deferribacteraceae bacterium
CAAGTGAAAAGCGCAGTGTTATTAGCTGGGTTGCAACTAGATGGTACAACAAGCTATACTGAAAAGGTTGTTACACGTAACCACACAGAAACAATGTTAAAAACATTTGGTGCAGATATAAAGGTTGATGGGCTAAAAACAACTATTGTTGGTGGTAGTAAGCTAGAATGTGTTAAGTTTACAGTCCCGGGTGATTTTTCATCGGCAGCATTTTTTATTGCAGCGGCATTAGCGTTTGATGGTTCAGATGTTACTATCAAAAATTGCGGACTAAACCCTACAAGAACAGGCTTATTGACAGCACTAGAGCAACTAGGTGCAAAAGTCTCATACGAGATTACTAACGATGGCGCAGAGCCTATCGGTAACATATACATTAAAGATAGCGGGCTGAAAGGTGGCATTATTAATGGTGATATTACAGCCAACTTGATTGACGAAGTACCAGTATTAGCATTTCTAGGGCTATTTTCTGATGAAGGCATAGAAATACGTGATGCAGCAGAACTTAGGGTGAAAGAGTCAGATAGAATTATGGCACTAGCTGTAAACTTTACAGAGTTAGGTGCTGATGTAGAGCAATTTGATGATGGTATTAAAGTTTATCCACTAAAAAAATGTAATGATAAAGCAATGTTGCGTTCATTTTATGACCATCGTATTTGTATGATAAATATATTACTTGCTAAAAAGTTTGGAACTAATATATTGTT
Source organism: uncultured Deferribacteraceae bacterium (assembly GCA_964370335.1). Taxonomy (GTDB): domain Bacteria; phylum Chrysiogenota; class Deferribacteres; order Deferribacterales; family Mucispirillaceae; genus CAYJDR01. The sequence continues at coordinate 714 of CAYJIW010000220.1, forward strand.
AGATGATGTATCGTCTATAGATGTTTCGTTCCCTACGTTTTTACAGGCAATATCGGAACTATCGCAAAAATAATTTAGTATAGGTGTGTTATGCAAGTGGCAGTTGATGGCCCAGCAGGCAGCGGCAAAAGCACAGTTTGTAAACTTGTGGCTTCAAAATATGGTTTGACTTATTTAGATACTGGGGCTATGTATAGAACTGTTGCGTGGTGTCGTGCAAATATTAGTAAAGATATTAATGTTGAAGATATTGAATTTAAGTTTGTTGCTAATAACATACATATAATTTATAACGGCGTTGAACATGACGTTACAGAGGCAATACGCACGCCAGAAATATCTAGCCAAGTATCTATTGTTGCAAAGGAACAATTAGTTAGAAATATTTTAACTACTAAACAACAAGAGTATGCAAAAGGTAACGATGTCATTATGGAAGGGCGTGATATTACATCTGTAGTGTTGCCAAATGCAGATATAAAAGTATTCTTAACAGCAAGCACTGATGAGCGTGCAAACAGAAGATATAAAGAGCTTGAAGCAAAAGGCATTAGTGATAGCTACAGCGATATATTAAATTCGATTATAGAACGTGACAATATAGATATGAATAGAGAAATAGCACCGTTGAAACAAGTTGACGATGCAATCTACCTAGATACAACAGGCTTGTCGCTTGAAGAAGTGGCCAGCAAAATAGGTAACTTAATAGAAGAAAAACGAGGATAAATGGAAGTAAAAGTCGCAGAGTTTTCTGGATTTTGTTTTGGTGTTGCACGTGCAATAG
>CAYJIW010000221.1:0-264 GCA_964370335.1 uncultured Deferribacteraceae bacterium
ATACGGAACAAACGAATACCCAGAAAACCAATTCTCATTTAGAGAAAGCGATTTTGAAAACCACCTTGTTGGCGAAAACGAAAAAGATAAAAACGCAAAAAATAACGACGAAGAAAGTATAAACACCGTAATACCAAACGATAACGATACCCAATATCTAGCTGGTGTACAAGTGTTACAAGGAATGATTGTGTATGGAAAAAAAGCCAACTAGGCGTACGACTACTAGAAAAACGAATAATAATGCAGCAAAAAAACCAGCTG
>CAYJIW010000221.1:274-1494 GCA_964370335.1 uncultured Deferribacteraceae bacterium
CAAAAAAACGTATGACTAAAAAGCAATTAGAAATTAAACAACGCAATATTATTGTCGCTAGCGTGTCTGCTATCGCTGTGCTTGTGGTTGCTTTAATCGTTACCTTAGTTGTTACTAATAATAAAAACGATGTGGCAGTTATCCTACCTGCCACTAACAACACTACCGAAAACGCTACAATCACTAGCGATACTGACGATATTAGTGCGTTAATTAGGCAAGTGCTGTTCGATAATGAAGTTAGCCGTACCGCTGTTTCAGAGCGTATGACATCTACTGCTAATGGCGATAAAATCATCTACATTAACATTAAAGAATATGACGAAAGTAAATATGATAATATACAAAATATACTAAAATCTGTTTTAATGAGAAAAGGATACCAAGTTCAAGTTGATAACAAAATACTTATTGCTAGCGCATATGCTGAAACAATCGAAGTATCGTTCGCTAGCGATGATAAAGGCGATATTGTCTACATTGAACCGCCTTTAACTACACCAACTGTTAAATTAGATAATCCGCCTACACCACCAGCAAAATCTGATATAGTCGTAAAAATGGCGATACTGCTTGATGATGGTGGGTTTAGCATACCGCTTACAGAGCGTTTTGTTCAAATCAATTACCCTATTACATTAGCGATATTACCTAATGTACCATACACTAAGGAAACTGCTAGACTGGTTAGTGCATATAACAAATCTATCTTTCTGCACTTACATATGCAACCGAAAAGCTACCCGAAAACTGATCAGTGCGAAGGTGCTGCACTACTCAATATGCCAGAAATTTTAATAGGCGGTGTCACTAAGCAAAATATGGAAAGTATTGGCGTACCTATTGATGGCGTTAATAACCATATGGGGTCGGCTATCACAGAAGATAGAACAAAAATGGCACAAATTATGACGTTCATAAAACCATACACAAACGTATTTGTTGATAGTAGAACTACTGCTGATACTGTTGCGTATGACGAATGTATGAAAGCAGGCATGGCTTGTGGCATGAATAGAAAATTTCTTGATAACGAAAACGATATTAATTATATTATCGGCAAAATATACGAAGCAGCAGAATATGCTAAAAAACACGGCGAAGTTATCGCTATCGGTCACTTGCGTGAAAATACGCTAACTGCTTTAGAATATGCGTTGCCAATACTAGAAGAACTTAATATCGCTGTCGTGCCAGTTACAACTTTAGTTAGGTAGTTA
>CAYJIW010000222.1:0-1486 GCA_964370335.1 uncultured Deferribacteraceae bacterium
CCATAAACCTACATGACGAGTAAATTTGAGGAGTAACAACGCCAAAATTAAAAAGACACACAAATTATGCAGACAAGAAGATTTTGATGCCTATAAAGACTAACACAACCCCACCAACAAGTTGTGCATAATTACCTAGTAGTTTGCCGACTTTGTTACCTAGTTTATGCCCAATAATGCAACATAAGAAAGTAACAACACCAACAACTAACGCATCAATATGGATATTTTTGCTGATAGCAACTAAGCTGACACCTACTGCAAGTGCATCTATGCTTGTTGCGATTGATTGAGTGATAAGCAACTTTAAAGTAAGTTTTTCATCACAATTATATTCTTGATTTCTGTTTTTGATTGAATCTGAAATGAGCTTATAGCCGATATAGCTAAGTAAAATTAATGCTATCCAATGGTCAACACTAACAATTATGTTAAAGAACATACCGCCTAGAAAATAGCCCGCAACTAGCATGGTCGCTTGAAAAAACGCAAATATGCTACTGGCGATAATGTTTGTTCTCAGTTTACTATTATAGCAGACGCCATTAGATATAGAAACTGAGAATGAATCTGTTGCTAGCGCAAATGCTAGCAAAATAATTGTTAAATCCATTAATTTTACAACCCGAAATAAATAAACTAATGGTAACTAGATAGTTGCCAAAAAATTATCTTTGTTCTAGTGACTCGTTAAATTGTAGTAAATCTTCTGTAGGAATATCTGATCTAACGCCGTCCTCTGTGTATATGTAGCCAGCAAACGCTAAGTTGCTTGACACTTCTATTTGCACACGTAGTTTGCCACTCTCATAATATTCTCTGTAAAGACCATCAGCTATATCGTTGTTGAAAGTCGCTTCACGCATTAGTTTGCCACTAGGATAGTAGTTTGTCCACTTGCCGTTTGCCATACCTTCGTTATAGCGATATAATGCTTGCACAACGCCATCTTTGTAGTAAATCCTAGTGATACCATGCCTGATACCATCTTTATAGTTGATTGTTTCTGCTAAAATGCCATCTATATAGATTTTAGTAAGTCCGTTAAGTTTATCTTCGCTGTAAGTTTCAGTTTTTATTAATTTTACGTCATAATAGTCAACTGTACCATTAAGTTTGCCGCCTCTATACTGTGCAACAGTAGCTAATTCGCCAAAAAAATCGTAGCCAGTAGTTGTACCACTTCTGATGCCGTTAGAAAATGTAGATTTTTGTCTAAGTATGCCTTTAGAGTCGTACTCTAGCTTAGTGCCGTGTAGCTTACCATAACGCATATCAGATAGTGAAACAAGGTTGCCTCTATCATCAATTTGGATAACTTGGCCAGTTATCAGTTTGCTATTGTTATCGTAGTATAAACCATCTTTTAATGTAAGGTTATCAATATTATAGCCGTTAAAGTTAAGGATAATTCTATCAACCTCAGATAATGAAGCGTTATCTGATATAGTCATGTTATCAATCAAAGTGATGTTATCGACTTGAG
>CAYJIW010000223.1:0-1433 GCA_964370335.1 uncultured Deferribacteraceae bacterium
GGAAGAAACGGAACGTAGACGTGCTAAACAGCTGGAATATAACGAAAAACATCGCATAACACCACAAACGGTAAAAAGCCAAATATCAGATATTTTATCATCAATATACGAAAAAGATTATTTTACTGTTGAAGTTCCTGCAGAAAATGATATAAAGTTAACAGGTAAGAAATCAAAAGATATAGAAGAACTAGAACGCAAAATGTTTAAAGCAGCTGAATCGCTCGACTTTGAAACTGCTGCAAAACTGCCTGATATGCTTTTTGAATTGAAGTCGAGGTAGAGGATTTATGTCGAAACTAAAAATATTTATTATTACAATTACGTCTATGGCAGGCTTAGGGTTGCTATCTATACTTGGGTTTATGTACTATGTATATACACTTAGCCTTGAGTGGCCATCTGCTGAAGAATTTAGCAGCTTTAAATATACTGAACCAATGGTCGTATATGATAGGGAAGGAACTGTCATTGCAGAACTTGGGGCTGAACGCAGATACCCTGTTCCGCTTGATAAAATGCCACAACACGTTGGGCAAGCAGTTGTTGCTGTTGAAGATGCAAGGTTTTACGAACATGCCGGTATCGACTTAATAGGTATTAGCCGTGCATTCGTTGCAAATGTTAAGGCTGGACGTGTTGTCGAGGGTGGCTCTACACTTACGCAACAACTTGTAAAAGTGCTATACTTAACACCAGAGCGTAAACTTACACGTAAACTTAAAGAAGCTATACTCGCATACAGAATTGATAACTACTTAACTAAAGATGAAATACTTGAGCTATACCTTAACCAAGTCAACTTTGGACGTGGGGCATATGGTGTGCAAGCAGCTGCTATAAACTACTTCGGCAAAAATGTTGATGAATTGACACTTGCTGAAAGTGCGCTAATAGCTGGTATTCCAAAAGCACCATCGTATTATTCGCCACACTTAACAAAAAATAAAGAACGTGCAATAAGCAGACGTAACCACGTACTTAATAGAATGCATGAAGTCGGCTATATCACATATGACCAAATGATTGCTGCACAAAATGAAGAAATTATCATTACAGATTCTGTACCACTTAAACTAAAATATGCTGGCTACTTTATGGACCACGTCAATAATTACCTTACGGAAGAACTTGGGTTTACTGATGACCAAAAAGTCGGCTTGAAAGTATATACTACACTCAATTTAGATTACCAACTAATCGCAGAGGACTCTATCAAGAAGAACTTGCTTGCTGTTTCTAAACGTGAAGGATTTGTTGGACCTATTGGCACATATGAAGCGCCAAGCGATTTGCCTACACTGATAGAAGGCGACGACGTTGATATTATAGGTATTGATAACTATTCATCGCTTGAAGATGTGCCGGGCTACCTTGAAAGCTTAGGTATATTTAAAGCACGTGTTGTTGAAATAAATAAAGATAACGCAACT
>CAYJIW010000224.1:0-1426 GCA_964370335.1 uncultured Deferribacteraceae bacterium
TTTGCAACCTAACCCACCTACTATTATAATGATGTGCGGTTTACAAGGTTCTGGTAAAACGACTACATGTGGTAAACTTGCAAACTATTTCCAAAAACAAGGTAAAAAATGTTTACTAATCGCAGCTGATATTTATCGTCCTGCTGCTATCGATCAACTCGAAATTCTTGGCAAAAGCATAAATACACAAGTATATTCTGACAAAGGTAACAAAAACGCTGTTAAAATAGCGAAAGATGGTATCGACATGGCTAAACGTAGCGCTGCCGATATTGTTATTATAGATACCGCTGGCAGACTACACATTGATGAAACATTGATGGGCGAAGCGTTAGATATCAAAAACGCTACTAACCCTAACTATATATTCTTCGTAGCTGATGCTATGACAGGTCAAGACGCTGTTAGCACTGCTGCAGCTTTCAACGATAAACTTGAAATCACAGGCGTTATATTAACTAAAGCTGATGGCGATGCACGTGGTGGTGCGGCATTATCAGTTAGGTTTGCTACAGGTAAACCACTCGTATTTGTTGGTATGGGCGAACGTGTTGACGAGTTTGAACTTTTCCACCCAGATAGGATGGCATCACGCATACTTGGTATGGGCGATATTGTTACACTTGTTGAAAAAGCATCTGAACTTATCGACGAAGAAGAAGCACAAAAAATGGCTGGCAAACTAAAAACTGGCCTAGATTTTAATGATTTACAACAACAGTTTGGCATGATGAAGAAAATGGGCTCTATGGATAGCATTTTAAAAATGATACCGGGTATGCCTAAAATAAATAGCGAAGACCTAGACGATAAAAAAATGTATCGTGCAGAAGCTATCATTAACAGCATGACTAAGCAAGAACGCAGAACGCCTACACTTATTGCAGGTAGCAGAAAAAAACGTATTGCTAGCGGTGCTGGTGTTAGTGTAAACGAAGTTAACAAGCTATGCGACCAACTTACTATGATGAACAAAATGTTCAAAAAGTTTGGTAAAGGTGCAAAAGCTGGTAAGGCAAACAAAATGCCAGATATGAACGAAATTTCACGCATGATGCGTGGTATGAGATAAAACAAATTAATAACATATTTAGTTATTTATAATTTTTTACGGAGGTATGCAAGTGGCAACTAAAATCAGATTAATGCGTATGGGACGCAAAAAACGTCCGTTTTATCGTATTGTTGTTATTGATTCTAAGTCACGTAGAGATGGTGAGTACATTGATATTATCGGTACTTATAACCCATTACCTACACAAACAGAACTTAGGATTGATGAAGAAAAAGCTCTTAAATGGCTTAACGTTGGTGCGATCCCAACCGATACTGCTAAAAGTCTTATGACTAAGCAAGGCATTATTAAAAAGTTTGCTGAAGCTAAGGTAGCAGCGAAAGCAGGTAAGTAGAGTTATGAAAGAATTGG
>CAYJIW010000225.1:0-1409 GCA_964370335.1 uncultured Deferribacteraceae bacterium
CTTCATCGTTAATGCGTAAGAAAAGCTTCATCATATCGCCACATGATGGGTTACCAACCTCACCAATAGCGTTAGCATTTTCAATTTCACCCATATTACGTGGGTTCATAAAGTGGTCCATAACTTTATCGCTATAAGGTCCCATACTTGACATAGTTTATTCTCCTATAAATTATTTTGACATTTTTGACATATCGAAAGCTGGCGACATCATACATAGTTTATCAATGATTTCTGGCGTAACTTTTAATACGTGTTCAATATCTTCTTTTTCATTATATTTTGATAAGCTCATTGTTATAGAGCCAGCACAAATATCTGTTGGAACACCGACTGCTGTCAGTACGTGTGATGCTTCCAAATCTTCTTCATCTTCCGCTAAAATGTTTGATGAACAAGCAGAACCACTTGCAACATAAACACCCTTTTGTGCATACCACATTAATAGCGATTCGCCCTCAATGTATTCTACCCAAAAGCTAACGTGGTAAGGCAACCTATTTTCTTCATCACCTGTAATGTGCAAGAAGTCGTATTGCTTTTTTAATCCATCAATAAGCATATTTCTAAGTTCTTTCATCTTCTTAGTATATTCGCCCATTTCGTTTTTAGCTATTTCAGCAGCTTTACCAAGTGCAACGATTGCTGCAACATTTTCGCTACCACTACGTACACCAATTTCTTGAAAGCCACCATCAAATAATGGTTTAAGCTGTACACCTTTACGCACATATAAAGCAGCACCACCACGCAAGCCATAAAAGTTTTGTCCAGCTATAGTTAGCGTATCAGCATTTATTTTGTTTACATCAATATCAACAAATCCACATGCTGCAACTGCATCTACATGGAAATGTACGCCCTTTTCTTTGCATATTTTGCCAAGCTCTTCAACATCTTGGATAACTCCAATTTCTGGGTTTGCAAAAGCAACTGCAACAAGGCATGTATTATCTTTAATAGCAGCTTTAAGGTCAGCTGGCGATACTCTACCACCTTTATCAACTTTTAGCTTTGTTATCTCGACACCTTCATGCATCATCTTTATCAAAGGGTTTTGTATAGAAAGATGTTCAATTTCACTAATAACTACGTGTTTTTTTTGCGAGTTTGCAATCACACCTTTAACAGCCATATTGTTTGACTCTGTACCGTTAGATGTAAAGAAGATTTCTTCCTTTTCTGCACCTAAAAGTGATGCAACTTGCTCCCTTGCTTTTTCTATAGCGTTGCATGATAATCTTCCAAGCGGATAAAAATGAGCAGATGGGTTACCATAGTTTTCATCTATAAAAGGTATTGATTCAACAACAACTCGTTTATCTGGTTTTGTACCAGCAATATTGTCTAGGTATATGTATTCCATTATACTAGCACCTCGTTTAGTTTATCCAGAATATTATTTATAT
>CAYJIW010000226.1:0-1368 GCA_964370335.1 uncultured Deferribacteraceae bacterium
ATGATATACTTTGGATTTGGCAAAAAAAATCGAATAATATTTCACAGTTAAATAGCAAAATATGGGATCAATGGGCAGATGAAGACGGATCTATAGGAAAGGCTTATGGTTATCAACTAGGTGTAAAATATAAGTTCCCTCATGGAGAGATGGATCAGGTGGACAATGTATTATGGCAGTTAAAGAACACTCCATACTCAAGGCGAATAATGACAAATATATTTAACTTCCAAGACTTAATGGAAATGGGTCTTGAACCTTGCGCATATAGTATGACATTCAATGTGACTGGTGATAAGTTAAATGGAATATTAAATCAGAGATCACAAGATATTTTGGCTGCAAATAACTGGAATGTAGTTCAATACTCCGTTTTATTGATGATGTTTGCTCAGGTTTCAGGGCTAAAGCCAGGAGAATTGGTTCATGTAATTGCTGATGCTCATGTTTATGACAGACATTTGCCTATCATTCAAGATATGATTAAAAGACCACAGTTTTCTGCTCCAAAGTTTACATTGAACCCTAACATTACAAATTTCTATGATTTTACAATTGATGATATAAAGATAGATGACTATGAGAAGAACCCTCAGATAACTAATATTCCAATTGCTATTTAGAAATAAGTTTGCAGTTCAGGCAAAGTAGCTAACCCGTTTGCCTGATTAGTCCATGGCGATGGTTTTAAGTTGATAGCACAATCTTCTCATACCTCTCAGGATTATTTTAGGAGGCGAAGATAGGTTCATTTTTAGAGGCGGAAAGAGACTTGTCGGTAAAAGAGATAGGATGACATCTTGAAGAGGTTATATCGAAATAATTTAGAAAGGAAGATGGTGTTTAACTAAAAACATCACAATAATAAATAATGAATGCAATAGTTGCAGTAGATAGTAGCTGGGGAATAGGAAGAGAAGGCGATTTACTTTGCCATATTCCTGGTGACCTAAATTATTACAAAGAAAAGACTTTGGGGAAAACGATTGTTATGGGGAGAAAAACTCTAGAGTCATTACCAGGAGGAAAGCCTCTGCCAAAGAGAAAGAATATAGTATTAACTAGAAATGCTGAAATTTCAAAACTTACTTTTGAGAATAGAGATTTTCAGGTAGTACTATCAAAAGAAGAACTTTATAAAAAGTTGGAAGAGTTGGACAAAGACAATGTTTTTGTATCGGGTGGGGCTGAAATATATAAAGAGCTTTTGCCACTTTGTAACAAAATATATGTAACTAAAATTAATGGTGATTATAATGCTGATACTTTTTTCCCTAACCTTGATCAAATGGATGAATTCAAGATAAGTTGGGAAAGTGAAGAGAATATAGAGAATGGTATTGAGTATCAATTCTTTATTTATGAAAG
>CAYJIW010000227.1:0-1364 GCA_964370335.1 uncultured Deferribacteraceae bacterium
ATTGTCAGGTTTCCTATTGGCATGTATGCGCTAGCTTTTTTTGCTAAAATTTTAGGCACTATTACTGGTGGTAGCCTATATTTACTTAACGCTAGTGTTGTTGCGTTCCAGTTTGCTACATTTTTCTTAGTGTTGTCATTTTTACGTGGCACGCTTAGCGCATCATTAAAATATGGGCTTACTGAAAATGCCGATATAAAACCTAAAATGATGCTTGGTGCAGTAGCTATTATTGTTGGTATCATCGGCAGTTTTGTTGGACAAGCAAGCGCTGGTGTTAATATATCTATCTCGCTAAACTCAGGCGATGTAAATACTGGTGGCGCTGCATTATATACACTATTTACGTTAATCCAGTTTGCATTGATGATACTTTTAATACGTGCAAGCAACAAGTTTAAATAATAACAAAATAACATTGTGGGGCAACAAGTTTGCCCTACTTTAAATGCAACATATGGAACAAAATTTACTACGAAAATACGGTTTAATCCCACGCTTTGAAAGCGAAGCGTCAATATATCCAAACTTAACGCTAGGGCGAGTTATCGCACAATATCGTGGCATGTATAAAGTCGTTACTAGCAACGACGAACTACTTGCTGAAATATCTGGTAAACTCCGACACGAAACTGACGAACTTGCACAATACCCTACTGTTGGCGACTATGTCATGCTTGAAGGCAACATCATACACAACATACTTACACGCAAGAGCATATTTGTGCGTAAGGCTGTTGGCGTTAGCGGTCAAGCGCAAGCTATTTCTGCAAATATTGATATTGTGTTCATATGTATGTCTTTAAACAACAACTATAACTTAAACCGCTTGGAACGATACATTGCTGTTGCATGGGATAGCGGTGCAACACCTGTAATTGTGCTTACTAAGTCTGACTTATGCGACGATTTAGACCACGCCATATACGAGGCTGAAAAAGCATCATCTTTTTGTGATGTCATCACAATATCTATGTTTGATGACGATATAGTTTCAAAGTTTGAGCCATATTTTGTAAAGGGCATAACGGGCGTATTTATCGGTTCATCTGGCGTTGGTAAATCAACATTGATAAACAAGATATTAGGTGAAGATACAATTTTGACAAGCGACGTCGGCAAAGGCGACAAAGGCAGGCACACTACTACTGGTAGAGAAATGTTTCCATGCCCACTTGGTGGCGTATTGATTGATACTGCTGGCATGCGTGAATTAGGCATTGATAGCGCCGATTTATCTACATCGTTTGAAGATATTGAAGAACTAGCAAAAGATTACAAATATAGCGACTGCTCGCATACGAGTGAGCCAGATTGTGCTGTGCTAAACGCTGTTGAAGCTGGCGATATTGACAAACGTAGGC
>CAYJIW010000228.1:0-353 GCA_964370335.1 uncultured Deferribacteraceae bacterium
AAAGAAACACCAGCATAATGTGTGCTTGAAACTAATTGTGAAACTTATTTACTTAAAATCTTTTTGACTTCGTCTTTTAGCGAGTCAGTATCTTGCGACTTTACCCAATAGCCATCAGCCGACCAAGTTAAAAAGTCGTCCTGATAAGCAGAATAAGCTGTCGCCATAAGCGTTTTCACGCCCTTGTAATCCTTAATAACCTTTTGAAGAACATCTATACCACTTTCGCCTTTCAATTTAATATCAAGGATACATAAATCAATCTTGTTGCTAGCAAGTATTTCATAACACTCTTTAGAGTTAGATGCTTCAAATACGTTGTAGCCCTCGTCTTTTAGCTCAGATGAGAATAA
>CAYJIW010000228.1:363-1363 GCA_964370335.1 uncultured Deferribacteraceae bacterium
CTGCCTCGTCATCAACCAACAATAATGAATATGACATAAAATTCTCCTGTAAATCTAACATTTACCACTTTGGATATATTATAACAATAATTGTGAATAATTCAAACAAAAATTATCTAAATTTTCAAATATTTTAATAATATATTTTTTAAAACTAAATATCTTCTTTTTTTACAATGATTTAAGTATATTGATAGGTTTGCTATAATCATCTGCAGAAAAAATATAGTTGCCAGCAACAGCGCAAGTTGCACCACAATCGGCTAAAATTTTGCCAGTTTTATCGTTTACGCCACCGTCAACTTGTATAATTATATCTCTGCAAGCTTTATCAATCATTGCCTTTAGTCGTTTAATTTTGTCGAAAGAATTTTCAATCAATGTTTGTGCAGGAAAGCCCGGATTGACAGACATGATAAGCACCATATCTATATATGGTAACAACTCCTCAACAAAACATAGCGGTGTGGCAGGGTTAAGCGATACGCCAGCTTTAAGCCCAAGCGACTTAATATAGCTAACTGTTCTGTGTGCATGTTTATCAGCCTCAGCATGTATAGTGATAATATCTGCACCAGCTTCGGCAAAGTCGTCAATATATTTTGATGGTTCTTCAATCATTAAATGTACATCAAACGGTATGCTTGTGTGCTTGCGTATAGCCTTAATAACAGGCGCACCAAAAGTGATATTAGGAACATAACGACCGTCCATAACGTCCAGATGCAACCAATCAGAGCCAGCATTTGTAACAGCTTTTATGTCACGCTCTAGGTTAGAAAAATCAGCACTTAATATAGATGCAGAAACAATCATAAATATACCACCTTGCAAAATTATACAAAATTTATCTTATAATATAAACTACTTTTTTGCAATGTTCAATAGAATATTTGCGTGTGGGATGTTCTAGCGATAACGTAATAATCGCTTTTTATTCTTTGTACTCTAAATGGCACTACTGCGTTGTTCTGCTCGTCCGCCCTAAGTCACATACCAG
>CAYJIW010000229.1:0-1357 GCA_964370335.1 uncultured Deferribacteraceae bacterium
CGAGTTTCTTCTGTAACGCCGCTAATTATCCATGATGATGAGCCACCTTTTAGTTGCTCTACTTTTGGGAATACATCTTTTATGTCTGAAATTTCATTTGCGAATGCAAAGTGATTGAAAAAAAATAAAAGAAGTAATATAGTTAATAATTGTGTTTTAGTTTTCATACTCACTCTTTTAACATATTTATTTTATAATGTTAAATGTTTTTTTTACATTAGATTAATTTTAGAGGTTATAATGCTTTCAAAAAGAATAATCCCTTGCCTAGACTTGAAAGATGGGCGAGTTGTTAAGGGTACAAATTTTGTAAACCTGCGTGATGCTGGCGACCCTGTCCAAGTGGCGATAGAGTACGAAAAACAAGGCGCTGATGAAATTGCGTTCCTTGACATTACAGCAACTGAAGAAAAACGTCGCACTATCGTTGCATTGATAGAAAAAACTGCTGAAAATATATTTATGCCAATCACTGTTGGCGGTGGTATAAAAACTGTTGCAGATATTAGGGAGCTACTTAACGCTGGTGCTGATAAGGTTTCTATCAACTCTGAAAGTGTACGCAACCCAGATTTGATTAAAGATGCTGCAAATAAGTTTGGTTCGCAAGCTATAGTTGCCGCTATTGATGCAAAATCTAATAACGATGGCACTTGGCGTGTTATGGTATCTGGTGGCAAAAAGGAAACTGGGCTTGATGCTATATCATGGGCAAAAACTATGGAACAGTTTGGCGCTGGCGAAATATTGCTTACTAGCATGGATAGGGATGGCACTGGCATAGGCTATGACCTTGAACTAACTAGTGCTATTGCTGATGCAGTTTCTATACCTGTTATTGCATCTGGCGGTATAGGTAAGCTTGAACATTTTGTCGAGGGTATCACAATGGGTAAAGCAGATGCATTGCTTGCTGCTGGTGTATTCCACTTTGGCGAGATGACTGTATCGCAAGTTAAACAATATTTACACGAAAACAACGTACCTGTTAGACTATAGGAGCATAACATGACTGATATTATATTAAGATTGAACGAAATTATTAGAGATAGAAAGCTAAATGAGTCTGATGGCTCATATACTTGTAGCTTGTTAAAAGCTGGCGAAAACAAACTTATAAAAAAACTAGGCGAAGAAAATGCCGAGTTTATACGTGCGTTCCTTGTGCAAGATGATAAAGAAATTGTTGGCGAAGCTGCCGATTACATATATCATCTTATGGTAGCGCTACGCTATAAAGATATTGATTTTAAATACGTCATGGCAGAACTTGAAGACCGCCATATAAAAAGCATTAAAGAGGATTAATAATGAGTGAAAACCCATGGGCTGGTAGGTTTAGTATGCCTACTAATAA
>CAYJIW010000230.1:0-1298 GCA_964370335.1 uncultured Deferribacteraceae bacterium
GTATGATGAATAGTATAACTGTTTGATAATAAGGCATGTTAAAATATTATATAAGGAAAAAATATAAAAAAAAATAAAAAAAATTAACATATTGCTCTTGACAAATATAATAATTATGAATACTATTTTATTTAGGAGTACTGTCGAACTTCTAAAAATACAAAACTATAAACTTAGTGAGGAGGATTTACTTTGAGACAGTTATCGAATTTTTTTGCTAATCTAATGAGGAGATACGTTCCAAATGCTTACATATTTGTCGTTATCCTAACATTCATCGTTTTTATAGGGGCATTATTTGTCACTAACTCTAAAGGCGAATCAAACGGCGTTTTAGATATTGTCAATTATTGGGGTGGCGGTTTCTGGAACTTGCTAGCATTTGCTATGCAAATGGCATTAATTGTTGCTACAGGGCAAGCATTAGCTTTCTCTAAGCCTGTTAAAAAGTTATTAGATGCAATTGCTAATACTTTAAACACGCCTACAAAAGCAATTATTGGTATAGCTATCATAAGCCCAATAGTAAACTGGTTAAACTATGGTTTAGGTCTTGTTGTTGGTGGTTTATTAGCTATCAAAATTGCAAGTAAAGTTAAAGAAGGTCTACATTACCCATTATTAGTTGCTATGGGTTATGCTGGTTTCATAGTATGGCATGGTGGTTTATCTGCTTCTATACCTTTAACAGCTGCTACTGGCTCAGACAAAATTGTTACTAGTGCATTAGGTGCAGGTGCTGCTATACCTATCACAGATACAATTTTTAGCCCATTAAACTTATTAATTTCTGCTTCATTCTTAATCATATTACCTGTTATGGGTTACTTAATGATGCCAAAGAAAGAAGATATTATCGAACTAGATCCTGAAATAGCTGCAAAATTAGCTGCTGAAGATGTTGAAGCTCCAGCACCAGATCGTTCTACAATGACACCTGCTGTTAAACTTGAAAATAGCGTTATTTTAACTGCATTAACTGTTTTGTTAGGTGGTTCATATATAGTTATGACGATCGCTGCAAAAGGTTCTGCTGCAATCAACATTAACATGGTTATCTTTATCATCTTAATTGTTGGTATCGGCTTACACAAAACACCTATTAACTATGTAAATGCTTTTACTAATAGTGTTAGAGATACAGCTGGTATTTTATTACAGTTCCCAATGTATGGTGGTATCATGGGTATCATGATTGCATCAGGTTTAGCTACAGCTATGACAAATGTTATTGTTGGTATCGCTTCTGTTAAGACTTTACCAGTTCTTACATTCTTAATTGCTGGTGTTGTAAACTT
>CAYJIW010000231.1:0-1270 GCA_964370335.1 uncultured Deferribacteraceae bacterium
CTAATGATGCAAACATTATTGCACGATGAGTTATAGATTTATCAGCAGGTACTTCTATTTCGCCTACAAACTTTTTACATTTATCTAATGTTATCATAACCCTCTCCTAATGTTACTAATCTCTTTTATGTGCTGTAGTAGCTTTTCTCTATCTTTATCAATAATTTGTTGTTTCCAACTTTGAAGTATCTTCTCGTATTCTTCTATGCTTTCAAGCACGTTATCTGCGTTATCAATAAACACATCTGCCCACATAGTTGCATCACTAGCTGCAATACGTGTAAAATCTCTAAACCCACCACCAATATAGTTTAGTGTGTCAATACCATCTTTCATTGCAGTTTCTACCATAGTGAACGCTGCAATATGTGGCAAGTGGCTAACAAGCGCAAATACGTTATCGTGTTTTTCTGCATCCATAACTGATATACGCATACCAATACTTTCATGCAAAATAGTAAGCTTATCAACTAATGATTTATCAGTAGCTTTTGTAGGTGTTAATACGTGCAAAGCATCAACAAATAAATCTTTTTCTGCATTATCAAACCCGCTAGTTTCTTTACCCCTTATAGGGTGTCCACCGCAAAAGTTTAAGTTCAATTTATCTGCTAATATTGCAGATGATGTTTTTACGCTACCTGCATCAGTAATACAGCAAGTAACATTATTATCTGCTAAGTATTGGATAAACTCCAAAGATGCCAACATCGGTAAACAAATGTATATCAAATCTAGCTTGTTAGCAAGAAAATCGCCCTTGCTTGTAGTAATTCCATTAAAATATTCTAGTACGTCTTGACGCATACACATTTCAAGCGAAATATCATATCCGTAAAGCTCTATACCTTGCGCTTTAAAAGCTTTAGCAAAGGAGCCGCCAATTAAGCCGACTCCTGCTATACCAATTTTTTTAAAGTTATGGTGACTCTTATTTTGCAACTTTTTTACCAACAACGCTTGTAATGACTTCAACTTTTTTCATCAATTCAGCAAACGCTTCTGGTGTAAGTGATTGATCGCCATCAGACCACGCCTCTTGTGGACATGGGTGAACTTCAATCATTAAACCATCTGCACCAGCTGCGACAGCCGCCATAGCCATAGATGGTATGCATGATAGCTTACCAGTACCGTGGCTTGGGTCAACAACAATCGGCAAGTGCGACAATTCTTTTATAATAGGCACACAAGATAAATCTAATGTGTTACGTGTAGCTGTTTCAAAAGTTCTGATACCACGCTCGCAGAACATGATATTCAAGTTACC
>CAYJIW010000232.1:0-1269 GCA_964370335.1 uncultured Deferribacteraceae bacterium
ACATATCTTCAAAACGACATCAATACTAATCTAGAAAGGGAAAAAATAAGAATTGAACTTTCAGCTATTAGACGAAGTATTGACCCAAATAGTGTAATAATGTTATTTGACCCTTTTCAGAACGAAGTAATTGGCACAACTGGTTATGAAGCTCATCAAAAGGTCTTAAAACGCATACCACAGAATGCGCATGACTATATCAAAGTTAAATCTTCTCCACACTTAATTGGCCCATACACAATTGAAGATAACGGAACAGACTATTTTATGTTAGTACGTTGGTTTCTTAATGAGGACAACTCTACAGTTGGCATGATGGCAATATCGCTTGATGAAAGCACGCTTACTAACCATATTTTTGACGAGATATACGCACCTGAAGGTAGCATAAAAGTGATGGCTGATACATATGGAAATATTGTCTTAGCTGATAAAAAATTAAATATGGACTCGCTACCGATGAATGTTTTAACAAGCAAACATCCAACAATAACTATTGATAGCGAAAAGTATAATGTCATTAGTATCCATTTAACATCACGCACTTATTTGGTTACGCTTATACCTACAAAGTTGCTTTTTGGTTTTCAATCGCAAATACTATATGCAATAATCGTTTTTAACACTATCTTAATACTATTAGTTATATTTTTCTATGTTTCTTCAATAGTGTTCATCAAAAACAAGTTTGATAAAGCGAAAGAGAATTTAGAATTATCTAAAGAACGGGCAATTGAATCTTCTCGTATTAAGAGCAATTTTTTAATACAAATATCGCACGAGCTTAAAACACCATTAAATGGCATTATTGGCATGAATAAATTAGCATTAATGGCAAATACAGATGAAAAAATCGCAGAATATATAAATAAATCACAAGACTCTGCAAATAACTTATTAAATGTTGTTAGCGACCTACTAGATTATGCTGAAATGGATGCAAAAACATTTAAGTTAAATTTATCATCTATAAGCTTACAAGATGTTTTTTCTGATGCTATTAATGTATATGAGCCACTCATTCTTTCAAAAGGTATCGAATTCAATCAAGATATTGACATGTCTACTTTTATTAATGTATATGGTGACTATACACATCTAGTCCGCATACTTGATAACTTGTTGTTAAATAGTAAGAAATTTACTGCACATGGCACTATTACACTATCTGCAAGGAAGATTGCAGGCGACGACGACAATATCACTATCCGCATAATTATTGAAGATACAGGCGTCGGCATTGATGAAAAGAAAATTGATAATATATTT
>CAYJIW010000233.1:0-1256 GCA_964370335.1 uncultured Deferribacteraceae bacterium
GCTTCTAGCAGTACCCGCTCGAGTAAATCATCAATACCTGTACGTTGCTTAGCAGATATTTCTTGGAACTGGTATTCGCCACCCCATTCTTCTGATATAATTTCATGCTCTGATAATTGAGCTTTTACGTTATCAGGGTTAGCGCCCTCTTTATCCATCTTGTTTATAGCAACGACTATCTTAACGCCTGCTGCTTTAGCATGGTCGATAGCTTCCTTAGTTTGCGGTTTAACGCCATCGTCGGCTGCAACAACTAATATAACGATATCAGTTAATAACGCACCCCTAGCACGTAGTGTAGTAAACGCTTCATGCCCCGGTGTATCTAGGAATATGATTTTACCGCTAGCACTTTCAACTTCATAAGCACCAATATGTTGAGTAATACCGCCAGCCTCGCCAGTAGCAACGCTTGTTGAACGGATAGCATCAAGCAATGATGTTTTACCATGGTCGACGTGTCCCATAACTGTAACAATTGGTGGACGTTTGCTAAGATCTTCATCTTTATCAACATATGTTGGAAGTAAATCATCTTCTGTGATAGTTTTCATAACAACTTCGATACCATAATCCATACCAATAAGTTGAGCTGTGTCAGCGTCAATAGATTGGTTTACAGTAGCCATTAAACCCATACCAAAAAGTTTTTTGATAAGCTCAGTAGCCTTAACACCAATCATCGCACTAAATTCAGACAGAACGATACGCTCGCCTATTTCAACACGTTCTGGGCGAACAAACACATTTTGTTGTGACTTATCGCCACCGCCCTTTCTTCTGTTTTTTCTATCAAAGTTACCACGACGGCTACTACGCTGGTTCGGGCGTGGCTGGTCAACACTAATTAAATCCGAAATATCAATATTTGGGTTGATAGTCGGTGTATCGATTTCTTTTTCGATATTTAATTCGTCCATACCTTCATTAATAGTTTTTGCCCAACTCTTAGTAGTGTTTTTATTATCTTTTTTAGGCTTAACAGCTTTTTTGTCTTTATCCTTATGTGCATCATCTTCTTTCTTTTTGATGATACGTTTACGTTCTTCTTCTTGCGTAAGCGTTAGTGAACCGCTATCAGAACCAAACCTGTTATTTGGTGCGTTCCTATCTTTATTAAATGGTGGACGGTTGCCATCACGGTTACCTTGGTAGCCACCTGTTCTGTTACCATCTCTGTTGCCATCACGGTTGCCTTGGTATCCGCCTGTTCTGTTGCCGTCACGGTTGCCTTGATAACCACCTGTTCTGTTACC
>CAYJIW010000234.1:0-1256 GCA_964370335.1 uncultured Deferribacteraceae bacterium
AGTAAAAAACAAGAATTAGAGTTAGATCAAGAAATGGAGCAAGATATTGAAGATGTTGAAGTAGAAATAATTGATAGTGAATTAGTCATACTTCAAAAGCAAGTAGAACATCTTGAACAAGAACTGTTTAAGCAAAAAGATGATTATTTACGCAAGGCAGCTGACGTTGATAACTATAGAAAGCGTATGCAAAAAGAAATGGAAGATAAACAAAAGTACGCTAGCCAAGCAATTGTTACAGACTTCTTGCCTGTGCTTGATAATATTGAGCTTACATTAAGCCATACTGATGAAGGTTCGCCATTACGTCAGGGGCTAGAGTTAAATATAATTAAATCATTTAAAGATACGCTAACAAAGTATGGCATAGAAGAAATTAATTCTGAACTGGGCGAAAAGTTTGACCCAGCGTTTCACGATGCTATGATTATGGATAACAATCCAGATTTTGAAGATAATGTAATAACAATGAGTTTACAAAAAGGTTATATATTACACGACCGTGTTATTAGACATGCGAAAGTAAAAGTTAATAAAAACAAATAATTATTCGATTTAGGAGGAATATAATATGTCACAAGGAAAAGTAATTGGTATCGACTTAGGAACTACAAACTCCGTTGTATCTGTTATGGAAAACGGTATGCCAAAAGTCATATTCAACGCTGAAGGTACTGCAACTACACCATCTATCGTTGCGTTTACTGATAGCGATAGGTTAGTTGGTTCGCTTGCAAAACGTCAAGCAGTTACTAACCCAGAAAATACAATTTTTAGTATTAAGCGTCTTATTGGGCGTAAGGCTAATTCTAAAGAAGCAGAAGGCGCAAAAAAACATCTTCCATATAATATAGTGCCAGCAGATAACGGCGATGCATGGATTGAAGTTGATGGTAAAAAATATGCGCCACAAGAAGTTTCTGCTATGATTTTACAAAAAATTAAGCAAACTGCTGAAGACTATCTTGGCGAAACTGTTACTGATGCAGTTATTACTGTTCCAGCATACTTTAACGATGCACAACGTCAAGCAACTAAAGATGCTGGTAAGATTGCTAACTTAAACGTATTACGTATAATCAACGAGCCAACAGCGGCTGCGTTAGCATACGGTTTAGAAAAGAAAGGCGAAGAAAAAATCGCAGTATACGATTTAGGTGGCGGTACTTTCGACGTATCTATACTAGAGCTTGGCGATGGCGTATTTGAAGTTTTATCTACTAACGGCGACACATTCCTTGGTGGTGATGACTTCG
>CAYJIW010000235.1:0-805 GCA_964370335.1 uncultured Deferribacteraceae bacterium
TGTAGTCAGAAACTTTGCCTTCATTATTCTTTACGAATCGTAAGTCACGGTTAGTCAAGATACCAGTCAGCAAGCCTTTCTTTGTGACAGGTATGCCAGATATTTTATACTTAGTCATAAGCGCTAGCGCATCGGCAACAGTTTTATCAGGCTCGATAGTTATCGGGTCAACAATCATTCCGCTTTCAGAACGCTTTACTTTATCGACCTCATCAGCTTGGCGTTCGATAGACATATTTTTATGGATAAACCCTAATCCGCCTTCTTGTGCTATTGCAATAGCAAGCCTTGCTTCTGTAACTGTGTCCATTGCAGCAGATACTAATGGTATATTTAACACAATCTTTTTAGTTAAATGTGTTGTAGTATCAACTTCTGATGGTAATACAGCAGAGTGTGCCGGGATAACAAGTACATCATCAAACGTAAGTGCTTCGCCTGTAATTTTCTTTTCGTGGCTACCGTTATAATTCATTTACATCTCCTAACCTTTATACTATGTAAAATTTACTAAATATATTTTTTAATTATGTCAGCATAGCTATTTGTGTAGCTAAGTTCCTCACCGCAAACATATGCTGTGTGGCGTTTAAATTCGTTATTAATAACACGTTTTGCAACGCTATCTATCAGCGTTTTATCAAACTGGTCATTAACAGTTTCTGGCGATAGTTGCTTATCAAATATTGCATATAGCAAGCTATCAGCATCGGCATATGTGATGCCCAGTTCTTGCTCGTCTGTTTGTCCTTCCCATAGGTCTGCGCTAGGCTCTCTATCAATAACAGATTGTGGCAACTTATAA
>CAYJIW010000235.1:815-1232 GCA_964370335.1 uncultured Deferribacteraceae bacterium
TTTATTGATGATGCCGTATCGCCATACCATGTGCCATATCCAAGCAAGCACTCTGTTTTATTAGATGTGCCAGCAACTAATGCGCCATGTTTTTGCGCCATATCAAACAAGTTTGTCATGCGTACACGTGCCATTATGTTGCCTTTCCTAAGTGGTGACATGTTGCTATCGTTAAGAAAAAACGCATCAACTATTTTAGTAATATCTATCGTCGTTAATGACAAATTTAAGTTTTTTGCGACTTCTTCTGCAATAGTTTTCGATATAGGGTTAGATGTAACGTATGGCATAAAATATACGTAAACATTTTCGCTACCAACAGCATCTACTGCGATAGCGGCCGCAACAGCAGAATCTATACCGCCAGATAACCCGATAACAAGTTTGCTTGCATTAGCGCTTTTAAGATAATCGTTA
>CAYJIW010000236.1:0-1231 GCA_964370335.1 uncultured Deferribacteraceae bacterium
TTCCAATATTGCGACTTGAACGGCAACATTACTATGCAATCACCATACACCCCTAACGGTGCAGATTATGCTATCGAGGGCATTTGTTCGCCTGATGGCAAGGTGCTTGGCAGAATGGGACATGCAGAACGTGTTGGCTCTGGCGTACACATAAATAACGCATATGCAAATACAAATACTAAAATATTTGAGGCTGGCGTTATGTATTTTACGGGTAAAGATATAAAATAAATATAAGAGGATTATCAAGTTGGAAACTTTTATTCAACAATTACTAAATGGGCTGACTATTGGTGGCATATATGCGTTAATAGCACTTGGCTACACAATGGTTTATGGCATATTGAAGCTAATAAATTTTGCACACGGCGATATATTTATGATAGGCGCATTTTCTGGGCTACTTGCTACCATGTGGATTACTGATAGTTTTATTGTAGCTATCATAGTTGCAATGGTAACTTGTGGCATACTAGGCATTGTTGTCGAGCGTATTGCATATCGACCGCTTCGTGACCCCTCTGCAAAGGCGGCTATCGTTTCTGCATCTGGGCTAGTTATTATCATCGGCATTGCAGTATTTGCTACTGGTGATATTGCAAACACTTTACTATCGCCAGCTTTTTGGATAGGCGCATTTATCGTATTGTCGTTAATAGTTTTATTAATCAGGAATAAAGTAAACAAGGCAAACTCTACAGGTAACTCACGTATCAACGCATTAATAAGCGCTATTGGTATGTCTATTATCATTTCAAATATGGTGGTGTTGATTAAAGGACCATCTAGAGAAGTTTTCCCTAAACTTATACCAGAAAAAATCTTTTCGTTTCTAGGGTTCAACTTTTCGTTATCTCAAGCGTTTATCATTGTTGTTTCATTTATATTAATGGGTATATTATTTTATACAATCAACAAAACTAAGTTTGGACTATCTATAAGGGCTGTTTTGCATAACGCTGAAACTGCTAGACTGATGGGTATCAATCCTGATAAAGCAATATCATAAACATTTTTACTAGGTTCAAGTTTAGCTGGTATTGCTGGTGTGCTTGTTGGTACATATTACAACATAGCCGATCCAAACATCGGCATAATATACGGTTTAAAAGCATTTGTTGCTGCTGTTCTTGGTGGTATCGGCTCTATACCGGGTGCAGTTGTTGGTGGTATCGTGCTTGGCGTTGCTGAAGTTTTAGGTGTTGCTTTCATATCGCCATCGTTTAGAGAC
>CAYJIW010000237.1:0-1195 GCA_964370335.1 uncultured Deferribacteraceae bacterium
CTAGCTGCAGTTGTTATTCTTATTGGTACAATCATTACAGTATTCGTACCGATGATGATGAAAGATATGCACCCAAAACTAGCTGATTTACAACCGTACACAGCTGTTGAGCTTGCTGGACGTAACGTTTATCAAGCAGAAGGTTGCTTTAACTGTCATACACAAACAGTTCGTCCACTTAAAGCTGATGTTATTGCTTATGGCGATTACTCTAAAGCTGGCGAAAACTATTATGAGCGTCCATTCTTATGGGGTTCTAAACGTACTGGTCCAGATTTAGCTCGTATCGGTGGTAAATATTCTGATGACTGGCATTATGCTCACTTTGAAAATCCAGAAGCATTTTTTCCATTATCTAACATGCCTACTTATGGGCGTTTAAAAAATGATATGGTTGATGTTGCTGTTACTGAAAAGTCTATGAAAATGCTTAAAATGCCATATACTGCAGAAGATATTGCTGATTTAAAAACTACAACTAAACTAGATGCACTTGTTGCATATATGCAAATTATTGGTACTGCTGTTCCTCGTACATCTTATGTAGCGGTTTCAGATGCTGACTACGAAATGGCTACAAATCCATTAGCAAATGACGAAAACGCTATGAGAAGAGGGCAAGTACTATTTAACAGAGATTGCGCTAACTGTCACGGTGTAAACGGTGAAGGTACTCCTATCGCTAGCGGTATGGATGTGCTTGCAACTTCAGATGCTTCTGATGGGCAACTGTTTATATCAATAGCTAACGGTATTGAAGGCGCTATGCCATCACACATCAACTTTATGACTAAAAATGATGTATGGAGCTTAGTAACTTATGCACGTAGCTTAGCTGCAAAATCTGGAAATATGTAGGAGGATATTATGACACAATTCGACGAGCAAGACGATATCCAAGCTATGACTAGGGAAGATACAGCTCACAAGCTACCTATCGGCTGGGTAATACTGTTTCTAGGTTTGATTTTATGGGGCGTATATTATTTCGTTTCATATACTCCTGCAATTTCAGGCTGGACACAAGATAAAGCATTAACTGAAACTATGAAAGGTGAATAATGATTAGTGGCACATTACTATTAGTGCTAGGAGTTTTACTCCTTGGCACACTCGTTTATGCAGATATTTACTACTATAATCCATCACGTAAAGATGGAATAGAAGAAGCTAAATATGCAAAGCTAAATGAAGA
>CAYJIW010000238.1:0-1188 GCA_964370335.1 uncultured Deferribacteraceae bacterium
CATGCGCCAACACATTTTGTAAAGCCGATACATAAATTGTAATCTTGAACAACAGCACCGTTTGGCATTTTTTTGTAAGCGTACATTGGGCATGCATCAACACAAGCAGGCTCTGCACAGTGGTTGCAACTCATTGTTACGTTGAATGTTTTATTTAAGTTTTCATTCATAGAGCTTGTAGTTGCTGGGTTAAACTTAACTACATTACGTACCTTGCGCCATTTATAGCCAGATTCAAGCTTACGTTCCATTTTACAGGCTATTTCGCATGTTTTACAGTCATTGCAATATTTTGTATTTATTAAAAATCCAAGTCTTTCGTTCATTATAAGCCTCCCACTCTGATTTCAACAAGTGTGTTGTTGTGAGTATGAGCATGTCCAAGCGGATCAGGTAATTCTGCAGCTATTGTACTTGCAGATAATTTACCATATTTATCCCACCAGCCATTCTCTAGTCCAACTACACCTTGCTTAATTGCTGTAGATACTGCTGCAACACGCTCTATCGAGCCTAATTCGTTATACACTGTAACTGTATCACCGTTTACGATGCCACGTGCAAGTGCATCTTCTGGGTGCATTAATACAACAGCGACATCGCCAAATGCTTCCCTAATCCAAGATAAGAATGTAAACGATGAGTGGATAGTCCTAAGCACTTTATATTGAATAGCACAGAGTGAGTAATTATCACGTTTTTCTTGATAATCTGCTGGAATATTTGTGAAATCTTCTAGTGGTTCAAGATGGCTATTTAACGCAGGAATATATCTTGGGAATGGCCCACGGAACAAATCTCTTGCTGGGTTAGGTGCTTGGTCAATATATGGGTATGATCTACCATTTGCATATAATGGTTTTGCTGCTGGTTGGTTCCAGTCTGTAATAAAGATTTTAGCACGTTTGTAGGCAGCTTGCGTTCCTAAAAATTCATGGTTATGCAGTGGCACAAATGGAGAAACTATAGATGCAGGACGTATAGCTTTTTTCTCTTTAAGTGTTGCATAATCAGGTATTCCGTTGATTGCAAAGTTATTAGCTGGGTTAGTAATA
This sequence comes from uncultured Deferribacteraceae bacterium, assembly GCA_964370335.1. Classification (GTDB taxonomy): domain Bacteria; phylum Chrysiogenota; class Deferribacteres; order Deferribacterales; family Mucispirillaceae; genus CAYJDR01. Next base: position 1,056 of record CAYJIW010000238.1, read on the forward strand.
ATTTCATTTACATACCAGTGGTCATCATGGTCAAAGTTATCAATTAACTCTTGATCGTCTGCGAATACAATTTTAGCCAATTCTCTAATTATTTGCATATCAGAACGTGCTTGCCCATATGGTTTAACACCTG
>CAYJIW010000239.1:0-1182 GCA_964370335.1 uncultured Deferribacteraceae bacterium
CAGAAAAGTATGTATGCTTATCAGAGCATAATTTTTCAAGCACATCAGGCGCTATATCTAGCCTAAGCGTTCTAAACAATGCAATATCTTTGTCGCTATATTCTTGCGTGCTGGCAATATGTACGCCACGTAGTTCACTTCTACGCTCGTTATAAAAAAGTATTGCAACTTTTTTAAATAAGCCAGACTTGACAAGTGTAGTAAGTGTTTGGTCTATGTGGTCTGTAAGGCTAACATCTTCGTTAGATATTGCATTAAAGCGTGAAAAAATATCTTGAATTTCCCAAGATGCTTGCGACTCGATAATGCATAACATAAGCTTATTCATAAGTTCTATATGGTATTCTGTAGTGCCATCTTTTGCTATAGATGATATATCAAGCGTTGTATGACCGTCATTTACAGTAGTGCTTTTAGTTTTAGTCAAGTCAATATTGCTATTATTGTTAGATATATAAATGACTTTTGCTTCGTCAAACGAACGTATCACTGCCGATAGTACGTGACAGTTGCAATACTCCTCAATAACTTGAATAATTTTCATATATCACCTTGTTATCGTATTATGAAATTGCGTCAAAATTGCATACCGAATTAAATATATGTCTAAGCGATGCGATAAGGTTTAACCTGTTTTGCTTCACTTTTTCATCATCAGCCATGACCATAACATTAGCAAAGAATGCTTCAACAGCAGGCGCAAATTTTAGCAACTCTGTAAGTGCATCACTATATTTTTCTGATTGCATAAGCGATATAATATTTTGTGATTTAATAATATCGCTAACAGCTTTTTCTTCGCTAGTTTCAAATAGCTTTTCGTCATATTTTGTATCAGTATGTTTAATTTTCTTTAATATATTATTTATACGCTTATAACTGCCAGCAATCAAGACAAATTCGTCGCTACCTTTTGCACTCGTAAGTACTTTAGCAAGCGTTTCAAGCGATACAGCATCGCTAGTGATGTGCATGATAGCATCAATAATTTCGCTATCAATTCCTTTAGTAACAAGTATTTGCTTCAATCTTTGCATGACGAACGCAATAAGCTTTTGTTTAGTTTCGTCATAATCAAACTTTAATTTATTGTTGAAGTTGCTAAGTGCAATATCAATAAGTTCTGTTAATTCAATGCGTATATCTGCATCATCAATGATAGCAAGGATACCTATTGTAGAA
>CAYJIW010000240.1:0-1150 GCA_964370335.1 uncultured Deferribacteraceae bacterium
TATATGGGACTTATCCCGGGCGGTGCTGCTCCTACTTCTAATATGAACACTACTGCTGCACCAGCACTTTGCGTGTTCCTACTATACAACTTTATCGGTATAAAAAAACATGGCGCTAGCTACATTAAACACTTTTTAGGACCTATTGCATGGTTAGCACCGTTTATGCTTATTATCGAGCTTATCGGACATATCGCAAGACCACTTTCGCTTACTATGCGTCTGTTTGGTAACATTGCGGGTGAAGATTTAGTTATCGCTATATTGTTCGTACTTGTACCGTTCCTAGTACCGTTGCCAATGTTTTTTCTGGCTACATTTGCTAGTACGTTGCAGGCGTTTGTGTTTATGATGCTGACTATGGTTTATATAGCCGGCGCACTAGAAGAAGCACATTAATTTTAAGTTCTTTTTCATTCTGGCGTTGTTGTTCCTTAAAAGCCTCAATCGAGTACGTTTCGGTGTACACTCATTCGGCTTTTTCCGGTACGCCTAGCCAGAATAAAAAATAACCTTAAAATTAACTTAGTTTAGAGTTATTTGCTGTTTGGCGTTGTTGTGTCGTTATTGACTTCGCAATCCCTCAATCGAGTACCTATTTGTACACTCATTCGGGATTGCTCAAGCCGCCTAGCTAGAATATAAAAATAACCTTAAAATTAACTTAGTTTAGCGTTGTTTGTTAAATACGTCATTGCGAGAAGCAACGCGACGTGGCAATCCATAAAAAGCTAGTTAAGCGATAACGCAATAGCGTAAGCTATAAAACATAATAAAAATAATAACTAAATAGTTATAATTTATAAAGTGGTGCTCTTATAAGCACATAAAAATATTTGGAGGATGTAATGAAAAACGCATTACGTAAAGTTCTATTTACTGCAATCATGGCTATGACTGCAACTTCTGCTTTCGCTCAAGAGGCGCTAAAACAAGGCGAATCTGCATGGGCAATCTTTTTAGGTGCTGGTTTAGCAATCGGGTTTGCTGCACTTGGTACTGGTATTGGTATGGGTCGTGCTATTGGTGGCGCGGTTGAAGGTATCTCTCGTAACCCTGGTGCTGGTAACAGAATTTTAACTGTTATGATCATCGGTCTTGCACTTGTCGAATCATTAGCAATTTACGCATTAGTTGTTGCTCTTATTCT
>CAYJIW010000241.1:0-1146 GCA_964370335.1 uncultured Deferribacteraceae bacterium
AGTATATTATGAATATATGTATTAAATACGTCATAGGAGAGAGAATTATGTTTGTACATGAAACGCACAGTTACTTTATTATGGTTGCTATTACAGAACCTGAGGGAGCATCGGCTAACTATTTAGAGAAAAAGCACGAGTATATTTTTAAAGGAATTACTGACACTGGCGGCGAAAGAGTTGGCAACCTTAAATTCACTTGGATGTTGAATGAAGTATTATTTACATCATCTGAAGATGTTTATAAAATTATTGTAAAAGAAATCTCACAAGCGATTTTAGCTGACAAATCATTATCTGATGATGAGAAAAAAGCGTATGCTATTGATAGCCACTCTGAATTTGACAAAATAATCGTTACTGAGTATATCCAAGATAGCACTTATATACCAAAATAAGTATTAATAGGTGAATGTGCATTATAGCTTATTCACTTAATAATTAGAATATCTATAAAAAAACAGCACTATTTAAGTGCTGTTTTTTTATATTAACTACCTTTATGTTGTTCAATAAACTTGTTTTTACAATCTTCACTACAAAAGTAATAGATACTATCATATAGCTTTACTTTGTGGTTAGTTGTTTCCTCAACAAAAGCATTACACACAGGATCTTGCTTCATCTCTAGTGCTTTTTGAGATTGTTTTTCTTCCTCTTGTCGCTTTTGCTCAGCTTGTTTAGCCTTGTTATCTGCACGTCTAAAAAAAACAAATACCCCAGCAATAACTAAAGCTAATAATAAAAGTTTCGGTGCTGAAAGCATATTGCCACCCCCTATTTTGTTACTTTTTATTCTTTTTGTCTGGTATAATATTTATACTTTTTAACTGACCAACACCAGTTGATACAGTAGTAACATCTGATACATCACGTAAAGCTATGTGTATAGATTTGCGCATTGTAGCTGGCATAGGTGGTAACTTTGCAGGCTTACCAGTTGCAACTACTTCTTTTGCCATTTTTAATGCTTTCTCGATGTTTTGGTCAATAACTTTTTCTTTATATCCATCAACATCAACTATAACCTCAAGTTTAGACGTGCTATCAATATCAAGCATCTTTTCAACAAGATATTGCATAGCATCAATAGTTTGACCAGATTTACCAATAAGTAAATCTTTATCGCTTGTTGTATGAATATTC
>CAYJIW010000242.1:0-1109 GCA_964370335.1 uncultured Deferribacteraceae bacterium
TAGTTCAGAATATGATAAGATTTTTGTAAGCGGAGTTCTAATCTCGTGTGCTACAGAGTCGAGTAGGTCTGTCTTTAGCTGATTGAGCGAGTTAAGTTTTTTGTTTTTATCATCAAGTTCGCCAACAAGGTTTTTATATTTTTCAACAGCTTCATCAAGCTTTGCTTTTAATATTTCTTCGTTAGTGATGATTTTTAGTGACATGGAGTCAAAAGCTTCTGATAAATCTTGTATCTCGTCACTTGTTTTTATATCTGTGTTACTCACAATCCCTAACTCAATATTTTTAGCGGCGTTAGTAAGCACAAGTAAATGCCTAGTAATTAAAAGATAAATAAGAAAACATACTGTAGCAACAACAAGTATAAGGCTAATAATCATAACATATAGCATGAAGGAATTGCTTTGCTCAAAAGATTCTTCAATATCGTTCATAGGGAATGATATCGAGATAACACCACGAAAGTCATCAACACGATAATCTTGCATTGCGTGGCAATCGAGGCATGATTCATTAATAAGTAGTGGCGCAGCATAGTTATATACGTTGCCAAGCTCCTCATCTTTACATACTTTAAAAAATTCTTCTGCACCTAGACGCAAATGCTCCATAGCTGTGACTTCAAAATCAGTAGGCGCATTTTCAGGATTAGTTAGTTTGTCGCTAGATATGTGAAACTTGAACGACGTCATAACATCTGCATACTGAGATAGCTCCTTAGTAGCAACAGCAGGTACAGGCTCAATTCTATCTCTATTTTCGGCAACCCATTGGCGAGTAATAACAATCATTTCATAAATTGTTTTCGCACGTGTATGGGCTTGTTCCATAATGCTACGTTGTGCATTTTGCCAGATGGCAGTAACAGCAGGTATCATTATAATTAAAATAACAACTGCCAAAAATAGTGTGACTTTAATCATTATTCGCATAGATACTTATAATTGATTTTTACTAATATGTCTACAAATAAGTGTTTAGTGACGAGTATGTTCGTTAAAACGAGGGCGCACAACACCGCAAAGCAATATTAACGCTATTTCACAGCCCATAGGCACAAACAAGCAAAGCTAAAAGCATATGATATTTTCGCAAGTATATCGTTACA
>CAYJIW010000243.1:0-1080 GCA_964370335.1 uncultured Deferribacteraceae bacterium
GTTAAACGATTCAGGCATACTTGGCGTAAAGCTAAAGTTACCATTAACGATTGCTTCATATACTGCTGTTCTACCTTCAACGTCATCCGATTTTACAGTTAACATTTCTTGTAGTATGTTTGCAGCACCGTATGCCTCTAACGCCCAAACTTCCATCTCCCCAAGTCTTTGGCCACCAAATTGTGCTTTACCACCAAGTGGTTGCTGTGTAACTAATGAGTATGGACCAGTTGAACGAGCATGGATTTTCGTATCAACCAAGTGGTGAAGTTTTAACATATACATGATACCAACAGTAACTTCTTGTTCAAACTTATCGCCAGTTCTACCATCAAACAATATTGTTTGACCATCTTCGTTATATCCAGCCTCTTTTAACATTGACTTAATATCAGACTCTTTTGCACCGTTAAACACTTCTGTAGTAACGTGTTTATCAAGTGCTTTTGCTGCCCAACCTAAGTGAGTTTCTAAAATCTGTCCAATATTCATACGTGAAGGTACTGATAGTGGGTTTAATACAAGCTCTACTGGTGTACCATCTGGTAAGTAAGGCATATCTTCTTCTGGTAATATCCTAGAAACAACACCTTTGTTACCGTGTCTACCTGCCATCTTATCACCAACAGATAAACGACGTTTGATAGCGATATAAACTCTAACAGATTTTAGTACGCCTGCTGATAATTCATCGCCTTTTTCGATTTTCTTACGTCTATCTTTTAGCTTATCATCAGCTGCTTTTCTGTGTTCTTCATACGTTTCTGATAGTGTAGCAAGTAATGCTTCGTAGCCATTATCATCAACTTTTAAGTTTTTCAAATCATGGAAAGTTAGCTCAGCAAGATTTTCGTTGCTTAATACTGTACCACTAGCTAAATCACCAGAAGCACCTTTCAATTTTTTGCCAACTAAAAAGTTAATAATGCCATCTTTTCTAGCATTTTCGATAGCAACAACTTCTTTTGCGTATAAAGCGTTTATTTTTTCAGCTTCTTGTTGTTCAATCATTTCAGCACGGTTAGCTTTTGATATATCGCGACGTGTCATAACTTGAACATCTAATATAGTCCCTTCAAT
>CAYJIW010000244.1:0-1055 GCA_964370335.1 uncultured Deferribacteraceae bacterium
TATGAAAGTTATATTGCTCCTCAAGTAGTTCTGCATATTTTGCTTCGTCAGTTGATACTAATTCTTGCATACGGTATGATAATATACCCAAGAAAATTAATTCGACAGAAACATGGTCTTCATACTCTCTAAACTCTTTTGATAGTTCCATACCATGTTTTCTAAGTCGCACTATCATATCTGAGTATGGCTCTTGCATAACAAACTTATGCACCGATTTATATGTAGACTCGTCGCCAATAATCCCTTTGCCAAGCGCAAACATGGATGTATAAGCACGTAGTTGTTTGTTTTCAAATTCAGTACGTTCGTTGCCACTTAAAGAGTTGCGAGTATCAATAAACTTTTTCACATTATTATATGCGTTTATCATATTATCATTTTCAGTAGTAGTAGCGACTGCATTGATATGCGGTAACATTTCAGCAATCATATTATATAAAACATCACTTGGTTGTTCATGAAAGCACTTACCAAAGAACGTATAAAACGCCCCTCTACTTTTGTTGATAACTTCAAGTTGTTGTATTTCTATTTCAGTCATTTTTGCCCCTTAGTTGTAACTTATTAAATAAAGAAAGCCCCGTCATGCAGGGCTTTCTTATATTTTTTTGAAACTTAATTACTATTAACCTTGGTAGCTTGTACCTTTGTGTATAGCAGGTTGAGCTGTTTTCTTCTTAACGTAGAAGTTAGGTCCAGTAGCAGTTTTGTTGCTAGTGTAAGCATAATCAAAGTCTGCATCTGTTTCTGATAACTTAACAGCGTCAGGGTATCTGCTAGTAATGTTGTCAACTGTATCGTGGTCTAACGCACGGCCAACACAAGATGTAACGCAAGCAGGCTTTTCACCAGCAGCTAGTCTATCAAGACACATAGTACATTTTTGTGCAGGGTGTTGAACAGCCCAGCTAGGTTGCTTTGTAGGTTCTTGGTTGTCATCTGCTATTTGTGGTTTAGCAAACGGACAAGCAGCAATACAGCTTAATAAGTTGATAAATTTTGTAGGATCAATTACTACAAAGCATGTATTTTCATCTTTAGATATAGCTTGT
>CAYJIW010000245.1:0-1027 GCA_964370335.1 uncultured Deferribacteraceae bacterium
GTTGTTTTTGCAACAATATTGTCTATTATTATATCCTTTACACTTACGCCAATGCTTATAGCAAAGTTTATGAAGCCTAGCAATTATGGTATTAGTGAGCGAATGTCAAAGGCTATTAATGACTTTTTTGTTAACAGTTATAAACCATTTTTCAACTTCTTTTGGCGATTTAAGATAATTGCAGTAGTGCTATCAATAGCGCTGATGTTTAGCTCAATAATGGTTGTTATGCATGTTGGTGTTGAGTTTTCACCAGCAAGTGACATGGACGAAATAAGCATTGTGATAAAAACTCCACAAGGCTCTACAATAGAAAAGACAACTGAACGAACAGCACAAATTGATGAAATAGTTAGAAAGCACCCAGAGGTATTTTCTACAGTTGCTCGTATAGGTGAAAATGGCGAAACTAATGCTACATTGCTAGTAAACTTAATACCAGTTGCAGAGCGTCCGCATATGTCAGATTTAGACTTGATTGCGATACTTACTGATGAAATTTCTGAAATACCAGAAATAACAATAGATATGACGCGTGGCGATAGTGGTCCTGGTGGCGCAGATATTACATTAAACATGTATGGTAAAGATTACGACAAGCTAATTGCATATTCGCAAGAAGTAGAAACAAAATTACAAGAGCTAGGTGTATTTCGTTCGCTTAATTCATCATATCAGTTGCCAAAAAATGAGAAACGCTTTATACCAAACCAAGAAAAACTTAACTTGTACGGTATAAACAACGCACAAATTGGTTCGGCAGTTAGGGCATCTGTTTTTGGCGATACAACTAATATCTATAGAGATAGTGGCGAAACATACGATATTAACGTGCTTTTAAACGAATACTCAAGAAATAGCGTACAAGTTTTCGAAAATATATATGTAGCATCTCCAAAGGGATTAGTCGCTATTAGCGAACTAGGCGATATTGTTGAGGTTAAAGCATTTTCAGAAATTAAACGTCGTGATAAAGAACGTGTTATCGAAATAAATGGCTACTTAGGCAAAAGTACACTTGGGCAAG